>NZ_BMPP01000002.1 GCF_014647655.1 Deinococcus malanensis
GGCGCCATGAGCGGCGCCGCAAGCAGTTACGCTTCCGGCGTGATCCCGAACCCTACTTGCTGGATCTCGAGGAGCGCCTCGTCAAGCTCCCTTTGCCGTCATAGAAAAAAAGAGAGGGGCACCCGTCTGGGCACCCCTCTGTTTGTAGACCTGACAGTTCAGTTCAGGCGCTTGACGCGCTCGGTGGTGTCGGGGCTCGCGGGGCTGGCCTTCAGGAAGTTCTGAAAGGCGTCCAGGTCCAGGTCGCCGCCCAGGCGGTCGGTGCCCTGTGCGAAGGTGGTAAAGTTATCGCCGCCGTCCGCCAGGAAGCTGTTCAGCGCCACACGGTACTTGGCGTTCATATCCAGCGGCTGGCCGTTCAGACGGATGTCGCTGACCTTCTCGCCCTTGGGCTTGGCGTTGTCCCAGGTGTAGGTAAAGCCCTTGCTGACCTGCAGCATGCGGTTCTGGCCAGCAGCGGGGTTATCGAACTGCTGCTCCAGGGCGGCCTTGATCTGCGCGCCGGTCAGGGTAATTACCTGCAGGATGTTGCCGAACGGCTGTACGGCAAACACGTCGCCATAGGTCACGGTGCGGTTGGGGTTGGGCACGTTGACCGGCAGATCGGCGCGGATGCCGCCGGGGTTCATGAACGCCACCACGGCGCCGCCCTTTGCAGCGGCGCTGGTTGCGGCCAGCTGACTGTCGGCGATCAGACGGCCCAGAGCACTTTCGCCGTTGGGAGCAGCCGTACGGGTGATCTGCTCGACCCCCAGGGTGGCCACCACACGCTGCGCGAGCGGGTCAGTCATGCCCTTGGCCTTCTGGACCAGAGCGGTCATGGCGGCGTCCTTGGGCAGTTCCTTGGCATCCACGACAACGTTGCTGGCCTTGATGCTCACCAGGCGGTGCAGGCGGGTGTCCACGGTCAGGTCCAGACGCTGCAACAGGTGCCCGTAAGCGTCACCCTGAATCACCGGGCGCTCCACGCCGGTCGGACCGGCAACAGCGCAGTTGTAGCCGCGGTGGGTGTGCCCGGTCATGATGGCGCCGACGGCAGGGTCGATGCCCTGGGCAATCTTGACGATGTCGCCGGTCAGGGTCTTGCAGTTGATGGTATCGAAGGTGTCGCGGCTGGCGCCCCCCTGGTGGACCAGGGCGATGATGGCGTCAGGGCGCTGACGGCGGATCTCGGGCATGACGCGGTTGATGGAGGCGACCTCGTCTTCGAAGCGCAGCCCCGCCACACCGCTCGGGGTGACCACCGAGGGGGTGTCCTTGAGCACGGCACCCACGAACGCGATGCGGGCGTTGCCGGACTTCACGATCTTGTAGGCCGGGAACACGCGCTGACCGGTCGTGCTGTCGAACACGTTGGCAGCAATGTAGTTGAAGGCCGCGCCCTTGAAGGTGGGGTCGAACTTACAGGCGATCTCGGGGGCGTTGCTGTCACAGCCGCCGCGCTGGTAGCGCTGCAGTTCCTTGATCCCATAGTCGAATTCATGGTTGCCCAGGACGTTGACCTGCATGCCCAGACCGTTGAGTGCCAGAATGGTGGGCTCGTCGCGCAGCAGGGCGCTGATCAGAGGGCTGGCGCCGGTCATGTCACCAACCCCAACGAACACGGTGTTGGGGTTGGCCGCACGGGCGCGGGCCAGCACAGTGCCGATGGCCTCGACGCCGCCAGCCTGAACGGTCAGGGTCTTGGTACGGTCGGCAGGATCAGGAACGCGGAAGCTGGTGGGCAGCAGATTGCCGTGCAGGTCGTTGACACCGATAACAGTGACATCCTGGGTGGTGGGGCCGGTAAGCATGGTGCAGCTGCTGAGGGTCAGGGCTGCGCCGATCAGAGTGAGTTGGCGTTTCATGTACACCTCAGCATATCTCGCAGAGCGACTGTCGCGCATCCGGCGGGGCGGGCAGGGACCTACCCGGATGGGTTGACTGAGCGCGCCCGCTCCGTTGCCCCGGCTCCCCTTTACACTGGACCAGTGCGAAGAAGCCATGTGCTGACGCTGGCACTGGGCGTGGGCTGGACGGCTGGACAGGCGCAGACCGCCGAGCCCGGCTCCCAGATGCTGGACGCTGTCCGGCAGGCGGTGGCGGCGTTGCCGCTGGTGCCCAGCGAGGGTTCACTGCTGGCCTGGGCCCGCAAGGAAGGGCTGGGCTGGGACGCCCTTCAGAACCTGTTCGAACTGCAGGTTCTCGACCCGGCCAATCATTTCCTGGAGTGGCGTGGGCTTCACTCGGAATCCGGGATGTTCACGACCGTGCGCGCCGCCCTGTATGCCAAGACCAGCCGCGAGGGACTTCTGGTGCTGAACCGCGAATGGTGCCGTCTGGACCGCTGCACGGCCCGCACCACCTTTGGCTGGGTCGGGCCAAAGGGGTGGCGCGTGACCAGCGAGGCCGCCGTGATCCCATTGCTACGGGACGCCGATTTTTATTCCGGACCCGCGTACAGCTGCCTGAAAGGTGTAAGCCTGGGGGTCAGCTACCTGCCTGCCCGCTTCGGTGCGGGGCTGACAGCGGTGGCCGTGCCGCCTCCTGAGGCTGTGAATGTCTGCAGGGCAGCCGGGGTGGACCCCTCGCTGGTCACCCGTCCGATGCAGCTCAGCTGGCACGCCAGCGCTGGCAAGTTCCGCCGGGTTCCCTGACCCCGGCCAGCTGCTCAGGAGCTGATCTGAGTCCGCAGGGGATCCGGCTTGAGCCCGGCCAGCGTCTCGCGGACGGCTTCGCTGAACAGCTGCACATCACCGGTATTGCCCTGGGCAAGTTCGGCCCGGCCCCCACCTTTGCCACCGGCGCGTGCCAGAGCCGTCCGCAGCACCTCGCCCGCATTAACTCCTGGAAGGGCGCTTCCCACCCCGCAGCGCCCCTGCGGGGTGTACGCCACCACCACGGTCCCTGTGGGCACCCTGGCCAGCAGCGGAGCAAGTAGTTCAGGAGCGTCCAGCTGTATTTCCCTCAGGGGAACCGTGCCGGCCGCCTGGAGGGGCCGGGCCTCCAGCAGTGCACCGGCCAGCTGTTCGCGCAGTACGTCCGCCGCCACCCGCAGGGTGTCGCGCTCGGCGGTCAGCGCCGCCACCCGCTCGGGCAGCCTCTCGACCGGCACGCTGAATCCCTGGGCCAGGGTGCGGGCCGAGTGGTACACGCCGCTGAGGTACTCTGCGGCCTCTTCCCCGGCCATGAAGACCACCCGCGTGAGCCCGGCCTTCTGACGTTCGGTCCGCAGGATGACCACCGGGGCAGCCAGGCCGGCGCGAGGAACGTGGGTGCCTCCGCAGGCACTGACATCGAAAGGCGCGCCGCCCGGCTCCTGAAAAATCACCAGCCGGACCTGTCCCCGCACCTGGGTCTCGCGGCGCAGCGGATAGGAGCTGAGCTGGTCTTCCGCGACGGTGGGCGTGTGGAGCTGCAAGTCACGGCGGCCCAGCGTTTCTCTCAGCAGCGCCTCGGCAGCGCGAACGTGCGACTCGGCCGGGTCGCCGCGCAGGTCCAGGGTGCACTCAGGGCTGCGCATGCTGACGGCCGCCACCTGAAATACCGGATTGACACGGGCAAAAGTCTGCGCAAGAAGGTGCTCGCCGCTGTGGCGCTGAGCATGTCGCCAGCGCACGGCGGCGTCCACCTCACCGGTGACGACGGTTCCGGGCGGCGGCAGGTCCCCGGCCAGCGCGTGCCAGATCACCCCGGTGGTCTTGTCCTTGCGGGCCGCAACCATGCGCGCCTCTGTGCCTGACCAGCGCAAGACCCCGATGTCGGTGTTCTGACCACCTCCCTCGGGGTAGAACGCAGTTGCGTCCAGGGCAATCTCGTGTGCCTGAACGTCGAGGACGGTTGCAGCGAAGGTCAGCTGGGCCGGGTCCTCGTGGTACAGCGGGCGGGTAGCAGCCAGGGTCATTCCAGACAGGGTAGGCGAATGCCCGCAGGGAGGCACCGGGTGCGCGCGTCAAGAGAAGCACAAGAGACCTATCAGGCGGGCCACGATTTGCAGGCGTAGCGTGCACGTGTCTGCAGAGAACACCACAGACACTGCCTGAATGGTGTGGGCATGGGAGGAAGTGGCATGGGCATGTTAAACGGCAAGGTCGCGTTCATTACGGGCGGTGCAAGTGGGATCGGGGCAGGCACGGCACTGCGTTTCGCCCAGGAAGGAGCCAGGGTCGTGCTGGCCGACGTTCAGGACGAGGAAGGCGAGCGCATTCGCGACGAAATCCGCGGCCAGGGCGCCCAGGCCCTGTACGTGAACTGCGATGTCAGCGACCCGGAATCAGTCCGCAAAGCCATTGAGGCCACCATCAGTGAGTTCGGGCAGCTCGATATCGTGTTTGCCAACGCCGGAATCAACGGCGTCTGGACCCCGATTGATGAACTGCAACCCGATGAATGGGACAAGACCCTCGACATCAATCTCAAGGGCACCTATCTGACAGTTCACTTCGCTGTGCCCCACCTGAAGCGCGCAGGTGGCGGCAGCATCATCATCACCAGCAGTGTCAACGGGAACCGCACGTTCTCTACTGCCGGAGCCAGTGCCTACAGCACCTCCAAGGCCGGACAGGTCGCATTCATGAAGATGATCGCCCTGGAACTCGGCCGGGACAATATCCGCTGTAATGCGGTCTGCCCGGGGCTGATTCACACCAATATTCAGGAGCGTACCGAGCAGCGCCACACCGAGGAGATCGGGATTGAGGTCGAATTGCCTCAGGGAAGTCCCGCGCTGAACGAGGGTGAGGGCGACCCCGTGAATGTGGCCGATACCTGCCTGTTCCTGGCCTCCGACCTGGGGCGTCATGTCTCGGGCGTTGAAATCTACGTGGATGGAGGCGCGTCCCTGCTACGCTGAGCGGACTCCGTCAATTGAACCGAGGAGCACCACACGCCTCGTAGTATCCCGTTCACAACCGGGGCTAGGGAGGCACGCTACAGATCTGTGTGGCGGTCGACGGAGACATTCGATACAGGATGGTAACGGCGCCGCTTTGCATCGACTTTCTCGCACGGCTAGTCTGATTCCTGAGTGGGGAGCATCGACCCGGCGACCGATATCAAAATCGATTACGGCAGGCAGCACATTGGAATTCTCAGGTTGTGCCGGGAAGCTTTGCCAGCAAAAAAGCGGATTTAATTCTTCTCCACCCTACGGACTCGCAGTTCGTTGGGGTGGAGTTTGCGTCTGACGAATTGCCGATGCCAATCAGGCTGCGTAGAGCCCTTTGGTGCGGCTCCAGCCATTCCCACATCGCCTCCTTCTACTTCTATCCCCGTATCAGCAAGATTAAGATTGTATAAATGAACGAGTCTTGTGCATCCCTGGATATTTCTTATCCACAAGCACAAAATGAGATAATTTAAGCTTTTTAACAATTGCTGATTCAGATCGGTATTCAAGCTTTTGCGGCGGCTTCGACCTCCGGTTATGGGCAGCAGATATAAAGCCCGCAATATGGGTGCGCACCTGCGTCACAACGCTGAGTCCTTGGTATAGGGGTGAGGCCATAAAGCATGACGCCTCGCAGCATGGCAGACAGATTACAGATATTCAAATGCTACGGCCCTCTTCTTTATCTGTCTCTGTGCGGTTCGAAGTGCGTCGCGATCGCCACAAGAGGCGTGGCGACAAAGTCCATTCATTCCACCAGGTGCCGTGCGCCGCGAGCCAGCAATAGCCCTCTCTGGCACGGCCACTGGAGCAACACCGAAAATTTATCCGGTGCAGGCGGCATACGTTCTATCGGAGGTAAAGGAGATTTATATGAAGGAAGCTCGGTTTGCCATGTCGGTCCTCACCCTGTGCCTGCTTGGCCACGCGGCGGCGCAGCGGGCTCCTGCAGTCGAGATCACAGCGACGACCAAGGGATACCAGGCCCCAGCACAACTCCCCTCAGGGTTCGTGCAGATGAACTTTAAGAATGATGGCGTCGCGCCCATCGAGATGCAGCTGTTCAAGCTGAAAAGCGGCGTGACGGCCGAAACCCTTAAACGCGCGGTCACTGCCTTTGCGCTCGGATCTCAAACCCATCAGGGAGACATGGCTGCCCTGGAGGCGGCGATGATCAAGGCTTCAGACCTGTATGGCGGTGCGCAGCAACTGCCTCCCAAAGCCACCTACACCATGACCGTCAATCTTGAGCCCGGCAACTACGTGCTCACGACCACCAGCACCAACAACGCCGAAAAAAATCCTCAGGCGCTGGCCAACACAGGATTTTTCAAGGCCTTCACCGTGGTCAAAGGGACCAACACGGCAGCAGCCCCCAAAGCAGCGTATATGGTTCAGCTGGCAGATTTTGCCCTGGCACTACCACCTACGCAAGTCACCGCTGGAACCCATATGTGGGAAGTGGTTAATCATGGAAGGCAACCCCATTTCCTGATGCTGGTCCCGCTGAAAGCTGGAAAGACCCCCGAGGACGTTATGAAGTTCCTTGCAGCGGGAGATCAGGCCCAGGGTGAGCCGCCCGTCGACTTTAACTCGTACATCGGAACCGGCGTACTTTCGTCCGGGAAGGCCAATTTCGTGCCCCTCACCCTTAAGCCTGGAACCTACTTCGCGGCCTGCTTCGTCACTGATCCCGCCACCCACAAGCCGCACGCCATGATCGGCATGACCCGCTTCATTACCGTGCGCTGAACGTCACTCTTCGCTGAGCCCCCGCCTGCCGGGACGCCCCTGCGCCACCACCTGGAGGACCCGTGAACCGGCTTGCTACGCTGATTGCCGTCCTTGTCGCGCTGATCGGTCCGACAGTGGCCGGACCGCCCGGCGGCCTGGGCCGCCCGGGCCTGATCGACCGCTTCCTGCGGCAACCGGTGGGCACCGTGCCAGTGAGCCGGTATACCGGCCGGGTCCGTGAATTCACGCTGGATGTGCGCCGGATCACCGCGGAGATCGCGCCCGGGGTACGGGTAGAGCAGTGGGCGTTTGCGATTCCGGGCCAGCCGGTGCGCGTGCCGGGGCCCGAGATCCGGGTCAGGCAGGGGGATCTGGTGCGGCTGACACTGCGCAATACCTTCGATCAGCCGCACACCATTCATCCTCACGGCATCATTTCTGTGGCCCAGCGCATGGACGGCCTGGACGAGGTGCTGCCCGGCCAGAGCTTTATCTACGAGTTCGTGGCGACCGAGGCCGGCACCTTCGCCTACCACTGCCATTTCCAGACCAACCTGCACCTGAACATGGGTATGTACGGCGCCCTGATCGTGGAGCCTGCCGACTCCAAAGCCAGGGTCTGGAAAAGCGAGCACACGTTGATCCTGGACGACTGGGACAGCCGCCAGGACCCGAACAACCCGGTGCACAGGCCCAAGGCCAATTACTTTCTGGTCAACGGCAAGGCCGCTCCACTGATTCCGGACCTGCAGATTCCGCCCGGTGACGTCAGCCTGCTGCGGATGATCAACATGGGGTACACCCAGCACTCCATGCACCTGCACGGCGTCACCTTCCTGGTGATGGCCAAGGACGGCCACGACCTGCCCCAGCCGTATGAGGCCGACACCCTGCTCATCGCGCCCGGCGAGCGCTACGACCTGCTGGTCAAGGGACGTGACGGGCGCTTTGTCTTTCATGACCATACCGGCCCCCATGCCACCAATGACGGCGTGTACCCGGGGGGCATTCACTTCATGGTCAACGGCGGCCCGCCGCTGGACCAGCACGGCAGGCCGGACCCACAGGCGGCCCAGGCCGGTCACCATCACGGGGCTGCTGCTAGCACCAGCCTGCCGCTTCTGGATGACCGGCACTCACCGGTCGTGCGCGCAGCGGGCTTCAAATTCAGTCCGGGAGAAATGCGTGTGAAACAGGGCACGACAGTGCGCTGGAGCAATGCGGACTTCGTGGCCCATGGTCTGGTGCTCCGCGCCCCGGACGGCACCGAGACCACACGTGGTCTGCCCAGAGGCGGCAGCATCAGCGAGGTCCTCGGCAAGAAAGGCACGTACACCTACCGGTGTCTGCCTCACCCTTTCATGACCGGCACCATCAGGGTGGAGTGAGGGCCAGGCAGGTGTTCAGCCTTCAGTTCCTTCTGTCTGGCCGGATCGACCGGTCCAACAACGAGTGTCCATAGACCAGAAGAAGGGGACGACATCGGCGTCGTCCCCTTTCTGGCATCTGCTGTCAGATCTCCGCGTGGGCGGGCATGGCCCTGTCGCCCTTTTCACGCCTTGGAATGGTCAGGTTGGGCATCATCAGCGTGGCCAGCAGGGCCAGGAACGCCGCAAAGATGCAGTACAGATAGATGTGAGCCACAGACTCGGCAAACGCGACCTTGGCCGCCCGCGCGCTGGCCAGAGCGATCTTCTCGCCGTCACTGATGCCGCTCAGGGCGCGGCTCAGGGCCTGCTGCTCGGCCCGCCGGGCCGCCTGATCTTTGCCAGCGTCGAGCCCCTGACGGATGCCAGCAAGAAGTTGAGCGCGGACCTGTTGATCCTGAAGTGCCGGCGCAGGCACGGCACTGAGCCGCTCACGCAGGGCAGCAGGCAGTTGCGGGTTGGCCGCCACCGCTTTGACCCGGGCGGGTTCTCCGCTGCCCACGGCCGCAGCAATGGCGCTGTAAGTCTGGTCAAAACCGCTGCGTACGCCAGCCGCAACGCCCCCTTCCGGAATCTGCGTGAACTGCGTTCTGGCCTCCTGAGGCAACGTGTTGTCCCCGCGCAGGGCAGCAATGGAGTCTCTGTCTCCGGTCTGCACCGCACTGGTCACGTTCTGCCTCAGTCTGGCAAAGCGCGCCCGGATCTCCTCGTTGCTGGGGGGGGAGGCGTTACGGTCTACCGGCCCATCATTTTCGCCCCGGGCCACCTGGGCACTGATGCGGTGCAGGGTGGTGGCGACGGTGCCCGTGTTGGCGCTTGCCTGGGCAGCAAACGAAGTGCTGAGGTTTTCGGTCAGGCCGGTCGTGAGCAGTGCGCCAAAAATGGCCGTGCCGATGGTGCTGCCCATCTGCTGGAAAAACTGCCCGGCACTGGTCGCCACGCCCATCTCCCAGGGTTTGACCGAAAGCTGAAGGGCCGTGGTGTACAGCGGCATGGCCGGCCCGATGCCGAGACCCAGCAGCACCATGCGCAGAATCACGGAGTTGTAGCTGGTATCGGCGTTCAGGGTGGACAGGAAGTAGAAGCCCAGCATCATCAGGCTCAGGCCAATCAGCATCAGTGGTTTGTAGCGGCCCATCCGGCTGGCAATCTGACCGCTCACGATGGCCCCGAAAATCAGACCAAAGGTCAGCGGAATGGTGGCCGTCCCGGCAGCCGTCGCACTGACACCCTGCACCTGCACCAGATAGAGGCTCAGGAACAGGATGGCGCCCAGGAACGCTGCGCCGAACAGAAAGCGGGCCAGTGAGCCCCACGCAAAGGTAGGATTACGAAACAGGTGCAGCGGGATGATGGGGCTGTCCACACGGCTTTCTACGAACAGGAAGGCGATCAGGCTCACAGCGCTGAGTCCGAAGAGCCCCCGCACCGTCGGGCTGGTCCAGGCATAGTTGCCGTCGGCGCCCCAGGTCAGGGCCAGCAGCAGGGGCACGGCGAACACCAGGATCAGGAATGCGCCGAGCCAGTCCACCTTGGCTTTGAGCCCACTCTGTAGCCGCGGCATCTTGAACCATAGGAAGGCCAGGGCCAGTAGCCCCAGCGGAAGGTTGACGTAAAACACCCAGCGCCACGAGACGTAATCGGTCAGCCAGCCCCCCAGCAGCGGCCCGATCACGCTGCTCAGCCCGAAGACGGCGCCGAAAAGCCCCTGGTACTTGGGCCGCTCGGCCGGCTCGAACAGGTCGGCGATGATGGCAAAGGCCACGGCACCCAGCGCCGCGCCGCCGGCACCCTGCAGGCCCCGGAACACGACCAGCTGCATCATGCCCCCACCAAACAGGTTGCCCAGGAAGGCCTCACCCGCCATTCCACACAGCATCGATCCGATCAGGAACACCACGATGCCGAACATCAGAACCGGCTTGCGCCCGTAAAGGTCAGACAGCTTGCCGTAGATAGGCACCAGCGCAGTGTTGGCCAGCAGGTACGCGGTGGTCACCCACGAGTACAGGTTCAGACCATTGAGCTCATCGATGATGCGCGGCATGGCGGTGCCGACAATCGTCTGGTCCAGCGCACTGAGAAACAGCCCCAGAAGCACACCAAAGAGGATCAACCGTTTGGTGGGCAGGTCCAGCGTCTTGCTGTAGTCGATGTGCCCTTCGGGCGCCGCCTGTGCAGACTGGCTCATGGGTTCTCCTTGAACGCGCAGGATTCGGGGTTGAGGGATTCGAGTTCCTGCAGCAGAGCCGCAACATGCCGAGCCGCGGCCTGAACCGTTTGGGGCTGCAGGTGGGCAAAGGTGCTGACATAGGCACCCATAAAGTTGCGGTCCATCTTGCCGAGCACGTCCAGGCTGGCTGGAGTGAGGGTCACGACCTTCTCGCGGCGGTTGTCCGGATTTTCCATGCGGGCCGCCAGGCCGCGCTGGACCAGCCGCTCGACGAGGTGACTGGCCGCCGGGACACTCAGACGGGTCCGGGCCGACAGTTCAGTGACCGTCATCTCACCGCCGGCGCGCAGCTGGTGCAGGGCCGTCATCTGCGAAAAAGACAGGTCCAGATCCACCAGTTCCGCCTGCATGCCGTGCATGACCTGGCTGCTGATGTGCCGGTGCAGCTGCTTCATGACGTTGCCCAGCGCGGCTGCAGCCTCCAGGTTCGCGGCTGGAAGTTCCGGTTGCTCTTCAGCAGGGAGACGGCTCGGGTTCATAGTTGCAACCTTAAAACAGTCTTACACATAAGACAGTATGGTGCTCTGGACTGTTTCGGGTGTCAAGGTACGCCGGATGGCGTACAGAGACGGTTCATCCAGGATTCGGATGACCAGATGGGCCTGGAAGTTTTGAGGAGTCGTTCCGGGTCCAGCACCATGCCTGCCTGACAAAATCCCTTTCCCGCCGCAAGGTGTATCTCCTTACCACACATAAGGAAGCGACCATTGCCGGTCGGCAACGGTCGCAACGTCATCTATCTGCGCCCTCAGGCCAGAGCGTGGTCATTCAGCAGACTGATGGCGTACTCTCCCATCCTGCGCGGAATATTGACGCCGGTGGTGGACACGCTGTTCTTGAACTCCATGGTGTGGTTGATCTCAATCACCAGCAGGCCGCGCTCGGGGTCCTCTACCAGATCTATGGCCACGATCTGCCCATCGACAGCCCTGGCCGAACGCAGCGCCAGATCGGCGATCTCCGGCGTGACCGGGCAATTGCTGGCCCGGGCGCCGCGGGCCGTGTTGGTAATCCAGTGCTCGCTGGTGCGGTAGATGGCACCGATACACTCGCCGCCGACCACAAAGGCGCGGATATCGCGCTCGGGCTTGTTGACCAGTTCCTGCACGTAGAAGACGCCATGTTGAGGCCCGCCCAGCACTTCCTTGTGCTCGATCACGGCTTCGGCGGCGTCACGGTCGTTCAGGCGGCTGACCATCCGGCCCCAGGACCCCACCGTAGGTTTCAGGACCACCGGATAGCCCAAGCTCTCGATCAGTTGCAGGGCGCTTTCGCCGTCGAAGGCCACTCCCGTGCGTGGGGTGGCGATTCCCGCGGCGTGCAGGCGCGAGTTCGTGGCGAGCTTGTCGCCGCACAGCTCGATGACATGCGCGGGGTTGATGACTCTGACCCCAAAAGCTTCCAGAGCGCGGGTTACCGCGTGCCCGCGCGTCTGGCTCACGCAGCGCTCGATGGCGACCTTCCAGGGCACCTGAGCGGCACCCTGCTGGTCAAACGTCACGTTCAGGTGCGGGGCATAGACCTTGTCGTAAGGCACCCCCAGGTCATCGAGCGCCTCGAAGAGCATCTTCTCGTCGGGGCGGATGCGGTCGTAAATAACGGCGAGGTTGGCCATAAGCGGTCTCGGGACAAGGCTCAAGGGCGGCGCGGTCAGGCAGCACTTGCGGGCTGCACCTGACCGCGCCGGGTCCCCTAAGACTTACTCGCCCCAGTCCTCCGCTTCCTGCGGCGCGGCTTCCAGGCGGGGCGGATCGACCGACACAACTTCGTATTCCACGCCGGTTTCATCGTCAATGACCAGCTCGCCGAGTTCAGGGTTGGTCAGCTCGATGGTGGCACCGGTATCGGGGTTTTCAAATTGAATTACAGACATACTTACTCCTTACAGTTGCTAGGTTAAAGTATCCTTTGATTTCCAAATGTTATTGTCTAGGCAGGTCCAGCGGTTTCTTCAAACTCCAGTTCAATTCGCGCCCGGCAGTGGGGGCATTCAACCACGCTGACCGTGGCTCCGTCCCCGCTCTCGATGACCGGCGCCGCGTCGATCATCTCGTCGGTAACGTCAAATTCCTCTCCGCAGCTGGGGCACTGGGTCAGGACTCCCATCAGCTCGAGCTCAAAGTCCTCGCCGGGGGCGTTGCGGGTTACTTCCATTTCCGCGTTGCAGGAGTCACACACGATGACATCTCCCACCTGCAGTTCGGCACGATCGGCGTCTGTCAGCTCTAGGACTTCCGCACACACGGGACAGTCAATTTCCAGGGTCGGCATGCCTTCAGTGTAGGACGTGTCTCCCCTTTCAGTTGGGCCCTTCAGCGGGCACACGCTCCCCGGGAAAGCGGCCATATTTCTTGAAGAATGCCAGGATGCTGCCCTCGGCCAGCGCCTCCCGCAGGAACTCCGGCGGAGGCGGCAGCTGCACCGTTCCGCTCCGTGCGCCTTCGCCTGAATAGGTCAGAAGGCCGGTGTTGATGTCCAGCGACACCTCGTCCCTGTCTTCCAGCAGGCCGGTCAGGTCGTGCTCGAAAGCCGGAATACCGAGGTTCAGCAGATTGCGGTAGTGAATGCGCGCGAAGCTCGGGGCCACAATGCCGCCAATCTGAAGCTTTTTGAGCGCCTGCGGAGCATATTCGCGGCTGGAGCCCAAACCCCAGTTTCGCCCCCCGATCAGCAGGTCTCCGGGCTGCACCTGCGAGGCGAATTCCGGGCGGATGTAGTGGAAGGCGAAGGTCTGGAACACATCCTCGCCGGCCATAAACGGTGCGAACTTGCCGGGCAGGATGTCGTCCGTATTCACGCTGTCGCCAAACTTCCAGACACGTGGCATCAGGCGACCGCCCCGGACAGGTCGGCGGGCAGGGCAATTCTCCCCATCACGGCCGTGGCTGCGGCCACCGCAGGGCTGGCCAGATAGATCTGGGCGTCCTTGTCCCCCATGCGACCGATGAAGTTGCGGTTGGACGTGCTGACGCACACCTCACCCGGCGCCAGGACGCCCTGGTGACGTCCCATGCACGGACCGCAACCGGGGGTTCCCAGGACTGCTCCGGCACGTTGCAGCGTCAGCAGGGTGCCGTCCACCATCGCCTGTTCCATTACCTGACTGCTGGCCGGAATCACCAGCAGACGGGTATTCGGGCTGACGCGCCGGTCGCGGAGCACGTCGGCAGCCGCGTGCAGGTCCTCAATGCGTCCGTTGGTGCAGGTTCCGATAAACACCTGATCGACCTTGAGGCCCCGCAGCTGTGCCACGTCATGCACGTTATCCACTTCGCTCGGGGCACTCATGCGCGGGTTCAGGGCGCTCAGGTCCAGCGTGATGTCGCGGACATAGGTAGCACCCTCGTCGGGATACACCCACTCGGGCACGTCATAGCCGTAACTGGTCAGGATCTCGCCGCCCGGCACCACCAGCCCGGCCTTAGCTCCGGCCTCGACACACAGGTTGGCCAGCGTCATGCGTTCGCCGCGCGTAAAGCGGTCGCCGGCGTGCATCTCGATGCTCTGGTAGGTGGCGCCGTCGGCCCCCAGCACCCGGATCATCTCCAGGGCGACGTCCTTGGCGGTCACGCCGGGCCGCAGCTCACCTGTGAAGCTGACCTTGACGCTTTCAGGCACCTTCAGCCAGGTTTTCCCGCTGGCTGCCGCAAGGGCAATGTCGGTGGCACCCATGCCGGACCCGAAGGCAGCCACCGCGCCGTAGGTGGTGGAGTGGCTGTCGGACCCCAGCACGATCCAGCCGGGCCGCGCCAGATTCTCCTCGACCAGCACCTGATGGCAGATCCCCCGTCCGACGTCGAAGAGCCTAACACCCGTCTGGGCCGCATATTCACGGGCTTCCTTCTGGGCCTGGGCCACCGACACGGTGCTGGCCGGGGCCACGTGGTCAATCACGATGCTGACGCGCTCGGGGTACTTGGGCACCGCGGTCAGGTCGCGCTGCATCCGTTCGATAAAGCTCTGGGCAATCGAATCCACGACCATCACCTGGTCGACGTCCACCACCGCAAGGTCGCCGGCGTAGACGGTCTGATCACCACGTCTGGACAGAATTTTCTCCGCCATGGTCTGCGGGCGGAAGGGCAAGGCAGTCATGTCCGGCATTCTGGCGTGTTTTCACGGCCTCAGCGTAAGATTGACTGGAATTCACGCCATTCGCCTGTCATTTGCAAATAGGGTGCCCAACAAGGTGGCGGCCCATCACCTCTCCTCTGTGTATCGACGGTGCCCGCCGCCCCGTAAGAAGCGACCAGCGCCGCTATGCTGAGGGCTATGGTGAAGCTCGACGAAACCGCCCTCCCCGGAGTAGGGGTCCGTTATGACTTCGACGGGCGCTATGGCAAGCGCGTGGGCGTGATCACGCACCGCGACGGCCGCCGTGAGATTTTCGTGTCGCGCCGCGACGACCCGGATGCCTGTGCCATGAGCATCGTGCTGGCCGACGACGAATCTGAAGCGGTGGCCGATCTGCTTGGCGGCAGCACAGTGACGCGCCGGATGAGCCAGAGCATGCAGGACATCGAGGGTCTGGCCATGGACTGGCTGCCGTTTGAAGCGAGCAGTCCCTACGCGGGCCACCCTCTGGGCGACACCATGATGCGGACCCGGACCGGAGCCAGCATCGTGGCGGTCATGCGCGACGGCCACGCCATCCCTGCCCCGGGGCCGGAGTTCCCGCTGCAGGCCGGCGATACGGTGGTTGTCGTGGGTACACCCAACGGGGTCACCCGCGCCGCCCAGTTGCTCCGCGGCACCTTCTCCGGCTGATCCGGTACCACTCTGCACCTTCCTTCTGCTGCACGCCGCTGACCGGCCTGCCTCTTCTTTCACCGGAGGTCCGACGTGCCCCTAGGACAACTGTTTCTCGAACTTGGTGCCGTGATTCTGGCCCTGGCCCTGGTGGGCCGCGCAGCCGGGCGACTGGGAATCACCCCGATCCCGCTGTACCTGCTGGCCGGCATTGGTCTGGGTGCGCTCTTCCATCTGGGTGACGCTCCGGAGGAATTCATCCACACCGGCGCCGAAATTGGCGCCGTCCTGCTGCTGTTCACCCTGGGCCTGGAGTACACCAGCCAGGAGCTGCGAGACAACCTGCAGACTCACCGCCGCATGGGCCTGCTGGATCTGGCGCTTAACTTCACCCCCGGGGTGGTGGCCGGGGTTCTGCTGGGCTTCACACCTCTGGCTTCGGTTCTGCTGGGCGGCGTCACCTACCTGACCAGCAGCGGCATCGCCAGCAAGATCCTGGCCGACCTGGGCCGGCTGGGCAACCGCGAGACGCCGGTCATCCTGGCTGTCTGCGTTCTGGAGGATGTGGTCATGGCGGCCTACCTGCCGGTGGTGGCTGCCCTGCTGATCGGCGGCACCCTGGTGGCGATCGGTGTGAACCTGATGGTGGCGCTGGGGGCGTTCGCCCTGGCCTTTTTCCTTGCGCTGAAATACGGCCATGTGCTCAGCCGTTTCATGAACGTGGAGAGCGATGAGGCCCTGCTGCTGGGCGTGCTGGGGCTGGTGCTGCTGGTGGCGGGGATCGCCGACCTGCTCAAGGTCAGCGCGGCCATCGGGGCCTTTCTGGTCGGGATTGCCCTGTCCGGTGAAGTTGCCGACCGCGCCCGCCATCAGGTCGAACCGCTCCGCAACCTGTTTGCGGCGGTGTTTTTCGTGTTCTTCGGGCTGCAGCTGAACCTCAGCAGTGTGCCCGGGGTGCTGCTGCCCGCCACGCTGCTGGCCCTGGTGACCAGTGTGACCAAGTTCATCGTGGGATGGCGCGGCGCCGCGCGGGCCGGCGTCCAGGCCCGGGGCCGGTTCCGCGCGGGCACCACTCTGATTCCCCGGGGCGAATTCAGCATTCTGATTGCCGGCCTGGGGCTGGGCATTGCTCCCAGCCTGGGTCCTCTGGCTGCCGTCTATGTCCTGCTGACAGCCATGATCGGGCCGGTGCTGACGCGCTTCGATGCTCAGCTGGTGCCCCTGCTGGACCGGAAAAAGCAGGCGACTCCTGCCGGGTAGGTCCGGCCGGTCGGGACGGGGTTTGCTTCTTGCATAGCGGGATTGCCGTGAACCTGACTTGCCGCTTCAAAACGGTACGGAAGTCATGCCGGTCTATCCGGCATGACCATGTTTTCGTCCGGAGGCTCTTCCCTACTTAACGCGACTTTTGGTGGATTTCGCTGGAGATACATCGAATGCGCTTCTGGTGAGAATGGGAGGCCTCTGGTCAGACTCAGATCAGCTCATGAAGTCCGCCCTAAAGGCAGACCTTCATTTTCTTGATCTATGTGACAGGCGGCACAGAGTGATTCACATAGACAATGCCCGGTAGAGGTGAATGGAATATGCAGATGCAGATGCAAGACCTGACCGACCTTTACGTCCTCAAGCTTCAGGAGATCTACAGCGCCGAGCAGCAGGGCCTCCAGGCCATGCAGCAGGGCTGTGACATGGTACAGACCCCAGAGCTCAAAGAGGGCCTGACGATGCATATCGAGCAGACCCAGCAGCAGATTCAGCGCCTGGAACAGCTGTTCCAGAAAATGGGCGCGCAGCCCGGCGGCGAGACCAACCTGGCCATGCAGGGTCTGGTGCAGGAAGTGCAGAAACTGATGCAGCAGCCCGCCTCCCCTGAAGTGCTCGAAGCCGGCCTGATTGCCTGCCAGCAGGCCATGGAGCACTACGAGATCGCCGGCTACGGAACAGCGCGCACATACGCCCAGCTACTCGGTGACGACGAAGCCGTGCAGATGCTGGAACAGACTCTGAACGAAGAGAAGATGACCGACGAGCAGCTGACCATGATCGCTCAGCGGATCAACGTGGAAGCGATGAACGCCTGAGACGAACACATGTCGACGAGGGGAAGCAATCTGAGCTTCCCCTCGTCGATGTTCTGTCGACAGCGTCTGAGGTTTATTCCTGAGTCTTCGTTTAATTAGCGAAGTATCTCCTTTCCGGCTCCAGCCTGCACAACCGCCTGGAAACGACAAGAAAAAGGCCTGGGCAGCCAAAGCCTGGGCCTTTCTGAGTTACAACCGTTTAGACCGCGAGTCCCTGTGCATGGGCGCTGACATCCCTGCTCTCGTACTGACCGGGCGGCAGACCGATTGCCGGGGTATTGCTCTCGAATTCGTCGCTCCAGCCGACTTCCTCAAGGGCTTTTTTCCAGGCGCCGATGCTCTCGCTGCGGTAGATCTGGTAAGCGGCCATTCCAACCTCAGGACCGCCGCGCGCGATCACGCTTTCGACCCAGGCCCACTTGGCAGACACGTTGCGCAGTTCAGCCGTCGTGCGCAGTTCCTTCTGAATGCGCTTGAGACGCTTCTCGATAGTCTGCACGCCGGCGAACGGATCGGCAAAGTGCGGGGTGTGGCGCTTGGGGACAAAGGGGCTGATCCCCAGGGCAATGCGGTTGATCCCCGCCAGTTCCTTGGTAAAGGAAATCAGCTCGGTGATGTCGTCGTCGTTTTCCGGGCCCAGGCCGATCATCATGTAGACCTTCAGACCACTGAAACCCAGGTCTCGGCTGATCTGCGCTGTCTTCAGCAGGTCCTCGGTGGTGATGCCTTTTTTCAGCCAGCGGCGCAGGCGCTCGCTGGGAGCGTCGCTGGCCACGGTGAAGGTCCGAAGCCCCCCGGCCTTGAGAATCTCGGCCAGTTCCGTGTCCACGGTATCGGCACGGATGGAGCTCACGCCCAGCTTGACGCCACGGTCGGTCAGCGTACGGCCCACGAACTTGGTGTGCGGAAAGTCACTGAGGGCCGCGCCGACCAGTCCGACTTTTTCCACCCAGTCCGGAATGACATCCAGCAGTTCCTGCGCCTGGTTGTTGCGGTTTGGGCCATACATGGTCCGGGCAAGACAGAAGGTGCAAGGTCGGGGGCAACCACGCTGGGCTTCGACCAGAAACATATTGCTCAGCTCGCTGTGAGGGGTCACGATCTGGCTGTAGGCCGGCAGGAGTTCCTTGGGAGCGGTGGCCCACTTGGGCTCGTGGGTATGCCGGGAAGGCAAAAAGACACCGGGCATGCCATCTATGAGGTCATAGAAATCTTCGCGGGTCTGGGACTCGCGCAGCGCCTCACTGACGACAGGGACAATCTGTTCTCCGTCACCAATGATGATCACATCGGCAAAGGGAGTCAGGGGGTAGGGGTTGGAACTGGTGAACGGCCCGCCGATCATGACGACCGGATCGCTGTCGTCGCGCTCCTCACGCAGCGGCCGCATTCCGGCCACGTCCAGCGTGCGGATAATGTTGGTCAGATCCAGCTCAAAGCTGACGCTGAGCGCAAACAGTTCACAGTCGCCGGCGTCACGGCCGGATTCCACGGTGGGCAGCACCTGCCCGGTGCGTTCGAAAGCCTCGACATCGTCAGGCAGGAAGGCGCGCTCGCAGGCGATCCCCTCTTCCTGGTTAAACATGCGGTAGATGACCTGATAGCCCAGCGAGGCCATACCTACGCTGTAGCGGTTGGGAAACGCGAGCGTGACGCGAATGGGAGCCTGCTTGAACAGCGTGCCTGTTTCTGCGTCGAGCATCGGTTTGAGTTCATTGCGCCAGTACGACAAAAGTCCTCCGGAGTGCGCGGAAGACCCCAGGAGTGGTTCAGGAGGTCTGGCGCGTCACAGCCAATTATTGTACCGTTTTTTGTTGCCTCAACTGAAGCGTGGCTCACGCCGCATGTCGTGATTGTCAGTCCAGCTGGCCCAGGAATGCGTGCGTGCGGTAGGCCAGCGTGACCTGACCGCCCTGCGCATGGGCATCGAACGCCTGATCCAGTTCCTTGAACATCGGCCCAGAGCGGGCGTCGCCGGGGGCCGGCAGGTAGCTCACGCTGCCAGCCAGAGCGCGCAGCCGTTCACGGGAAAGGATAACCGGGTTGTCGAAAACGCGGCGCTCCACTCCTCCTGGCATGAAACGGGGCAGCTCGGCTTCCGGCACACGGGTGGCCAGCTGCGGCGTCCTGGCGTCCTGATAGCGGGCCACCACAGCTCCATACGCACGGTTAAAAGGCGTCTCTACCCCACGCCAGTCGTTCCAGACGAACAGCACGCGGCCACCTGGGCACAGAATCCGCCGGAACTCGCGCAGGGTGGCCTCCGGTTCAAACCAGTGGGCGGCCTGTGCCGCCGTCACCAGGGCCACCGAAGCTTCTGGAATCCCGGTGTCCTCGGAGGTACCGGCCAGTACGGTGAGCTGTCCGGTCTGTACCGACGCTTCCAGAGAGGTGGCCAGCTGCGAGCGCATCTCGGGGTTGGGTTCAACCGCGGCCACCCGTCCGCCATGCGTCAGGAGCAGGCGGGTAAACAGACCGGTGCCCGCACCCACGTCAGCCACGTGTCCGTCCAGGAGTCTCTGCGAGACCAGCCACTCTGAGAGCGCCTGTGGGTACCCCGGTCGCGCGGCGGCGTACACATCTGCACGGCCAAGAAAGCGGTCCGGGTTGCTCAAGCGTCACTCCGCGGGGGCGGATCCCAGGGAGCCTGGGAACCGGATTGGCCATCTTTGTCGGATCCAGCCTCGGCAGAAATTACCAGCCTCTGCACCAGGGTCGGGTCCGGAGGCTGCGGGGACACCGGCCGGCCCAGCTCCAGATCGCGGACCTCCGCCGTTCCGAAAGGACGCGCGGCCGGCGCGGGGGCGCTGCCGGGTCGCCAGGCGCTGGTCACAAAAAACACCAGTCCACCCAGCACCGTAGCCATGACCAGGAACCACAGCAACTTCCACAGCACCGTGGAGGCACCGACCACAAAGGCGCCCAGCCCGGCCAGCAGCTGCCCGGCCAGCCACACGGCGGCCAGGGCCGTGATCGCCAGCAGCATCACGCCCGCCAGGGCAATCAGGACGCGCGTCATGGACGCAGTCTACCAGTCTGCCCGGACACGGCCGGGAGCTTGCCGTAGCCTGCAGGGCGTGAAGGTTCTAGACACGGAACTCCTGGTGATCGGCGGCGGCGTAGCCGGTACCTATGCCGCGCTGACGGCCCGGACCTACGGCGCAGACGTGCTGCTGGCCTGCAAGACCTCCCTGACCGCTGGCTCGACGCGCTGGGCCCAGGGCGGTATCGCGGCGCCCGCCGGGCCCGGCGACGAGGCGGCCCATGCCCAGGACACCCTGCGCGCCGGGCGTGGCCTGTGCGAACCCGAGACGGTAGCCCGCTTTGTGGCCGAGGCCCGCGCCCACGTCGAGACCCTGCGCGACCTGGGCGTGGCCTTCTCCCCTGCCCACACCCTGGAAGGCGGGCACAGCCGGCCACGTATCCGCCACACCGGCGACGCCACCGGGTACGCCATCAGCGTGGCCCTGGCCCGCGCCCTGGAAGCGGCCCGGGGGCCCGGGCTGCGCCTGCTGGAAAACACCTTCGCCCGGAACCTGCGGCTGCACGGCGAGCAGGTCGTAGGCGCCGACCTGCTCACTCATCAGGGGCTGGTGCGGGTGCGTGCGGGCGCTGTGCTGCTGGCCACCGGAGGATTCGGCCAGCTGTTCCCGGTAACCACGGCCCCCCCCGAAGGTACCGGAGACGGCCTGGCCCTGGCCTACCGCGCTGGGGCGGCGCTGCGTGACCTGGAATTCGTGCAGTTTCATCCCACCGCCGTGGTGACGGGAGGCGCCGCACATCTGGTCACCGAAGCCGCGCGCGGAGAGGGAGGCGTGCTCCGCAATGCCGGCGGCGAGCGCTTCATGGCCCGCTATGACCCGCAGCTGGAACTTGCCCCGCGCGACACGGTGGCCCGGGCCATCGCCGCCGAAATTTCACGGACCGGGCGGGTGGACCTGGATCTGCGCCATCTGGGCAAGGCTTTCGTGCATGCACGTTTTCCTACCGTCAGCCAAACACTCGCCGGCCTGGGATTAAACCTGGGCCGTGACCTGATTCCGGTACAGCCGGCCGCGCACTACACCATGGGCGGCGTGCAGACCGACACCCACGGCCGCACGAGCCTGCCCGGCCTGTACGCCGCGGGCGAGGTGGCGTCTTCCGGCCTGCACGGCGCCAACCGGCTGGCCAGCAACAGCCTCTCGGAGGGGCTGGTGTTCGGGGCGCGGGCGGCGCGCGAAGCGCTGGCGGTGGGAAGCCTGCCACTGCATGACGGCGAGGCGGTTCCGGCTCCCGGAGCAAATCCGGCCGGATTACCCGCCCTGCGCTCGCGGGTGATAGGCGCAGCCGGCCTGCTCCGCAGCGGGGGCAGGTTACATGACGCCCTGGAAGTTCCAGCGATGCCCGGCACTCCGGGCGATACCCGGGCAACGCTGGAGGCCGCAAACCTTGACCTGCTGGCCGGGCTGCTGCTGCGCGCGGCCCTGTCTCGTGAGGAGTCACGCGGAGGCCATGCCCGGCAGGATTTTCCCGGTGAAGCGCCGCAGGCTGTTCATACAGTTCAGACACTGGAAGGCCAGGCATCCACACTTACGGCAGTGCCGGTACGGCAGAGCATGCTAAGGTTCAGCGCGTGATTTCTCTCACGAAACAATCCGGGGGGCTGGCGTGCTGAGCCTGGAAGACCGGCTGCGCGCCGCCCTGGCGGAGGATATCGGGCGTGGCGACGCCACCACTCTGGCCACGATTCCCGCGTCGCAGATGGCCCGTGCCGAGATCCTGCTCAAGGAAAGCGGGGTGCTCAGTGGCCTGGAGGTTGCAGGCCGGGTGTTCTCCCTGGTGGACCCGGAACTGAGCGTCCACTGGAGTGCCGCAGACGGCGAGCAACGGGAGCGGGGACCGATAGGCACCGTGGAGGGTCCGGCGCGCAGTCTGCTGAGTGCCGAACGCCTCGCCCTGAACCTGCTGCAACGGCTGAGCGGCGTGGCCACGCAGACCCGGCGTCACGTGGACGCCCTGGGCCCGGGCCGTACGCAACTGCTCGACACCCGCAAGACCACACCGCTGTGGCGCGACCTGGAAAAGCAGGCCGTGCGGTATGGCGGCGGAGTGAACCACCGCGCCGGCCTGGACGACGGCATCCTGATCAAGGACAACCACGTGGCCGCGGCCGGCGGCGTAACCGAAGCGATCCACCGCGCGCGCGGACACGCGTACCTGCTCAAGGTCGAATGCGAGGTCGGTGATCTGAACGGTCTGCGCGAAGCCCTGCGGGCCGGGGCCGACCGGGTGCTGCTGGACAACATGAACGACGACCTGCTCGCCGAAGCGGTCACCGTGCGAAATGAACTTGCCCCCCACGTCTCCCTGGAAGCCAGCGGCAACATGACCCTGGAACGCCTGCCGATGGTGGCGGCCAGTGGCGTGGACTACGTCAGCGCCGGGGCCCTGACGCATTCCGCCCCGGCCCTGGATATCAGCCTGAATTTTCTTCCCTCGCCCACCGAGGCCCCAGCATGACCGACCAACCTGTGACTCCCGTGATTCCCCGCCCCCAGACGCCGCACCGGGACCTGCTGCAACTGGAGGTGCTGCCGGACGAGGCCCAGATACGCGCGGATATCGGGCGGCTGCGCCGGGAGCGGAATGCCGTGATCCTGGCGCACAACTACCAGCGGCCCGAGGTCCAGGGCATCGCGGACTTTGTCGGTGACTCGCTGGGCCTGTCGCGGCAGGCCGCCCGGACAGACGCTGAAGTCATCGTGTTTGCCGGCGTGCACTTCATGGCCGAAACGGCGGCGATTCTTAACCCGCAAAAAACCGTGCTGCTGCCGGACCTCCGCGCCGGCTGCTCGCTGGCCGACACGGTCACGGCGCAGGGCATCCGCGACTGGAAGGCCCTCAACCCCGGCGGGCTGGTCGTGACCTATGTGAACACCACGGCGGATGTCAAGGCCGAGTCGGACTACTGCTGCACCAGCGGCAACGCTGTGCAGATCGTGCAGAGCCTGCCCCAGGACGTACCGGTCCTGTTTGCACCGGACCGCTTTCTGGCGGCCCATGTCATCCGCGAGACAGGGCGGGAAATGGACGTCTGGGACGGCGCCTGTCATGTGCACGAAGCCATTCGCCCGGAAGACGTACAGGGTCAGCAGGCGGCCTATCCGGATGCCGAGTTGCTGATCCACCCCGAGTGCGGCTGCTCCAGCCGTATCCTGTCGGCCATTCCTGAATTGCAGCTGTATTCCACCGAGGGCATGATTCACCGGGCCCAGGCCAGCGATGCGCAGGAATTCATCGTGGTGACCGAGACCGGCATGGTGACGCGGTTGCAGAACGACGTGCCCGGCAAGACCTTTATCCCGGTCAGCCGCACGGCCTGCTGCGAGTACATGAAGATGATCACGCTGACCAACATCCTGGACAGCCTGCAGAACCTGCAGCCGCGCGTGACAGTTCCCAAAGACATCCGTGCCCGGGCGCTGGTGCCCATCGAGCGCATGCTGGCCGTCGGCTGAGGACAAGAGGCAACAGGAAAGGGCGGAAGGTCGATGCCTTCCGCCCTTTGACCTGCCGGATTACATCTGGTTGATGTTCTCGATGATGCGGTCGGCAAACGCGCTGGTTTTGACTTCCTGCGCGCCTTCCATGGAACGCGCGAAGTCGTAGGTCACAGTCCGCTGCTGAATGGTCTGGTCCAGGCCCTTGAGAATCAGGTCGGCGGCCTCGGTCCAGCCCATGTAGCGCAGCATCATCTCGCCGCTCAGGATCACCGAGCTGGGGTTGATGACGTCCTTGCCGGCGTACTTGGGTGCGGTGCCATGGGTGGCCTCGAAGATGGCGTGGCCGGTCACGTAGTTGATGTTGGCGCCAGGAGCAATGCCGATCCCGCCGACCTGCGCGGCCAGAGCGTCGCTGATGTAGTCGCCGTTGAGGTTCAGGGTAGCGATCACGTCGTAGTCGGTAGGGCGCAGCAGGATCTGCTGCAGGAAGTTGTCGGCGATCACATCCTTGATCACGATGCCGTTCGGCAGCTGCAGCCAGGGGCCGCCGTCGAGTTCCACACCGCCGAATTCACGCTTGGCGAGCTCATAGCCCCAGTCGCGGAAGCCACCTTCGGTGAACTTCATGATGTTGCCCTTGTGAACCAGCGAGACGCTCTTGCGGCCGTTGTCGATGGCGAACTGAATCGCGGCGCGCACCAGACGCTCGGTGCCTTCGCGGGAAACCGGCTTGATGCCGAAGGAGCTGGTCTCCGGGAAGCGGATCTTGGTGACCTTCATCTCGCGGGTCAGGAAGCCGAGGACCTTGTCGGCCTCGTCGGTGCCGGCGCGGTACTCGATGCCGGCGTAGATGTCCTCGGTGTTTTCACGGAAGATCACCATGTCGACGTCCTGGGGACGCTTGACCGGGCTGGGTACGCCGTCGAAGTACTGCACGGGGCGTACGCAGGCGTACAGGTCCAGTTCCTGACGAAGGGCGACGTTGATGCTGCGGATGCCGGTGCCGACCGGGGTGGTCAGTGGGCCCTTGATTCCGAACAGGTACTCGTTGAAGGCGTTGACGGTGCTCTGGGGCAGCCACTCGTTCTCGCCGTAGACCTCTAGGCTCTTCTCGCCGGCGTAGACCTCCATCCACTCGATCTTGCGCTCGTCGCCATAGGCCTTCTGCACAGCCGCGTCGAACACCCGCACCGAGGCGCGCCAGATGTCCGGGCCGGTGCCGTCGCCTTCCACGAAGGGAATGATGGGGCGGTTGGGAACGGACAGCTTGCCGTTCTGCATCGTGATCTTCTGGCCCTGCGCGGGCACCTTGATGTGCTTATCCATGACGTGCCCACTTTACCCCCAGGGGAAGTCCAGGTGGCTTTGTGTAGGTGTTACCCGAATGGTGTACACGCAGTCCAAAATTTCAGGTGTGGTCCTCACCCGCTGTATGAACAAGCCTGAACCTGTGGTCTGGAAGGTGCGGTCGCCCTGAATGGCCCCTTTATCTGCCGCACCCTGGGTAAGAGTGAAGGTAAAAATGTCCATCCGGACAATTCAGTCAGCAGGAGGTCCACGAAGTCCGATAAATCAAGCGCGGAAAACATGCTCGACGCGGCCAAAGCCAAGGTGAACGAAGCCGCCGACCGGACCCGCGAGGCCGGTCACCATATCGCGCACGCCGTGACCGGAGACACGCACCACGAGGCTGAGGCCCTTCAGGACCGCGGTAAGGCCGAATTGCACAACCGTCAAGCTGACGCCCACTTTCAAAAAGGCAAACGCGGGGCCAGAGACGGGGACGGTCACTGAGCCTCGCCCCCCTCGGGTGAACCTCCCCAGGTGGGAGGTTTTTTCATGGCACGAACCTCAAGATTGCGTAAACTTGCGCGCATGACCACAACTCCCCGGCGTGTCTCACGCCGTGCACAGCAGCGTCAGGGTGGAACCGGTGCGAAGGTCACCGTCCGGACAACCCTGATCGCCTACGCGTTCATGCTGCCGTTTCTTGCCCTGTTGCTGCTTTACCACACCTGGCCAGTGTTCTTCGGAACGTACCTGGCGTTCACGAAGTACAACATCATCAGTCCGCCCGAGTGGGTCGGTCTGGAGAATTTCCAGACGCTCTGGAAAGACGAGCAGTTCTGGTCGGGGCTGCGCAACAGCCTGAAGTACATCCTGGTGGTACCGGTGATTCAGATCCTGAGCATCCTGCTGGCGCTGCTGGTCAACCGCCCCCTGAAGGGCATCGGATTTTTCCGTACGGCCTACTACGTACCGGTGGTCACCAGCTTTGCGGTGGTCGGTCTGATCTGGACCTGGATGTACCAGCAGGGTGGTCCGGTCAACGCGGTCCTGACCACCCTGGGCCTGATGAATGAGGACCGCAGCCTGCTGAACAACCCGGCGACTGCCCTGACGGCCGTGATGTTCGTGACGCTGTGGAAGGGGGTGGGCTACTACATGGTGCTGTACCTGGCCGGTCTGCAGAGCATTGCGCCGGAACTGGAAGAAGCCGCCGTGATTGACGGCGCCACCCGCATGCAGGTGTTCTGGAACATCACCCTGCCAGGGCTGCGGCCCACCATCCTGGTGTGTAGCCTGTTGTCGACCATCAGCGCCATCAAGGTGTTCGAGGAAATCTACGTGATGACCCAGGGTGGCCCAGCCGGCAGCACCTATTCCGCGCTGTTTTTCACCTATTCGCGGGCCTTCGTGGACTTCCAGTACGGGCTGGCCGCCGCCGCCGGACTGATTATCGCCGTGATCAGCATTTTCTTCGGCCTGCTCAACTTCAAGCTCACCCGTGGAGGCAAGACCGATGCCTGAGATGACCGTTGCCCAAGTGTCCAACCCCCACGATAGCGCCGTGCTGGAGCACGCCCGGGTCGCCGCAGAGCTCAAGGCGCGCCGGAAACGCCACAACCGCATCACCAACGCCGTGGCCTACAGCATTCTGATCGTGATCGCGCTGATCATGCTCTACCCGTTCTACTGGACCCTGATCACGTCGTTTGAACCGACTGGCAACATCTACGAGGCCAAACTGCTGCCCAAGGGCTTCAGTCTGCGCAACTACGCGGAAATCTTCTCGGGCACGACCGTGCCGTTCTGGCGCCTGATCGTCAACAGTCTGGTGATCTGCACGCTGGGTGTCACACTGACGGTCACCCTGGCCGCGCTGGCCGCCTATCCGCTGTCCAAGATGCACTTCCCGGGCCGGGACCTGATTTTCTACGCGATCCTGGTGCTGATGGTCCTGCCCAACGAGTCCGGGCTGATCGTCAACTACATCACGACCATCAAACTGGGGCTGCTCCAGCAGACCAACCCGGTGGTGGACGCCATCCGCCAGTACATGGCGGTGGTGCTGCCGGGACTGGCCAGCATCGTGGGGCTGTTCCTGCTGCGTCAGGCCTACCTGAGCGTGCCGCAGGAACTGATCGAGGCTGCTCGTATCGACGGGGCGCCTGAACTGACCATCTGGAGGCGGGTGCTGCTGCCACTTGCTCTGCCGACCATCGTGGCGTTCTCGATTCTGGAATTCGTGGCGTACTGGAACAGCTTTCTCTGGGCGCGCATCATGCTGCCCGACAAGGACATGATGCCGCTGTCTGCCGGACTGCTGGAACTGTCCGGCACCTTTTCCACCAACAGCCGCGCGGTCATGGCCGGCGCGGTGATCACCATCATCCCGATCCTGATCGTGTTCATGCTGGGCCAGAAGTACTTCATGAAGGGCCTGGAAGGCGCGGTCAAGGGGTGAGTCCGGCATCCCACACGCTCCCCTACCGCACGCTGGAATGCGAATGGGACGTGATCGTGGCCGGGGGCGGCACGGCAGGGGCAGTGGCCGGCATCGCTGCGGCCCGCACCGGTGCGCGCGTCCTGGTGATCGAGGCGCAGGGCAGCCTGGGCGGCACCGGAACCAATGCCTGGGTCACGCCGCTGATGCGCAATGTCTCCGGCGGAGAGAACCTGAACCGGGGCCTGACCGAGGAGATCAAGGCCCGGATGCGTGAGCGGAGTGACGGGGCCATCGACCCGGGCGGCAACGACAACTGGTTCAATCCTGAGGGCCTGAAATTCGTGCTTGACGATCTGCTGCATGAGGCGAGCGGAGAAATTCTGTTTCATACCCAGGTGGTGGCGCCGCTGCTGCAAGCGGATCAGATCACTGCCCTGGTGGTGCACAACAAAGGCGGATTGCAGGCTCTGCGGGCCAGGGTATTTATTGACGCCACGGGGGACGCGGATGTGGCAGCCGGTGCCGGCGTCCCCTGCCACGGCGGTGACGAGCACGGCCTGCATCAGGCCATGAGCCTCCGCTTCACGCTGGCCGGCGTGGACACGGTACGGCTGTGTGACTTTCTGAACGCCAGTGGACAGCACCAGGCGTCAGCCGATTTCCTGCACTTCTGGATGGTGTGGGACCGCAGATCCAGCCTGGAACCTCTGTTCCGCCGGGCCGTAGAGCAGGGCGTGCTGCTGGAGCGTGACGGCGACTACTTCCAGGCCTTCAGCGTGCCGGGACGTCCCCGTGAACTGTCCTTCAACTGCCCGCGCATCCGACCGGACCTGCATGATGGTGCTGATCCCTGGCAGCTGAGTGCGGCTCAGGTCGACGGGAGGCAGGCCATCATGCGCCTGACGGCTTTCTGCCGCACTTTCCTTCCGGGCTGTGAAGAAGCCTTTGTCGGTGTGGTTGCGCCGATGGTCGGCGTGCGCGAGACACGGCGGATTCAGGGTGATTACACCCTGAGCGTGGCGGACATCCTGGATTGCACCAAGTTCGAGGACTCGATCTGCCGCAACCACTATCCGGTGGACATCCACAGCGTCAAGGGAGGGGCAAAACTGCTGCACGAACGTGACGGCGAAGCCCCGTACTTTGCCCCCGACGCCTGGCACGAGATTCCGTACCGCTGCATCCTGCCCCAGGGCGTACAGAACCTGCTGGTGCCGGGGCGCGCCGCGAGCAGTACCTTCGAGGCCCAGTCCAGCATCCGCGTGCAGCAGAACTGCCACAGCATGGGCGAGGCGGCCGGTATCGCGGCCGCATGGGCGGCGCGCCGGCACGACGGGCAAGTACGTGACGTGAACGTACGCGCCTTACAGGACGAACTGCGTCAGCGTGGAGGACTGGTATGACCCGAATCTTCAACCCGGCCGACCCGCACGCCACGCCCATGGTCAATGGCGCGCCATACCGTGTCGAACGCCGCGTACTGGCCGGCGCGCCGTGTGTATTGGAGTTACCGCCGGAAGAGACGCCGATACGGGCCTCCTGTCTGGTGTTTCACGGGGCCTGGGCGGCCAAGGAGGGCAAACTGGGCGTGTATTCCACTCTGGCCGCGCAGGGCATTGTCGTGGTCATTCCGGACGCGCCCCTGCACGGCGAGCGGCAGGCCGAGACGCCAGTGGGGCTGAATGCCCGCGAGTACGTGTGGGAAAGCGTGCGGCGCAGTGTTGCAGAAATGCCGGCGGTACTGGAAACTCTCGACGATCTCTTTGGAGTGCTGCCGGTCTGGGTCACCGGAAGCAGTATGGGCGGGTACGTCACGCTGAGCCTTCTCCAGACGTTGCCCCGGGTCCAGAAGGCAGCCGCGCTGATTACCTCCGGGGTGTGGCACGAACCGGAGGTGGGGGTTCCGGAGCTTCGCGCCTTTCTGGAGCAGTACCGCCCAGTTGCCAATGCGGTGGCCTGTGCGCCGGCCCCACTGCTGCTGGCCAGTGGTGAGGTCGACCCGGCCTTTCCGCTGGACCTTCACCACACGCCGACCGCCGCCGCCTTAAGGCAGGCCTATGCCGGGGCCGGAGCGCCCGAGCGCTTTCAAGAAGCCACGTTTCCCGGAGTCGGCCACTACACGAGCCAGCGCATGAGGGACCTGACCGTGCGCTTCCTGCTGGCAGAATGACGCCGTGACGGATCTGCCCGCCGACCAACCTGCTGCTTCATCTCGCATCCTGCTGCTGCCACCCGACACCCGGCCTCCCACCCTGGACCTGCCGGTGGGCCTGGGCCGCATGACCGGCGCACGGGTCAGCGTGCCGCCGGCCGAAGCCCTGCCTGACTTCTTTACCCCCGGGGATACCACTGTCCTGCGCCAGTGGACGCTGCGCCATGCCACTGCTGCAGACGCCATGGTGGTGTGCCTGGAAACGCTGTGCCTGGGCGGTATGATTCCTGCCCGGCGCGTGTCGGACGCGCTGGACGTGGCCCTGGAACGGCTCGAAACGCTCCGAGTGATCAAACGGCTGAACCCTGGGCTCCGTATCTACGCTTTTGGTGTGGTGGTCCGGGTGGCCCACGACAATGATCCGCACGAGGAAAAGCCTTATTACGGCGACTGGGGCCGCGAACTGCGGGCCTACAGCACCGCCTTTGACCGCCACGCCCGGCACGGTGAGCCGGAACGTCAGGCCCTGATACAGGCGCGCGCCGGAGTGCCGGCAGATATCCTGGAGGACTGGCTGGGAACCCGTGAACGCAACCGGGCACTGCATCTGGCGGCCATGGACCTGCTGCACCAGGGCGTCCTGGAACATCTGTGCATCACCCTGGACGACACCAGCGAATACGGTCTGGCGGCCTTTGACCGCCGCATGCTCGAAGCGCGCGCCGACGAACTGAACCTGTGGGAGCACTTCGACACCTATCCCGGAGCCGACGAGGTGCCCTGTGCACTGCTGACCCGTGCCCTGCGGCACGGCCTTCCGCCTGCGCGGGCCTGGGTGCGCTACAGCGGAACCATGGGGGCCGCCACCGGAATGATCTACGAGGACCGCCCGGCAGGCGAGCTGGTGCGTGCTCACCTGCGCGCAGCCGGGTGCGTTCCGGCCGACAGCCTCCACGAGGCAGACTTCGTGCTGGCGGTCAACACGCCGGGTCAGCGGCAGGCCAACGTACAGCCGGATCCGGCCACCGTGGACACGCCAGACCGGCACCTTCCGGCGTTTGTGGATGAGCTGATATCGGACATGCACAAAGGTCGCCCGGTAAGTCTGGCCGACGTCGCCTATCCCAACGGTGCCGAACGCCGGCTGTGGACCCTGCTGCAGCGGGCGCCCCTGTCACAACTGGCGGGGTACAGCGCCTGGAATACGGCGGGGAACACTCTGGGCTCGGCAGTGGCCTTCGGGGCACTGGCCTCCCTGGTGCAGGACCGCGCCACACAGGCAGAAATGCTCTTTACACGTATGCTCGACGACGCGCTGTATCAGGCCTGGACTCGGCCCGAGGTCCGCGCCGCACTGGAATCTCCCAGCCCCTTTGACCTCGGTGAGCAGCGGGCTGAAGCCGAGACCATCCTGCAGCGTATCGTCACTCCCCGTGCCCATTCCCTCTGGAACACTCACTTTGCCGGCACAGGCCTGAGCCTGAATCTGGGTCCGGCCCATCTGGCCTGGCCACGACTGTTCACCGGGGTCTTTCCTCTGCGCGTAGAGCAGCCTCACCAGCAACCCGCACCATCCGCAGGGGACCAGTGACAATAGGGCCATGACCTCTGGCGCTTCACAGCCTTCTTTGCTTGCTCTGGATATTGGCGGCACTTCGATCCGCGCTGCCCTGGTTCAGGACGGCCATGTGCAGGACCGGCGCGAAATTCCCACGCCCAAACCCGCCACGCCGGACGCGGTCATGGCGGCTGCCCTTGACCTTGCCCGTCCACTGGTTTCCCATGCGCAAGCGCTGGGCGTGGCCTGCGCCGGTGCCGTGGCAGGAGGACGCGTGACCGCCACTGCCACCCATACCTTTCCAGGCTGGACAGACATTCCTCTGGCCGCGACCCTGAGCGACGAGACTGGCCTTCCCTGTGCCGCTCTCAATGACGCCCGGGCTGCTGCCTGGGGAGAGTATGTGGCCGGCGCTGGCCGTGGCAGCTCCGAATTCATGTTTGTGACGGTCAGTACCGGGGTGGGGGCCGGGCTGATCCTGGGCGGGCATCTTCATCTCGCAGCCAACGGCCTGGACGCCGAGCTCGGCTTTGTCAGCGTGCCAGCGCAGTGGGGACCCGGCATCGCAGTTCCACCGCTGGGACATCTCGGCCCGCTGGAATTCGAAACCAGCGGCACAGCGCTGGGCGCGCGAGCACAGGCGCTGGGGTTTTCCAGTGCCAGGGCCCTGTGTGACGCTGCCGAAGCGGGAAACAGCCGTGCAGAGTCCGAGTACCGGCACTCCGCCGTTCTGCTGGCCTGGAAGCTCGCAGACATAGCTGCCCTGCTGGGCGTCACCCAGGTAGCACTGGGCGGCAGCGTAGGACTGCGTCCCGGCTACCTGGAACGGGTCCGTGCCTGTCTGGGCCATTTTCCGGACCGTTATCGGCCGGAGGTGGTTCACGCCCAGCAGGGCCCTGACGCCGGACTTCTCGGAGCAGCCCTGTGGGCCGGACAGAGCGCCTTTCAATCGTAAGGTAAAGATCATGCCAGCCCCTGCCCACGCCACCTCTTTGAAGCGACTTTTGATCGTCTGACAGCGTGTTTACGCCGCCGTCACGGGCGTGTTAGCCTCCCCGTACCTACAAGGAGGCAACATGACCAGCACCCTGATGGAGGGCTTCCTCCCGTTCGAACACGAGCCGTACTTCAGCTTTGGCGACGCGGCCGTGGCACAGCAGCAACGCGACGCCTACCGCCGCGTGCGTGAGCAGTACGTCGGAAAGACCTTTCCGATCATCCTGAATGGACAGCGCGTAGAAGGCGCCGAGACCTTCGAGGTACGCAACCCTGCCGATACCCGTGAGGTTGCCTGGCGCTTTCCGAAAGCCACCCCCGCACAGCTGGAACAGGCCATAGAGGGCGCAAAAGCCGCTTTCGAGGGCTGGCGCTTCAGTGAACCGTTCCAGCGAGCAAGCATCTTCAAGCGCGCGGCAGAACTGATGCGCAGGCGCCGTATGGAATTCAACGCGGTCATGGGTCTCGAAAACGGTAAGAACTGGTCTGAGGCCGACGGGGAGATCGCCGAATGCGTGGATCACTTCGAGGTCTTTGCCCGTGAAACCATGCGCTGGAGTCAGGGCAAGCCGGTCTACCCCATGCCCGACGAGCACGTGACCATGGTGTACGAGCCGATTGGTGTGGTCGCGGTGATCAGCCCCTGGAACTTCCCGGCGGCCATTCCACTCGGCATGGCGCTGGGTGCCATCGCCGCTGGCAACACGGTCGTCTGGAAGCCGGCCAGCGAAACGCCGCTAAGCAGCCTGCTGCTGGTGGAACTGCTGTTCGAAGCTGGCCTTCCGCGCGGGGTCATCCAGTTCATTACCGGTACCGATGACGTGCTGGGTGACCCGCTGGTGGACCACAAGGACATCCGCATGATCGCCTTTACCGGCAGCAAGGAAATTGGCTGCCGCATCATGGAGCGCGCCTCGAAGGTGCAGCCGGGCCAGCGCTGGCTCAAGCGCGTGATGGCCGAGATGGGCGGCAAGGACCCCACGGTGGTCTGCGCGGACGCCGACCTGGACGCCGCTGCGACCGGCATCGTTCAGGCGGCGTTCGGGTACGCCGGGCAGAAGTGCAGTGCCTGCAGCCGTGTGATTGCCGAAGACAGCGTCTATGACGAACTGCTCGAGAAGGTGGTGCGGCTGGCCAGGGACCTCCAGGTAGGCTCGCCCGAGGACAACGCGGTACTCGGCCCGGTCATTCACGAGGGCAGCGCCCAGCGCATCATGGGCTACATCGAACGCGGTCAGCACAGCGCGCGTCTGGCGCTGGGTGGCGAGCGGGCCAGCAGCGAGGGCCGTGAAGGCGGCTACGTGCAGCCGACCATCTTCGCGGACGTCGACCCCAAGGACCCTCTGTTCCAGGAGGAGATTTTCGGACCTGTACTGGCCTTTACCCGCGCCACCGACTGGAATCACGCCATCGAACTGGCCAACGACTCCGAGTACGGCCTGACGGCTGCCTTCTACAGCCGCGACCCCCGCAAGATCGACGAGGCCCGCCGCCGCATTCAGGTGGGCAACCTCTACATCAACCGCAAATGCACCGGCGCGCTGTCGGGCACGCACGCCTTTGGCGGCTACGGTATGAGTGGCACCAACGCCAAGGTTGGCGGACCGGACTATCTGTTCTGGTTCCTGCAGACCAAGACCATCGCCCAGAAGTACTGAGCCGCGACCAGAAGTTCAGGTGGCCAGGGGCGGTTCATGATCCCCCTGTGCCTGCCTCTTTTGACCCCTGACCATCTGCGGCGGAGAATGGTGCCCATGACAACAGATCCTAACGACGATCGTGCCGGGCGGGCGCATCTTGCCTTCGCCCGCCTGCTGCCCAAGCTGTTCCGGGGCGGGCAGGCCTTTGTGGGCGTGGAAGCCTCGCTGAGCGGACTCAGCGCCGGTCTGGCCGTCACACGCCCCTCCGGTCTGCCGCACAGCGTGGCCGAGCTGGTGGCCCACGTGAACTTCTGGCACCGCTGGATGCTGGACATCATCGAGTCCGGTCAGGCCACACCGTACCCCCGGCACGCCGAAGAGACCTGGCCGGAAGTGACGGAGGAGGACTGGAACCGGGTACGCCAGGAATTCTACGAACTGCTGGCACGCATCGACCCACACGCGGCCCGGCCGGACCTGGCCAGTCCGGTCAACCACGACGAGACCATCGGCGAACTGCTGGCCGACATGGCCCTGCACACCGCCCACCATTTCGGGCAGATCGTGACCGTGCGTCAGGCCCTGGGTGCGTGGCCCCCTCCTGGCGGCGGCGACACCTGGTAGGACCTCCAGTAAGGTCTCGTCCGGCAGGGCCGTGGACTGACCGGAGCCCAGGAATCAGCCGTTACAACTGCTGGTCCGCCGATTTTCCCGGGACTGCATCACGTCAGTTCGTCCAGCCCCATCCTCGCTCTCCCAGGAGTTGTGTGCATGTCCAACGTCTTCTACCGTTCCAGTAAGCCTTATCCCGTCGCCGTGCGAGGGGGGGGCGTCTATGTCTTTGACCGCGACGGCCGCCGGTATCTGGACGGCTCGTCGGGCGCCCTGGTCGCCAACATCGGACATGGACGGATGCAGGTGGCCGACGCCATGGCCCGGCAGGCGCGGGAGCTGGCCTTTGTGCACGGTTCGCAGTTTTCCAGCGATGTCCTGGAGGAGTACGCCGCGCGCCTCTGCGCTTTTCTGGAGCTGCCGGGCTATAGGTTCTGGGCGGTCTCCGGCGGTTCGGAGGCCAACGAGAGCGCCATCAAGCTGGCGCGGCAGTATCACGTCGAGCGGGGCGAGCCGGGCCGCTTCAAGGTGATGACGCGCGTGCCGAGCTACCACGGCGCGTCGCTGGGCGCCCTGGCCGCGTCCGGGATGGGCGCACGCCGGGCGCTGTATGCCCCCCTGATGAACGAAGACGCCTGGCCGAAGATGCCCAAGCCTGACCCCCGGCTGTCCGGCGAAGACGACGCCGAGCGCCTGCGCGAGGTGCTGGAAGCTTCAGGGCCAGAGACCGTAGCGGCCTTTCTGTGTGAGCCGGTCGTGGGAGCCTCGGACGCCGCGCTGGCGCCCAACCCGGGCTATCACCCACGTATCGCAGAAATCTGCCGGGAGTACGGGGTGCTGCTTATTGCCGATGAGGTCATGGCGGGCATGGGCCGGTGTGGAGTGCCCCTGGCCACCCGCCTGGGCGGACCGGTCACGCCTGACATCGTGGTCCTGGGCAAGGGACTGGCTGCCGGCTACGCCCCGCTGGCTGGGCTGGCCGCCAGCCCAGCCATATACGACACGGTGATGACCGGCAGCGGCGCTTTCAAGCACGGATTTACCTACGCGGGTCACCCGGTCAGTGTGGCCGCAGGCCTGAGCGTGCTGGAAATCGTAGAGCGCGAGAAGCTGACCGACTGTGCTGTTACCCAGGGGCACAAGCTGCTGCAGGGTCTTCAGGCGCTGGCCGGGCGGCACCCGGTGGTGCTGGAGGCGCGCGGACACGGCCTGCTGCTGGGGCTGGTCCTGGGTGACCCGGCGACCGGAGGGGCCTTCGAGACCCCGGGCCTCGCCGAACAGGTTGCGGCCTGCGCGCGAAAACTTGGCCTGCTTACCTACCCGGGCAGCGGTGCGGTCGACGGGATCAGGGGCGATCACCTGCTGCTGGGACCGCCCCTGAGCATCTCGGACTCGGAAATTGGCGAGCTGCTGGAGGTGCTGGATCAGGCGCTGGGCAGCTGTGCCTGAGGCGCGGGGCAGGTGAGGGTCAGGGCCGGGTTTTGCGCAGGCGCTTTTTCTCGGTCTGCACCATCCGCACGAAGCGGGCCAGCCGTGGAGCGCGGTTCCAGCGTTTCGGGTCAAGACCGACCCGCCAGATAAATTCGACCCCCAGCTTGCGCGTCCAGGCTGGAGCCAGATCGGCCGTGCCGGCCAGCACGTCGATTACACCGCCGCAGCCGATGGTGACTGGGGTATTGAGAACCTGGCGCCAGTACTGGTTGAACATCTCCTGCCGGCCGGCGCCCATAGCCGTCAACAGCAGGTTCGCGCCGCTGTCCCGGACCAGTTCAGCGACGCGCTGGTCTTCCTCCGGCTTGAAATAGCCGTGGTGAATGCCCGCCACCTGTATCCCGAAATCGCGGTGGGCGTTCTGCGCCGCCTGCTCGGCCACGCCGGGCTTGGCGCCCAGGAAGAACACCCGCAGTTCGGGACCGTGACGGGCCATCAGCCCCCGGACGATGTCGAAGCCCGGCGCGCGTGGCACAGGGGTCCGGCACAGTTCTCTGGCGGCATATACGATCCCGACGCCGTCGGCGGTGACCAGGTCGGCCGCCTGCATGGCCTGGGTGAATTCAGGCGAGGTGCGCGACTGCACGATGAATTCGGGATTCAGGGTAACCACCGTGTGCCCGGTGCGGGGTGTGGCGAACATCCAGCCGCTCAGCACATCGAGCGTCTCGGACAGAGAAATCACGTCCAGCGGCAGATCAAACAGCGTGATGCGCTGGCCGGAGGGGGGAGTGACGGTCATGCTGGCGGCCATTCTAACCGCTCCCCCGGGCACCCACCCGCCGCCCGTGCCAAAGGTGCCGTGCGGCGGAGCGGACGGTGCGGCATACTGCAGGACATGTTGCCCGGTGCTTTTGGTGCGTTGCCTACAGAAACCCAGGCGCACCTTCTTTCCGCGGGCCGCCTGGGACGCTGGGGACGCGCGGACCTGCTGTTTCACCCGGAGGACCCGGCGGAGACCTTCTACGTGCTGACCCGCGGCTCGGTCAGGCTCTATCGCCTGGGCACCGGTGCCCGGGAGGTCACCCTTGACGTCCACGGCCCCGGCGCCCTGCTGGGTATCTCGGCCCTTACCCCGGGGTCCACCTACGGCATGTACGCCGAGGCCATGGACGACACCGAAGCCCTTCAGCTGGGCTGCGGCAACCTGGGGCGCGTGCTGCAGGCACACCCGGCCATCGGGGTGGCGCTGACCGAGCAGATGACCCAGCAGACGCGCGGAGTCCAGGAGCGGCTTTCGGGGCTGGTGTTCCTGGAGGTCTCGCAGCGCCTGGCCTTAGCCCTGCTGGGCCTGGCCGAGCGCGAGGGCCCCTGGCCCGACGAAGGGTCGCTGGCCCTGCGGGACCGGGTCTCGCATCAGGACCTTGCTCATCTGGTGGGCAGTACCCGCGAGACCATCACCAAGCTGCTGGGCGACTTTCGCACGCGGGGCCTGCTGGATCTGGGGTACCGCCGCATCATCCTGACCGACCGGCCGGGTCTGCAGCAGGCGGTTCGCGAGCCTCTGCGTTAGCCGGTCGTACCGGCAGGACAGCGCTGGAACTTCGGAACACACTGCCTCTGACAAAATGCTTTAACGTGGAGCCTCGTGCGGACGGCCACAGCGGCGGTCCGGGCGGGTCCAGTGGCCCGCAGTCGGGGCAGGGAAAGGCGGGCAAGCATGGCGCGGAATGTGGCAGCAGAATATCAGCAGGGCGGCGCAGCGGAGTTTCTCCGGCTGCCGCATGGCGCCCTGGAACAGGCCAGGGCTGAAACCCGGCCCGACGTCGACCGGGGGGCGCTGGCTCAGGCCCTGCGGGCCTACCACCACGACCTGGGTACGCTTGATGGGAACGTAGAGGTGCTGCTGGCCCGACTGGCCCATCCGGCGTCGCGGGTGGTTGTAACCGGGCAGCAGGCCGGTCTGCTGACCGGCCCGGCCTACAGCGTCCACAAGGGCGCGGACGCGGCCCTGCTGGCCCGAACCCTGTCACAGGAAGACGCTCCGGTGGTTGCGGTGTACTGGGTGGCCAGCCAGGATCACGACGCGGCGGAAGTGGCCTCCACCACCCTGCTGGACCGCGACGAACGGTTGCATCGCCTGACACTGGATCTGCCGCAAGGATTGCCGGTCGGCCGTATTCCCTGGCACACAGAGTGGACCGCCCAGATCCACGCGCTCCTCGACCACTCCGATGCTCCCGCCGAACACGTTGCCGCGCTGCGCTCCCGGCTGGAGCGGGCCCTGGCCGCAGGTGGCAGCTACGCCGACGTGTTTGCACGCCTGATCCACGGCCTGCTGGGGCCAGCAGGCCTGCTGGTTCTGGACCCGCTTCATCCTGCCCTGGCGGCGTTGATGGCCCCTACCCTGGCGCGTGAACTAGAACAGCCGCTGGAGTCTTCGGCACGCATCGAAGCGGCGGCGCACGCCCTGGAAGAGGCCGGCTTTGTACCGCAGCTCCGAAGGCCGGCTGGCGCGACCAACCTGTTTCTTGAAGAGGACGATGGTCAGCGGCGACTGCTGCGCTTTGACGGACGGCAGTTCAGCACGGAGACCCGCTCCTATACCCGGAGAGAACTCCACGTCTGTCTGCAGACTGACCCCTCGAAACTGACCCCCGCCGCCGGCCTGCGACCGGTCGTTCAGGACGTCCTGCTGCCGACCCTGGCATTTGTGGTAGGCCCGGGCGAAATTGCCTACGGCGCCCAGCTGCGCGACGTCTATCCTCTCCACGCGGTGCAGCAGCCTCTGCTGTGGCCCCGCCTGAGCGTCACCTGGCTGGAGCCCAATGTGGCACGGCTGCTGCGCCGGCTGAATGCCACGGCCGCGCAAGTGCAGGCCGACCCGGACGGTGTCCTGGGCCGGGCACTGGCCACGGAGCGTCAGGCCAGCGCCCTCAGCGCCGCACGCCTGGAAGGCCTGCATACCGAGCTCGACGCCCTGACCCGAGAAATCGCGGCGCTCGATCCGACACTGGTCGGCGCCGCCGCACGCACCCGGACACGGACCTTGACCCGCATCGCACACCTGCAGACCCTGGGCCTCAGGGCGCTGGCACGCGCGGAGAACGAACGTTCAGGGCAGCTCTCGCGCCTGAAAACCCATCTTCTGCCCGGTGGGGTGCCCCAGGAACGGGAGATGAACTTCCTGAGCTTTCTGCTCAAGCATGGAGACGCGCCGCTGGACCTGCTGCTCCAGCAGACTCCCGGGGCCCGCCTCGAACTGCCTATTCCCTGAGCAGAAAGGCGGCCTGCCTGGACCGCCGCCTTCATTGACAGCGATCTCTGCTCCATTGACGGTTGAAGTCAACAGGAGTGCAGTTCAACCGTAGTTTCTCCATTCCCCGTGCTACAGCACTCTGCCGTGACTCCCGCTCTCAGGCTTTGGGAATATCCACGTCGAACAGGGCGCGCACAAATTCCTGGCTGTCAAATGGCTGCAGGTCGCCCGCCTGTTCTCCCACGCCGATGAACTTGATGGGCACACCCAGCTCACGCACGATCGGAATCAGGATGCCGCCCTTGGCCGTGCCGTCAAGTTTGGTCACGATCACGCCTGTCAGAGGCGTCGCCTCATGGAACTTTTTGGCCTGCTGCAGGCCGTTCTGGCCAGTGACGGCGTCCAGCACGAGCCACACCTCGGCCGGCTCGCCGGGGTCGGCTTTCTCGATGACCCGGCGCACCTTCTTGAGCTCCTCCATGAGGTTGTGTTTGTTGTGCAGGCGGCCAGCCGTATCCACGAACAGCAGGTCGGTGCCACGCGCCGCGCGCGCAGAGGCCCCGTCGAAGGCCACCGCCGCAGGGTCGCCCCCGTCGATGCCCTGGACCACCGGAATGCCCAGGCGGTCGCCCCAGACACCCAGTTGTGCGCCCGCCGCAGCACGAAAGGTATCGCCGGCAGCGAACATCACGCTTTTGCCGCGGGTCATGTAGTACTGCCCCAGCTTGGCAATGGTGGTGGTCTTGCCGACGCCGTTCACGCCGATGACCATCACTACATGGCCCTTGGGGTCCACGCGGCTGCGGCTGACATCAGGTGCGAAACCCAGCTTGCGGAATTCCGCGCGGCGCGCGTCCGGTTCCAGCTGCAACACCAGCGCGTCCATCAGGGCCTGCTGCAGGTTCTTGCCCTCGCTGGAGCGCACATCCTCCAGAATTTCCTCGGTGGCGGCGCGGCCCACATCCGCAGCAATCAGCGCGTATTCCAGGTCCTCGATGGTTTCAAGGCGGTTCGTGAAGACGTCACGCACGTCATTGCCGAGAAACCCGGCAGTGTCATTGATCTGCTTGCGGGTTTTGCTCAGCCCGTCCCGCAGGCGCTCTAGCCAACTCATGAGCCGAGCATAGCGCCGCACGGGCGCCCGGACGTCTCAGCCCGCCGAGTCTGACCGGGTGCGCACTTCACGGAGCAGCAGCAGCTTGATCTGCGACAGCCGTGAGCGGCTGAAGGCTCCCTTGCCCAGTACACGCTCGCCGCTGGTCAGGACAGGCACATTATGGTCGTAACGATCCTTGAGCGACGGGTCCGAATCCACGTCCACCACCTGGAATGCGAAGTCCAGTGCTTCCAGGTGGGACCGGGCCTGTTCGCACAGATGACAACCGGCGCGCGAGTACAGTGTCAGCACAGGCAGCGAGGGGCGCTGCTCTGAGCTGGCCTGTTCCGGTTCAGGCTGTTCCGGCCGGGTCACGCCCGGCTCGCCGCCGGCACCGCGCGGCGCAGCAGGCTCAGGGCCTGTACCGGGGCGTACAGGTCGGTGGCGCGGATCAGGTCACCGGTGGTCGAAATGGTTCTCAGGACCTGCCCTCCCTGGCGCACAGCGAACAACTGGCCGTCAGGTCCTACCTGCAGCAGCCAGGGAACGTCTGTGGCCTCGCCAACCAGGTTCTCCAGCGGCAGGGTCAGCCCGGGCGTACCGTCGGCCTCGATCTTGCGCACCTTGTGCGCCACGCTGTCGACGATGTACACCACACCCTGCCCATCCACACACAGCCCGGCCAGCTGACGAAGCTGCTCGCTGGTCCGGTCCACCCGGAAGGCATAGCGGTTGATGTACTCGCCCTGGGAGGTGAAGCGCTGCACCTCGTTCTGGGCGGTGTCGAGTACATATACCTGACCGTCCGGCGCCGCAGCAATCGTCCGGGGCTTCTCAAAGCGGCCTACCCCCTGTCCCCGGCCGCCGAAGCGGCGCACGAAGCGGCCCTGGCCGTCGTACACCACAACGTGACAGGCTTCAGCGTCCAGGACGAACACCAGCCCGGCGGCGCAGGCAATGGAGACCGGATGCAGCAGTTCAGCTTCGCCAAGGCCGTAGGCTCCGAAACTCAGCAGTTCCTCGCCCTCACTGGAAAACTTGCGGACCAGCGCTCCGGTCTTGCCCTGCCGGTAGTCCAGCAGGGTGGCGTACAGATTGCCCTGATCATCGCCCGCCAGCGCGTTGGGCACTCCCGGCAGTGCCACTGAACCGCCCTGCTGATCCGCCAGGCTCAGGCGCAACTTGGCATTCAGGTCCAGCAGTCTCAGCGTGCCGCGTTTTTCCTGCACGCTGACGGCCAGGGCCACCGGGTCCGTAAACACGTCATCACTCATGACTCCGGCGTCGAGGCGGGCAATCACGTCGTCCAGCGTGGGGCGCTGGGCAGGGTCCTTCTCGATCATGTGCAGAATCAGGTCATTGAGCCGTCCCGGAACCTCCAGGCGCACCTGCTTGGGCGGCTTGGGCGACTCGAAGACCTGCTGGTGCACCACGGCCTCGTAGCTGCCCTTGAAAGCGGTCTGTCCGGTTACCATCTCGTAGGCCAGCAGGCCCAGCGAATACACGTCACTGCGGGCGTCCACCCGGTTGCCCTTGGCCTGCTCGGGCGCCATGTAGATGGGCGTACCTACCCGGGCGCCGGTCATGGTCAGGCGGGTAAGGATCTTGCCCACCGCGATGCCGAAGTCCATCAGCTTGACTCCGCCCTCGCGCAGGCGGCCGTCGGTGAAGGCGTGCTTGAGGACCATCACGTTGCCGGGCTTGATATCGCGGTGCACGACGTTCTGCATGTGGATGTGGCGCAGCGCGTCGGCCAGGGCCCGGATCATCTGGGTGCTTTCCGCGAAGGTCAGGGTGCGGTGCTCCAGCAGGGCTTCGAGGCTCTCCCCATCCAGGTACTCCATGGCAATGTAGTGCTCCGGGTCCTGCATGCGGTAGTCATACACCCGCACGATATTGGGGTGGTTGAAGCGCTTGAGCACCTCCGCTTCCCGGTAAAAGCGCTTGACGAACTTCGCGTCGGCCAGGTATTTCTCCTGCGGTACCTTCAGCGCCACGATGCGGCCGTCCTGACGGCGCCGGGCGCGGTACACGTTGCCCATGCCCCCGATCCCGATGCGGTCAAGCACCTCGTATTCCTGAAACCTCAGTTCAACTCCGGTCGTGGCCTTGGATGGCCGCCGGGTAGGCGTGACCGTGCGCTGGCGGTTGGCTGTGACCGGCTTGAAGGCCCCGGCCAGCGGCGTGCGGTCCAGGCTGGGCATAATCAGGCGTCCCAGTGGAATGAGTGCAGTTGCCAGCAGAAAAGCGGTGACACCCAGAAGTCCCTGGACACGGGTCAGACCCGCCGGAATTCCCGCAGATCCCCCCTGGCCCGTGGCGGCCGCCAGGATCAGGGCAACAGCAGCCGTCACCGCCAGGACTGCGATCACTGCGGCCAGCACCCGTTCCGGCACACGTACCGCCAGCAACAGGCCGACCAGAAACAGCGAGCCCAGCAGGGCAAAAGTCATGCAGCCCCCGGAGTCACAGCGAGCCACTTCGTGAAGACGATCATTTCATCTGTTATACAGGGCCGCTCTTGCCTGCGGCTTACAGCACCCTACGCCAAACCCCATCAAGGCCCTCCGCCACAGGGCATACTGAAAGGCGTGAACGTCCGCTCTCCCCTGGTGTGCCGGGCGCCCGTATGGCGGGCCTGCGGCGTGACGGAGCCCGCATGACCTACTGGACCGAACTGGTCGAACTGTACGAGTACAAGGTGACCGACCTGCTTGAAGGCAGGGCGCCGCGCGGTGGCCGGCGCTCGCTGGGTGCCCTGCGGGATGATCTGCTGTCTGCACCACTGAATCCGGTGCAGTTGCGGCGCCTGATGGAGGCCGACCGCCGCTACCGCGCGCTGCTCAGAGGCCAGCGGACAGCACCCCTGGCAACGCAGCAGGCTTCGCCCCGCGAGCGTCCGGCCGACCGTCCTGGATGGGCCACCAACGGCACGGCCGTCAGCGAGGCGGCGCGCGCCTCGAACGATCTGCAGCGCCTGACCTGGCATGCTGGGGTGCGCCGCGACCTGCTGGAACAGGGGCGGGTGTGGCAGCAGGAGCCCAACCTGGTAACCCTGCGGGTGGTCTATGCCGCCCTGGAAAACGCCGAGCGCGCCGGAGGCACCGGGCGCGACTGGCAGGCAGTTCCTGAGGTCAACGATACCCTCAGCTCCCTACATGACACCGAGGTCATCCGCCGGCTGGTGTACGCGCTGGCGGATCTGATGCTGGCCCCCGAGGGCCGCACCCGGGTGCGCAACGAGCTGCTCAAGATTCATGAGGAGCCGTTTCCGCGGCATGCCGATGAGGACGTCCTGGCGGCGCGCCTTGAAGCGGTAGGCCGCGAACCGCTGTCAGAGCCGGCCCGGGAGGCCCTGCGGCAGGCATTGCGCGCCCAGTACCCGCCTCCACGCGATCCCCGCGAGCGACCGGCCATCAGGGATGCCGCACAGCGTCTGCTGAACCTGCTCCAGGAACTGGTGGCGCGCGCTCCGGCACTGGTGCCGGGCCGGCTCTCGCCGCATGTGCTGCTGTACGCCCAGGAACCGACCCTCGCCCAGGAGCGCCCGGACGACGCCTCCGATGAGCTGTTCATCTACATGCCGGGAGGTTCCACAGCGCAGTGGCGTGGGCTTTCGCTGCGCTGGCAGCGGGTGGCCTCAACCTGGCAGCTGCAGGCCGACGGGCAGCTGGCCCAGCTGCGCCCCGACGCTCCGGACACCGAACGCTCCGTTCTGCTGACCACCTCCCGGGGCGATCTGAGGGCCTTTATCAGCGGCCCGTATCTGCTGCTGCGCGCCGAGGGCTCGACCCGTGAGGCGCTGAGCGCACAGGCTGCCCTGGCGCGCGCTGTGGCCTTCCTGATGCGCCCGGGCGGCGGATTCGCAGCCCTGCGTCTGGCACGGGCCGCCACACTGTCGATGCGTACCCAGCCACTTGACCTGGAGTCCCTGGGGCCACTGAGCGCCGCAAAGTACGCGCAGGCCACAGCCACGGCCCTGCTGGAGTTTGCACGCCGCGGCGCCGAGACCCTGGTGTCACGCGTCGCCGAGCTGACTCCCGAGGAGGTTGCGCGCCACCTGCAGGGGGCAGCTGGGGCCCTCTCGCTGGACGTGACCCTGGCCGCCGGGCTGCATGAGGTCCTGCACCGAGCCGCCTTTCCCGACGAGGTGCTGCCTGAGCCGGTGCACGCTGCGTTGCTTGAAGTTTCCGGTGACGGCACCTTCCGGAGCGTGCGTCTGGGGGATGACCCGCTGACGCTACAGGTGGCCGACCGGCTCGTCACGCTGCGGCTGGACTACAAAGGTGACCGCCTTGCCGTGTTGCCTGGACAGCCGCCTGTGGTAGTTGGAGACCTGCTGGTCATGGCCGTACCAGGCATGCGTTTGATGCTGGTGCGCCAGCTCGACTGGCTGGCCGTGGCTGCGGAAGTCGACCCTCCAGGCACAGAGACCGACCTGGCCACGCTGATCGCCGACGAGTTCTGAGGCCCCGCTTCTTTACCCCAGCTTTAGAAACGGTGTTCCGGCTGAGAGGCCAAATGATCTAGCATATGCATATGACCCAGCCTGCAGCGTCCGGGACCACGCGGGTGGCGGTGGTGATTCCGGCTTTCAATGAGGAAGACACGGTGGCTGAGGTGGTCCGGGTCGGCCTGACGGTCACTTCGGAGGTCGTCGTGGTTTCGGATGGCAGCAGTGACCGCACCGCTCAGGTGGCGCGGGAAGCGGGCGCGGACGTGGTGGAACTCAGCGAGAATGCCGGCAAAGGTGCGGCCCTGCTGGCAGCCCTGCACACCACGCAGGTCGAACTGGTCGTGATGCTCGATGCGGATCTGATGGGGCTGACCCACGAGCATCTGGAGCAGTTGCTGGAGCCGGTCCGCTCCGGTCAACTGGACATGAGCATCGGCGTCTTCGATGGGGGCGGCTTCGTCACCGACTGGGGCAACAAGCTCACTCCACACCTGAGTGGACAGCGGGCCTGTCGGCGCGACTGGCTTCTGACCGTGCCGGACCTCGGGCAGGAACGGTGGCCGGAACCCGCCATCACCGCTCACCTCAAGGCCACGGGGGCACGCTGGGACTACGTGGTGCTCGAGCAGGTGGCGCAGGTAGTCAAAGAGAAGAAACGGGGGTTCTGGAAGGGCGCCCAGGCCCGCACCAGAATGTACGCCGACCTGCTGACGTATCACGCCCGGCGAAAACGCTCATGACCGGGAATTTTTGCAGCTCTGACATGGCATAAACCAGGAACAGCCGGTTTCTATTTCAGGGCAACGCGCCGTGGCGCACTATCCCGCGCCCGGAACGCGGCCTTAGTGTCCTGGGGCCGTTCTCATTGGCCAGTTGGAAGGGTGTGCGGCGGCCTCTTGAAAAGGACCTCTTCCCCAGCGACTCAAGCTGAGGCAGACCGTTCCCTGCGCAGACCTGCCCTCTGTCCGTGGCTGCCTGCAATTTTCTGCGTCTCCCCTACTCCTGATCGTGGCCCAGCTCGGTGCTGCGGCGGGTGGCCGCCTCCACCGCACGCATCAGGCCACCGCGCACGCCTGCACTTTCCAGCTCCACCAGCCCGGCGATGGTCGTGCCACCCGGGCTGGACACCTCGTCCTTCAGCAGCCCAGGATGGGCGCGCCGCTGAAGCAGCTCACCACTGGCCACCAGCAGTTTGGCCGCCAGTTCATTGGCCAGGGCGCGTGGCAGGCCCATCCGGACGCCCCCGTCTGCCAGGGCCTCGGCCACCACAGCGGCATACGCTGGCCCCGAGGCGCTCATGCCGGTAAAGACATTGAACAGGTGCTCGGGCAGGTCGTAGACGTCTCCCACTGAGCCGAACAGGGTATGACTGAAGTCCAGGTCGCCAGCCTCCAGCGCTTCTTTCGGACCGGTCAGGGCAGTCTGGCTGAGCCCGATGGTCGCCGCCAGATTGGGCATTACGCGCACCACACGTTTGGTCCCCAGCCGGCGCGACAGGGTGGCCACGCTGACACCGGCCATGGTGCTGATGTAACCAGCATTCTCCTGCGCCAGCCATTCGCTGACCTCCGGGAACACGCGTGGCTGCAGACTGATCAGGATGCGCTGGGCCGCGGGCAGGGCCTCCGGCGTGATGACCTGGGCGCCGGTGCGTGCAGCGATCTCTGCGAGGCGCGGAGCGTTGGTGTCCAGCAGTCCGATCTCGAAGGGCAGGAGCACACCGCGTGACACCACACCCTCCAGCAGAGCCAGTCCGAGTTTACCGACACCAACGATGGCGAGCTTCATGCGCGCCAGTATAGGTGCGCCCCCTTCACCATCCGGGGGGCCGGTGTGGAGGACTTGCGTCATGCAGGCCCCAGGTACACTCGGCGCATGCTGGTGTATGCCCTGCCTGGAACCTTTGAAACGCGCGAAGACCACCTGGATCTGCTGTGGGAGGCAGGCGCGACCGGACTGGAGGAACGCGCCGGGCTGATCCGCGCCTACTTTGACGCTGAAGCGGACCTGCCTGGCGAGATCCGGGACGGGCAATGGCAGAACGAGGCTGACCAGGACTGGCTGGCTGCCTTCAAGGCCAACCTGCGGCCTGTCAGGGCTGGCCGTGTGACCATCGTGCCGCCGTGGCTGCGCGACGAGGTCGAAAGCGGCCAGCTGCCGCTGATTATCGAACCCGGCATGGCCTTCGGCACCGGCCACCACGCAACCACCCGGATGGCAGTCGAAGCGCTGGGCACCCTGGAGTTGCAAGGCCGCCGGGTGCTGGATGTGGGTACCGGCAGCGGCGTGCTGGCCATTGCCGCAGCGCTGCTTGGGGCGGGCATGGCCGTGGGGGTGGATATCGACCCCATCACCATTCCGATTGCCCGCGAAAACGCCCAGGAGAATGGTGTGCCTAAGGGCCGCACAGTCTTTCTGGAAGGCACGCTGGGCGACGAGCTGCCTGAGCAGGCCGGAGAGGAAGAATTCGATGTCCTGGTGGCCAACCTGTATGCCGAACTGCATGACCTGATGGCCGCAGAGTACGTCTCGCACCTGCGCCCGGGAGGGCCACTGGTACTGACGGGCATCCTGACCAGCAAGCTGCCGATGGTTCATGACGCCCTGAACCGCGAAGGGTTTACACGCATTCAGGTGCGCGAGGACGGCGAGTGGGCCCTGGTGACGGCCAGTGCGCCGGATCGCCAATGAGCGGTGAATCCCGGACTTCCAGCCAGGTGCGCCGTGTGCGGGTGGAGGTCCTGGCCCCTGAAATGGTGCTGGGCCCCAGGGAAGCGCGGCACCTCTACGTGTTGCGTCTTTCCCCTGGTGCGGAGCTCCTGGTGTTCGACGGTCAGGGTGCCCAGGCACAGGCCACCGTGGCTGAGCTTGACGCCGCGCGGGCGGTGTTGCATCTGGGCGAGAGGAGCGAGGCGGCTTCCGAAACACCCCAGCCACTGACCCTGGCGGTGGCGCTGATGAAGGGAGACAAGCTTGCCGACGTGGTGCGGGCTGCCACCGAACTGGGTGTGGCCCGGGTGCAGCTGCTGGTCACGCGCCGGGCAGATGCGCGGGAAATCGGAGCGCAGAAGCTGACACGCCTCAACCGCATTGCCGAGGAAGCCAGCAAGCAGTCGCGGCGGGCCGTGACACCAGCGGTGCTCCCCCCGGTGGCTTTGACGGATTTCCAGTGGGAAGGCCGGCTCTTCGTGGCCCAGCCCGGCTCCAGCCTGCGTCTGACCGATCACCTGGACTGGGCGGCGCCAATTACCGTGCTGACCGGCCCGGAAGGCGGCCTGACCGACGAGGAAGTGACGCAGCTCACCACGCGTGGAGCATCAGCCGTCACCCTGGGCCCACGAATTCTGCGGGCCGAAACAGCCCCGGTGGCCCTATTGGGGGCTATCGCAGCCCTGGGCCAGTAGATCGGCACACAGAATAGGACAGTACTAAGGGTGAACTACGTCTTCAGGGTTCCGGCCCCTGCCGCGTTTTCTTCAAAACAGTGTTCCCACGCATCGCCCAGCGGTTCGATGCCAGTGTCAGGTCAGCGCCAGCGCCTCACCACTCGCGGCCGGCACCAGCTGACGCCAGCTGTGGACATTCCCTATCTGTACGGTCACGAAACGTTCCAGCGCCCGCCACAGCGCAGGGCGCTGCTCGGTGGTCACCGGGGCCTCCATGCTGGCGCGCACGCTGCGCCGCACGACATTGCGCAGAAAATCCAGTGATTCCTCCGGGTAGGCAGGCAACGCCGCACATCCGGCGCACAGCAACTGACCGCCGAGCGGGTCAGGATGCGTCGGGTCCGGCTGACCACAGCGGGCGCAGCGCGCGGTCTGTGGCAGCATGCCGGCCAGTCCCAGCAGCTTGTAGCTCATGACCAGAGCCACCCATTCGGGATCAGACTGGTGGGAAATACCTCGCAGGGCCCCGGCAAACAGGTCAAAGGCCTGCTCGCTGAATTCACCCTCCTGGAACAATGCGTCGGCGAATTCGGCCATCAGGTGGGCAAAGGCGTAGCGCTCGGGCTCGGCCAGGCGCGGCAGGGCCCCTTCCAGCACCGCCTGCTTCACGCTGGCCAGGTCGTTGTGTGGTCCCTGGTACACCTGGGTGGCCACATGGTGAAACAGGTTCAGGCGACTGGCCAGCGGACCCCGTACGCCCCCACGCGCCACGGCCTTGAGTTTTCCCTGGGGCGTCAGCAGTGTCACGATGATGTCCCCAGCGGGGGTGACCCGGCGCCGGATGACAATACCGTTGCGGTTGGTGCTACGCGATCTCACCGGACTCCCGCACAGTCATATGTCAGGTGTGCTCGCTTCACGCTGGCACGGCAGGTACAGCCGGCAATTCCCTGGGGCTTCGGGCCAGACAGGGTAAAGCGGGGCAGCGTCCATCTCACCTCACAAAGATAGGTCACCCGGGCCGCCATGGCAGTAACTGGAAGCAGTTTTCAGGCACCAATGGCACCCGCCGCGCCACGTACACTGATGGCCAATGAGTGATTCCCGCTCCTCCGATCACGGCGTCCGTGACCTGCTGCGCGAACTGTTTCCGGACACGCACCGGGAACTGTTTGGCGACGAAGCCCACCCGGAGGCCCCACCCACGCTGGGGCTTTACCCGGTAGCGGATGGCCGGCTGGCCCTGGTGCACGGCGATCAGCTTGCCGAATTCAGTCCACTGGAGCCCAAAGGCCGCAACGCGCTGCACTGCGACCTGTGTCACTACACCCGCAGCCGCAGCGAGGCGAGTGTGTACCGCGTCCGGGTTGGCGTGCGGCGTACGCGGTACGTCACCCTCTGTCTGGGCACCGAAGCGTGCCAGAAACGAGCCGGATCACGCGGCCTGGAAAGCCTCGCCAGCCGCATCTTCCCGCTCGAATCCAGTTTTGCCGATGACCACTGAATCTGCGATGAACTTATCAGGAAGGGTCTGACCGCACCTTGAGGAAAGCGGGAATGACGCCAGGGGAGTGATCACGACTGAGGACCACGCCACCACCTGCCGAAGTAGATGTGGAGCCGCTGCAGCAACCGCATCCCTTTTTGTTTCCGCTGGGGACCGCGAGGGAATTCTGGCTGGTTTCCGGGACAAAGCCTCCACAATGTGCTCCGGAGGCAGCAGACAGCCGACCTTCCAGTCTGGCGAAGCTGCTTCCTCACGTGGGAGTCCTGAAAAGCCACGTTTCCAGACAATCCGGTGGGTTTTTCAGTGCGGCCATTTATCGAGATCTCTTGATGCCGTTGGCATCTGGTTTAAATCCGGGGCGTCTACGCTGTGTGATGGAGGTCCTCTATGACGAAGAAAGGAATAGGCGAACGCCTGGGCGAAGCTGTGGATTCTGCCAAGCACAAGGTCAACGAGATGGCTGACCGCTCACGTGCCGAGGGCCATGAGTTCAAGGCCGAGACCAGTGACCATCCCGTGGAACGCACTGTGGAGAAAGGCAAGGCCATGGTGGACCATGGCAAAGCTGAACTCCACGAAGCTGCCAGTGAAAAGAAAGCCAGGGACGCTGGTCGGTAACCAGCACGACACCGCATAAATTCAATGCATGGTGGAAACAGACGGAGCCTTGTCCGTCTGTTTTTAGCGTTCCATCCGTCGGCTGGGGTGAATTTCTGCCACCTGAACCAGTTCTCTCCAGGCACTGAAGGCCTGCACCCCATACCCGTGTGCATCTGTGTACTTATCTACCGTGAAGATTCATTTACCTGCTGCCGAATATTGTATACAATATCCATAATGACCTCCGACGCCTCCTTTCAGCGGCCCGCTCTGGTCCGGGATGGCGTCTACGGTTTTCTGCGCCGGGCGGTACTGGACGGCGAAATTGCTCCAGGAGAGCGGATTGGTGAAGCGGAGCTCGGAGAGCGACTGGGCGTCTCGCGGACCCCTATCCGCGAAGCCCTGATGCGCCTGACCCAGGACGGTCTGCTGGTGGCCGAGGCAAACCGTGGCGTACGCGTGCGGACCATCAGTGCTACTGAGGCGCGGGACACCTATGTGATCCGCGAGGAACTGGATGGTCTGGCGGCCTCTCTGGCAGCTGTGCATCACACACCGGCAGACGTGACTGCCCTGAATGCTGCGCTGGATGATCTGAATGCCGCTCCGGAGACCGATTACCGCGAGCAGACCCGGCTGGACCTCGCCTTTCACCGGGTGGTCACACTGGCGGCCCACAATGCAGCGCTGAGCGACCTGGCCCGCGACCTTGAGCAGCGCGTCGCACTGATCAAACACCAGACGCGGACCTATAACGCTCATCCCCAGACCGACGCCCAGCATGCGGCAATCCTGCGTGCGGTGCTTGACCGGGACGCCGACGCGGCCCGCGAAGCGGCCCGAGCGCACGTCCGAACCTTCGCCAGACTGGTCCTGCAAGACCTGGGAGAACCCAAATGATTGATCAGCTGTACCGTAAAGCCGTCCTGACCGTTGCGGAGCGCAAACCTGTCGAGAACCTCGTCCGCGCCCGTGGCTGGGGCCTGGCGCAGCGCTTCGTGGCCGGGGAAAACATTCCCAGCGCCCTGAAAGCGGTCAAGGAACTGCAGGCCGAGGGCATTCTGGGCAACCTCGACCTGCTGGGCGAATTCATCGAGTCACCCGAACAGTGCAACCAGTTCGCACAGAATGTTCTGGACCTGCTGGACGCCGCGCACGCTGAAGGGATCATCCCGTACGTCAGCATCAAGCTGTCCAGCGTCGGCCAGGGCAAGACAGTCGGTGGAGAAGATCTGGGCCTGACCAATGCCCGGCGCATTGTCGGTAAGGCCAGGGGATACGGTGGATTCGTCTGCCTGGATATGGAGGACCATCCCCGGGTAGACCAGACCCTGGCACAGTTCCGTCAGCTGACCGGAGAGTTCGGTGGGCAGCATGTAGGCACGGTCCTGCAGAGCTACCTCTACCGCACGGAGGCAGACCGTGACAGCCTGGGCGACCTGCGTCCCAACCTGCGTATCGTCAAGGGTGCCTACCTGGAGCCCGAGACGGTGGCCTTCATGGACAAGGCCGACGTGGACGCCGCTTACCGCCGTCTGGTCTACGCCCATCTGGGAGCCGGCAGCTACACCAACGTCGCCACCCACGACGAGAGCATCATTCACGACGTCAAACATTTCGTGCTCGCGCACGGCATTTCGAAGGACGCCTTCGAGTTTCAGATGCTGTATGGCATCCGGCGCGACCTGCAAAAATCCCTGGCGCAGGAAGGCTACCGCGTGCGTGCCTACATCCCCTACGGCCGCGACTGGTACGCGTACTTCAGCCGCCGCATCGCCGAAACGCCGCGCAACGCCATGTTCGTGGTGCGGGGCATGCTCAAAGGCTGACCAGCGGCCGCTCGCCCCTCGGATCATTCACGTTCCCATTCCTACCCTTCAGGAGTTACCCCATGATCAAAGTTCAGGACTACCGCCCCCAATCCTTTGTTGATTTCACCAAGGAAGAAAATGTTCAGGCCTATCAGGCAGCTGTGAAAAAAGTGCGCGCCGAGCTGCTGGGCAAGCACTACCCGCTGGTCATCGACGGCGAGCATGTGGACACTGCCGAGAAGCTGACCAGCCTCAATCCCTGCGACACCTCGGAAGTCGTGGGCACGACTGCCAAGGCGACCATCGAAGACGCCGAGCGTGCCCTGCAGGGGGCCTGGAAGGCCTTCGAATCCTGGAAGAAGTGGGACATGGACGCCCGCGCCCGCATCCTGCTCAAGGCCTCGGCCATCCTCAAGCGCCGGCGCATGGAGGCCTGCGCCCTGATGAGCATCGAGGTCGGCAAAAATTATGCTGAGGCCGATGTCGAAGTCGCCGAAGCGATTGACTTTCTGGAGTACTACGCCCGCAGCGCCATGAAGTACTCGGGCTTCGGCAGTTCCGAGACCACCTGGTTTGAAGGTGAGGAAAACGGACTGATGTCCATTCCGCTGGGGGTGGGCGTCAGCATCAGCCCCTGGAACTTCCCCTGCGCCATCTACCTGGGCATGCTGGCAGCGCCCATCGTGGCGGGCAACTGCGTGATCGCCAAACCCGCTGAGGACGCCGGTCTGATCGCCGGTTTCGTCTCGGACATCATGTTTGAGGCCGGGCTGCCCGCGGGTGTTCTGCAGTTCCTGCCGGGCGTCGGTAAGGAAATCGGCGAGTACCTCGTAAACCATGCCAGGACGCGCTTCATCACCTTTACCGGCAGCCGCGCGGTGGGCTTGCACATCAACGAGGTGGCGGCCAAGGTGCAGCCCGGCCAGAAGTGGATCAAGCGCGTGGTCATGGAACTTGGCGGCAAGGACGCGCTGATCATCGACGAAACGGCCGATCTGGACAATGCAGTGACAGCGGCGGTGCAGGGAGCCTTCGGGTTCAACGGTCAGAAGTGCAGCGCCATGAGCCGCCTGATCGTGGTGGACAGTGTGTACGACAGGGTGGTCAGCCAGTTCGTGGAGCGCGCTCAGGCCCTGAAGGTCGGCACTGGAGAAGACAACGCCAATGTCACAGCTGTCGTGAACGAGATGTCGTTCAACAAGATCAAGAGCTACCTGGACCTGGCTCCTGAGGAAGGTCAGGTGCTGCTTGGCGGCGGCGCTCCTGGCGAGCATGGAGGAAAGAAAGGCTATTACATCGACGCGACCATCGTGGGCGATGTGAAGCGCGACTCGCGCCTGGCGCAGGAAGAGATCTTCGGGCCGGTCGTGACAGTGCTGCGCGCCCGTGACTGGCAGGACGCACTGGACATCGCCAACTCCACGGAGTATGGCCTGACCGGAGGTGTGTGCAGCGGCTCCCGCGAGCGCTTAGAGCAGGCCCGCGCCGAATTCGAGGTCGGCAACCTGTACTTCAACCGCAAGATCACCGGCGCCATCGTGGGGGTGCAGCCCTTCGGCGGCTACAACATGAGCGGCACCGACAGCAAGGCGGGCGGGCCAGACTACCTGGCCAACTTCATGCAGCTGAAGACGGTGACTGAGCGCTGGTAAACCACTGATTCGACCATGGGGCCGGGCTTTCATGCCCGGCTCCATTACTTTCTGATAATGCCCCAAAGCATTTAGCGTACCGGGCTCGACACCGTGACTTTGCATTATTGAGGCATTTCCTTTCCAACTGAAGTTAAAAAGCCTGATCTGGTTTACATATTATTGCTCTTTTGGACTTGGTCCACTCCTGTCTAGGCAGGAGCAACCGTTCGTCAGGGGTTGACATTACTATCCCCTTCAGCTTCCAAATACGTTCCCGCTTAATTTGATTTTCCGCAGCCTTATCTGGTCGCGTCTTTCCTTTCTGTTGTCGCAGGGGCAGGGCGCCGGCTAGCCGCCTGAATTCCTCTGGAGGATTCCAATGAAGCACACTCGTACCCTGCTGGCTGCCACCCTCGCCCTGAGCCTTGCCGCCTGTGGACAGCAGACCGCCAGTCTCCCCGGCACCAGCCCGGTGGCCCTTGTCCCCGGCACAAGCGATGAGGCCATCAGCGGCGCTTATCTGGTCGGTTTCAAGCAGGGTGCGCTGAGTGCCCAGAGCCTCTCGGAGCAGGCGGCCATCCAGGCTCAGGCGATCGCCGCTGCCGGCGGCGTCATGACCAGCCAGTGGGCGGAAATCAGTGCGGCAGCCGTTAAGCTCAGCCCCGCGGCACTCGCGAAGTTGCAGGGAAACTCACTGGTCGAGTACGTGGAGCCCGATCTGGTGCGCCGTGCCATGGGCAGCCGCAGTGGCACGACGGACGCTGCGCCTAAAGCCGGGCTGAGCAGCCAGGGTCTGCGTGCTCAGGCACTCTACAGCCCGAGTGGCGAATTCACCTGGGGTGACAACGCCCTGCGTGTGGCGGACCTGCGGACTGCCAACTACACCGGCGCCGGCGTGGCCGTGTGTGTCGGTGACACAGGCATCGACGGCAACCACCCCGAGTTCCAGAAGAAGATCGCAGGGTACAAAAACTTCACCGGCGAGCTCAACCGCGATGACGCCTATAAGCTCAACGACGTGTCGCACCACGGCACGCACGTGGCCGGAACCGTCTTCGCCCAGTATGGGGCGGGCACCGGCGCCGGTGGTCAGCAGGACGGCATGGACCCCAACGGCGTGGTGGGCGTGGCCACCGGAATCAACCTCTTTATTGCCCGTGTCCTGGGCGACGACGGCTCCGGCAGCAGCAGCGGCATCATCAACGGCGTGAAGTGGTGCGCCAGTCAGCTCAAGAGCCAGGGCGGCACCCAGGACAAAGTTGTGATCAGCCTTTCGCTGGGCGGAGGCCGCGCCAGCAAGACCGAGCAGCGCGCCTACACTGACGTTTACAACAAGGGTGTGCTGACCGTGGCCGCCACCGGCAACGACGGCGCTGCAGTCTCTTACCCAGCCGCGTATAACTACGTGGTTGGCGTGGGCGCCGTGAATAGTGACCTCGCCAAAGCTGACTTCAGCAATTTTGGTGCCCAGGTGGATCTGGTCGGCCCTGGAGTGGACGTGTTGAGCAGCGTGCCGGTGGGCCAGGGCTCTCGGGCCAGTGCCTCGGGTGCTGGGGTGACTTTCAAGGAAGTACAGTCGGCAGACCTGAGCGGTAAGGGCACCGTCTCGGGCACCGTGGTCAAGGCCGGCGACGGGACCGGTACGGCCGGCGCCAACGAGTTCTGTGGAACGTCCACCCGTAACGCCGCACTCAGCGGAAACATCGCGCTGATCTCGCGCGGTAACTGCTCCTTCGAAGAGAAGGTCGCCAACGCAGCCGCCAGCGGTGCCACGGGCGTCATGATCTACAACAACACCACTGGCCCCCTGGGCATGAGCCTGACCAACAGCTACAGCATTCCCGTCGTGGGCATCCTGCAGGCTGACGGACAGAACCTGGTCAAACTGACCCCCACCAGTGGATCGGTTGCCGTGACTTCCGCCGACTACGAGTACTACAACGGCACCAGCATGGCCACGCCCCACGTCAGCGCCGCTGCCGCGGTGGTCTGGGCCGCCAAGCCGACCCTGAGCAACAGCAGTCTGCTGACCCAGCTGACCAGCACTGCCAAGGACCTGGGCACGGTCGGCAGGGACGACAACTACGGCCACGGCCTGGTGGACCCCCTCAAGGCCATCACCGGCCAGTAAGCTTTCAGGACCAAGGGCCGTCTGCATCGTGCAGACGGCCCTTCTCTTTGTCTCCAAGGGTGACCAGAGACGAAGACCCTATGACCTGTCGTCCTCGGCTTTCGACAGCCCCTACTCACCCGGGCACCCCTTCATTCCAGCACCCTCCTGGACTGCGCTGGAATGCCCCTAAACTAAACGGAGTCCTGAATTTCGCTCCTTGCATCCGCTCGGGACAGAAAGTCAGCGCGCCACACGATCTATTCAGCATCGGTCTCAGATACTCCGTTCTCTCAACAACTGGTCCACCATCAGAACGCCGCCCAGAATGGCCGGCAGCCCACCGCCAGGATGAACACCGGTGCCCACCTGCCAGAGGTTGTCACTCAGGCGGTAGGGCTGAGGATGCAGCGGGCCGCCGCGCCAGGGAGGCAGGGCAGCCCCGTACAGGGCGCCGCCCGGATGCCCTCCCAGCGCGAAATGGGCTGGAGGCAGAGCGGCCATGTCCAGGACGGAGTTCAGGACTTCAGGCGTCCCCAGCGTGCGCCCCACCCGGGAAAGCTGGGCCTGCACCCACGGATGCCCGGGATCAAGGTTCTCGCCTGTGGCTGGCGTGGTGAGCAGGACCCCCAGCCGGGGACCATCGGCATGCACGAGACACAGCGTGTCCGGAGGCAGAACTCCGGCCTGCACTGCCCTGCGGAACACCCCGAAATCCGAAGGAGGCAGCACATTGGTGGCCGGCCAGGGCGCCGGAGCCGGCAACGCGGCATCCAGCGCGAGGCCGCTGACCGTACGCCGCGCGACCGGAGACCGTTTACGTTTGCTCTGGAGCGCGGTCAGTCGTGCCGGGTCCAGGGCACTGATCAGAAGGTCGTGGTGAGCGGTCTCTCCCCCATCCAGCGTGGCGGTTGGCCCCTTGACACTTACGACCGCCGTGTCCTCGCGTAATCGGACGCCCCGCGCCTGCCCGAAAGCAATCAGGTGATCGAGCAGGGCACCCATGCCAGCAGCGGGGCGGAACACGTCATCCCCCACCAGGGCAGGAATCAGGGCGTAGAGGGCCGGGGCGTCCTGCGGAGCAAGGCCGGCATTCAGGGCGTGGGTGCCCAGCGCGTGCGTCAGAGCAGCTGGCAGAGCCCGGGCCCGCAGCCAGTACCGGGCAGTGAGGTGAGGCGCGGTGGCCCGGAACAGCCCACCGCTGGCTGCCCGGAAGGCCGGGTCACGCAGCCGGGGAGGCGTGGTGAGCAGGGCAGTCAGGTGTGAACGAAGTGGCGCAGCAGCCCGCATATATTGTTGCCAGGCCTCGTAAAGCGGATGGTCCGGGGGGACCGGCAGAGGCAAGGCTCCGAAGGGGGTGTGGTGGATCCCGAGACCGCCCGGCAGGCGCGTAAGCCTCAGAGGGTCCGCTTCCTGCAGCCGGGCCAGATAGGCCTGCCAGACCTCCGGAAAGGTGAACAGACTGGGTCCCGTGTCGAAGGTCAGCCCACCCAGCTGGATCCGTCTGAGCTTTCCGCCTGCACGGTCGCGCTCGTAGACCGTGACCTGATGTCCACGCGCAGCCAGCAGGGCTGACAGTGCCAGACCAGCGATGCCGCCCCCCAGCACCCCGATGTCTCTGATCGCTCCAGCCACCTTCAGCCCCCCCGCACCAGCCGGGCGACCAGTTGCACCCCCGCCACCGCACCCACGATCCAGGGGGTCACGATGCTCAGCGGATACAGCTCGGAGGCCCGCTGAGACGTGGGCCGCGTATGCAGTGCAAGAGCCATCCCCGTACAGGTCAGCCACAGCGCCAGGGCGGTCAGGCGGCTGACCGGCCACAGGCAGACGCCGGCCAGCAGGAACCACACCAGGGCATACCGGGCGGTCCCGCGGACCCCCAGCGTGGTGGCCACCGTATGAGTGCCCGCCGAACGGTCAGCAGGAATGTCCTGAGCAGCGTCAAAGGCGTGCTTGCCAACCGAATAGGCCATCAGGGCCAGCAGCGGTGCCCCGGTTCCCTGGGCACCCAGGACCAGCGCCGGCAGAGCCAGCGGTAACGCATAGGACACGTTACTCAGACCGTCCAGCACGGGCCGCGTCTTCAGGCGCAGAGGCGGAAGACTGTAAGCCGCGAACAGCCCGGCCGAACCCAGCAGCAGCAACATTGCCTTTAGCGGCAGCAGCAGCGCAAGACCCACCAGGAAGGGCGCATTCAGCAGCAGCGTGGAGCACAGGAGGGGGCTGACCTCGGCCGGCGTCAGGCGCGCGCCCTGCCACCCTCCCTTACGGCTTGACCGCGCGTCCTCCTCGCGGTCGGACAGGTCGTTCAGGCCGTAGATCAGCAGGTTGAAGGGCAGGGTCAGATACACCAGCAGGGCCAGCAGGCTGGCATCCAGCCGGTAGAGGTGGCCGGTCAGCCACAGGCCAGTGGCCAGCGTGCCCACGGTATTGATCCACAGCGCTGGACGCGAAACGGTCAGCAACCGGTGGAAAGGCAAGAGAGGAAGTGGGGCAGGGTTCGGCACAGCGTCAGTGGGGCATTGTACGGGGCCTGCACCTGTTCTAGGTCCGGATCAGTCCTTCTTACAGACTGCGGGGAAGTTCCTGCAGGTACTGGACCGGCAGCGTCGTCTCGCCCTGACGGAAGGCGGCAAGATAGCCGCTGACACTGCCCCCGGCACGTTCCACGAAGCGGGTCAGGGCCTGAGCCGTACCGCCAGAGGCGATCACGTCCTGCACGATAGCCACGCGCTTTCCCTTCAGGCGGGCAGCATGCGGTCCATCGAGCCACAGGGTCTCGGAAACACCCAGGGTCATGCTGGGCACGTCCTGAATCAGGGGATCTTGCATATAGGTGCGGCGTTTCTTGCGCACGCACACGTACGGCAGGCCACTGCGGTCACTGATTTCATGCGTCAGCGGAAGCGCGTTGGTGACCACCGTCAGCAGGACCTCGGAGCCATCAGGAATCAGACGCAGCATCTCCTGCGCTACGGCGTTCGTGAATTCACTGTCACCTACAAACTCCACCAGCGGCACTCGGCCCAGATTGCCCGTGCGGACAGTGGGCAGGGTACGGCTGACGCCACCAATGGTCACCATGAGAGAATCCATACCAGCCAGCCTAGAGCATTTGTGAAAACCCACGACCAGTCTGGGCGCCTGGAACGGCCAATCCTCAGCCACTGAACGGAGACCACAACCGCCGGGGCACACGGCTCCAGCGGTCTGCAAGAATTCAGATCAGGCGCTCTGTCAACCGATCAGCTCCGCTCAGCCTCACTGGGAAACAGCGGCAGATGGCCCAACGCAGTGACTTCAGGACGCTCCTGCCCCTCGGTAAAGACGGCAATGACAGCCGCGACCTCCCCACCGACTTCCTCGATGATCTGCCGCAGCGAATGCAGCGTGCCGCCACTGGAAACCACGTCATCGACAATGGCCACCTTGTGGCCGCGGATCTTGGATACGTCAAAACCGTCCAGCACCAGCAGTTGCGGTTTACCGGTGGTGATACTGACCACCTCGCGTGCGACCGGTTCCACCATGTAGGGCTTCTGGGTCTTACGGATCACGATGTACGGCTTGCCGCTTTCCCGGCTGATCACGTGGGCCAGCGACAGGGCCTTGACCTCAGGAGTCACCAGCACGTCGACCCCAGCGGGCAGCATCCGGGCCAGTTCGGCGCCGGCCGCCTCGGTGACCTCGGTGTCACCCAGCATGTTGAACAGGGCGACGCTAACCCCTGGAGCGACTTCCACGATGGGCAATTCACGGGTGACCGGGCCCACCTGAACCTTATGCGTTCTCACGAGCCAGAGTGTAGACCATCTGCCCGAACCGGCACTCCCCGTGCCAATTCCAGCGTTCAGAACATTCATGCTGCCAGTGCCGAGCCTCCCATATGCGCTCCGGGCATGTCAGTGGGTCGCGTCAGACCTCAGAACTCCGCCAGACTGCAGCCACTGAAATTCAGGTAGCCACCCCTGAGCCGAAGTCCGACACTGAGCTGACTGCGGCTCTGCCTGAGCATTCCACCCTGAATCAGCTCGTATAGGCCGCCAGCCAACGCCGTGAGCCTCACGCGGGATTCTCCTACGCTGCCCAGCGCGACGCGCAGGGTCTGGGTGCTGCTGGACAGCCCACGCCTCTAGGTGCTCTGCTCGACGGTGGCGACCCTGGAAGCTTTCAGGGCTGCAGTGAAGATCCGGGCAAACCGCTTGCCGGCGTCCTGCGTCCGGCCAGAGGTCGGGGCCGGGCCACCGCTGAGCAGCACAGTCAGGGCCAAAGCCCCCAGGACAGCGGACCTGCCGACGCGCCGGGAGGACCGGGCAGGCGCAGCACTCCGCTTCTCTGACGAACTGACAACGGTCGACCGCACGTGACCTTAACTCCCTTTCGCCGTCCACGGGGATGGATGGAGCGCGCGGTCGCAGGTGGTCCTGGTCAGTGCGGTCAGCTTTGGGGTGACGATCTGAGTCCATGTTGTTGCTCGTGCAATAACGCGTCACGGCGGGCCTTCATCGAAGGTAAACGGACGAAACCCGCGCCATTGCCACAGACCCGCAAAAGCCCTCCTGGAACAGGCCCACACGGTTCCCGCAGCCTCACGCCGACTATGCAGCCATCTACACAAATGGATAAGTTGAGTTGTTTTGTATCTTATTAGGCCTTACTCTGTCGGTTGATGACCGTTTTGCCCTCCACCACAGCCGTGCGCGGTTTCACCCGCACCGACCTCAGTGCGCTGAAATTCAATCAGCTCGCCGTGGTGGTGGTGACCCTGCTGGCCATCACGTTGATGCTGCCGGTCTTGACCCTCGTGCTGAGCGCCGCCATGCTGACCGGCGCGCTGTGCCCGGAGCTCTCTCCCCTGCGCGCCGCTTATCAGGCACTGGGTCCCAGGTTCGGCCTGAAGCCTGAAGTGGTCGAGGAAGATCCCCGCGCTCACCACTTTGCCCAGGGTGTGGGCGGCGCCTGCCTGCTGGCCTCGGCCATGCTGACCCTTTGGGGCCTGACCGCCGCAGGCAGCGTGCTTGGCCTGCTGGTTATAGCCCTGGCCACACTGAACCTCTCCAGGAAAATCTGTATGGGCTGTCTGATGTATTTCCAGTACCGCCGAATGCGTTTCGCCCTGCTGCGACGCTGACCAGAACCATCTCTACCTCTGAGGACCCAACCATGAGTGACATTGAAGCCCTGAAGAAAGAAATTCCGCCGTTCCAGATCTTCGACCTGATTCCGGAGTACGCCGCCCAGGGCTTTATCGACCCCGAGCGTATCGATCTGCTGAAGTGGGCGGGCGTGTACCCGCAGCGCCCCCAGGAAGACGGGTTCCTGATGATGCGCGTGCGCGTACCCACCGCCGAGTTCTCCAGCGCCACCCTGCGCGAGGTGGCCAACATCGCTGAGGAGTACGGGCGCGGCTTTCTGGACGTCACCGACCGTCAGGCCTTCCAGTTCCACTGGCTGACCATCGACAAGATCCCCCAGATCTTCGAGCGCCTTGAACCGCTGGGCCTGCACCCGAAGGGAGCCTGCGGCGATACCGTGCGCGCCGTGATCGCCTCGCCGCTGGCCGGCCTGGACGCCCGCGAAATCATGGACATCCGTCCCATTGCCCTGGCCATGGAAGGCACCCTGACCGGCAACCCTGACTTTCAGGACCTGCCGCGCAAGTTCAAGATGAGTATTACGGCCGTGCCTGAACTTGAAGGCATCCACATGATCAACGACATCGGTTTCCTGGCGCACCGCGTGAACGGCGAGATCGGGTTCGACGTGTGGGTGGGCGGCGGCCTGGGAGCCGTGGCGCACCTTGCCAAGCGCCTGGGTGTGTTCATCCGCCCCGAGGAAGTCGTGGAGGTCGGGCAGGCGATTGCAGGCGCGTACCGCGACCACGGTTACCGCCAGAACCGCAAGAAGAGCCGCCTGAAGTTTTTGATCAAGGACCTGGGCGTGGAGAAGTTCCGTGAGATCGTCGAGAACGACTACCTGGGCCGCAAGCTGCAGGACGGTCCCGCCGCGCCGGTCGCCCGCTTTGGCGGCAATGATGTGCTGGGTGTCAATCCCCAGGCCGATGGTCTGAACTACGTGGTCGTGGCGACCACCGTGGGCCGCATCGACCCCCTCAAGGCCCGCAAACTGGCCGAGCTGGCCGAGCGCTTCGGCCGTGGCGTGCTGCGCACCACCGCGTTTCAGAACATGGTGATCCCGCACGTGCGCACCGAGGATCTGGCCGAGCTGACCGCTGAGCTCGACACCATCGCCCTGGCCCCCAAAACCACGCTGCGCGGCACCACGATTGCCTGCACCGGCACCCAGTTCTGCCGTCTGGCGCTGACCGAGACCAAGGCGCGCACCGCCAATCTGGTGGACCACCTGGAGCCGAAGTTCCTGGAACTGGACGTGCCGTTCACCATCAACCTGACCGGCTGCAGCAACGCCTGCACCCGCTATCAGGTGGCGGACCTGGGCTTCATGGGCGCCAACAAAACCGACCCCGACGGCACCGTGCACGAGGTCTACAACGTTCACCTGGCCGGCAGCATTGGCCAGGCGCAGCGCACCGGCACCAAGCTCAAGGGTGCAGTGCACGCCGAGCGCCTCAACGAGTACACGGAAGCCGTACTGACGGATTTCAGCGCCAACAAGCTGCCTGAGGAGAGCTTTGTGGAATACGCCGACCGTGTGGGCCACGAGCGCTTCACGCCCGACGCCGTGCTGGGGCCCAAGGAACTGGTGAGCGTATGACCGCGACCCTGCCGCGTGAAACGGTAGGGACCGGCCGCGTCGTGTGGTTCACCGGCCTCTCCGGTGCCGGCAAAAGCACCCTGGCCAGTGCCCTGTACGAGGAGCTGATCAACCGCGGCGAGCAGGTCGAGCTGCTTGACGGCGACGCCGTACGCGAGAACCTCAGCAAGGGCCTGGGCTTTACCAAGGCTGACCGCGACACCAACGTGCGCCGCATCGCCTTCGTGGCTGGCCTGTTGGCCAAACACGGCGTCACAGTGCTGGTCAGCGCGATCAGCCCGTACGCCGAGACCCGCCGCGAGGTGCTGGCCAGTCTGCCCAACCCCACCGAAGTCTTCGTGGACGCCCCACTGGAAGTGGTGACCGAACGCGACGTCAAGGGCCTGTACCTGAAAGCCCTGGCTGGCGAGATCGCACACTTCACGGGGGTCAGCGATCCGTACGAAGCGCCCGAGAACCCGGATCTGCATCTGCATACCGACCGGATCAGCGTGCATGACGGCGTGAAGCAACTGCTGGATCATCTGGGGGTAGATGCATGACCGCTATCAACGATCGGCCCGAGATCCGTACGCCTGAGCAGGGTGGCGCGCCTCTGACCACCGAGCCCCGTGCGCCGCGCGCCGAGAGCGGTGTGGCTGACCGCAGTGCACCGGCCTTTGGCCCGGAAACCGATGCGCTGGACGTCATCCGCTGGGCGCTGGCAGTCCACCCGGATCTGCTGATGCCCAGCGCCTTCAACCTCAACGGAGTGGTGCTGCTGGACTTGGCCGTGAAGGCCGGGTACCGGGGTGAAGTGGTCTTTGTAGATACCGGCTACCATTTCCCCGAGACCCTTCAGACCCGTGACCGCCTCGCCTCGCGCTACCCGGACCTCACCTTCATCACCCTGAATGCCGGCGCACACCCCGAAGACGGCCAGACCCCGGCGGACCTGTACGCCAGCGACCCCGACGCCTGCTGCGCGACCCGTAAAGTGGCGCCGCTGCAGGGGTACCTGCGTCAGAAAGCGCCTTCGGCGCTGCTCAATGCGCGCAGCCGTGACCAGGCGACCACGCGCGCCGACATTCCCTTTGTCGAGACCGGTGTGCGCGTGAAGGTCAACCCGCTGGCCCACTGGACCCGTGAGCGCCTTGAAGCCTATGCCCAGGAACACGACCTGCCGGTCAACCCGCTGTACTGGGACGGCTTCCTGAGCGTGGGCTGCTGGACCTGTACGCGCGCCGTGCGCCCCGGAGAGGACGCCCGCGCGGGCCGCTGGGCTGGTAAGGGCAAGACTGAATGTGGCCTGTGGGCCGGCGGCAACGCCCTCTAAGGACCGCCCTTTTTTTACCTCCAATTGTTGAGTTGTTTTATCCACGAGTCCCAACGGACCACTCTTTTGAGGTTTTCCTGATATGACGATCCTGCTTCCAGAAACCGCAATCCTGCCCACGCCGCTTGGAGGCACCCTCGTAAACGCTCTGCGCCGCGCCGGCCATGACTTCGATCCGGCCGAACTGCGTGAGCTGCCCCGTCTGGCGTTGAGCGAACGCAGCGCCGCCGACCTGGAGATGCTGGGCACCGGCGCCTACTCGCCGCTGCGCGGCTTCGTGGGCGAGGCCGACTACCTCAGCATCATCGAGCGCATGCGGCTGGCTGACGGCACGCCCTGGAGCATTCCGATCACGCTGCCGGTCACGCGCGAGGAAGCGGGCGCCCTGAGTGGCCGCGTGGTGCTGACCCACGGCGGTCAGGATGTCGGCTGGATCGACATTCAGGAGAAGTTCGAGGTGCGCAGGAGCCTGGAGGCCCGCGAGGTCTACCGCACCGAGGACCCTGCGCACCCGGGCGTGGCTGCGCTGCTGGCCCAGGGTGAGGTCAACCTGGCCGGTCCGGTGGCGCTGTTTGAGGTCCCGCGCGGCGCGTTCCCCCGCCATCACCGCACGCCCGCCGAGGTCCGTGAAGTGATCGAGGCACGTGGCTGGCGCAGCACGGTGGCCTTCCAGACCCGCAACCCCATTCACCGCGCCCACGAGTACCTGCAGAAAGTGGCGCTGGAACTCGTGGACGGTCTGCTGCTGCATCCGCTGGTCGGCGCCACCAAGGGCGACGACGTGCCGGCCGATACCCGCGTCAAGGCCTACGAGGTGCTGCTCGACAACTATTATCCCCAGGAGCGCACCCTGCTCAGCGTGTACCCGGCCGCCATGCGCTACGCCGGCCCGCGTGAAGCGATCCTGCACGCGCTCTCCAGGCGCAACTACGGCGTGACGCACTTCATCGTGGGGCGCGATCACGCGGGAGTGGGCAGCTACTACGGGACCTACGACGCGCAGGAGATTTTCAGCGCCTACACGCCGCAGGAACTTGGAGTTCAGATCCTGAAATTCGAGCACACCTTCTATTGCCAGTCGTGCGGGCAACTGGTCAGCCCGCGCACGTGCCCCCACGACTCCAGCCATCATCTGGTGCTGAGCGGCACGAAGGTCCGCGAGAAGCTGCGTGCGGGCGAAACCCTGCCGGCTGAATTTACCCGGCCCGAGGTGGCCGAGGTGCTGCGCGCAGCCTACACGGCCCAGGGATAAAACCTCACGCTCCTCGCTGGACGGCTGCGGAAGATGATCTTCTTCCAGCCGTTCCGGTTTTCCTTTGCTGCCCCCGCCCCCTCTGGAGGACGTGATGAAGAAGCTGCACCGAAGTTCCGGTACCGCGGTCTTGTTGACCCTGAACGGCCCGCTGCCCCTAAGTCCCTACACCTCTGCGCAGCCGGCCACAACCGTGCGCCTGGGATTCTTTCTGAACCTGACGCATGCGCTGGCCCAGAACGTGGAAACCGGGTATGCCCCCAGCGTTCCGGACCTCTCGCAGTTTATGAGGAAGTGACGCAGTGACGACCCTGAGCCCTGAGCTGAACCGTCCCGGGACGCGCGGCCTCTCCCGCTGGCGGGTGCTGAGCTGGCAGCTGTCTGGTCTGGCACTGATTCTGGCCATCTGGTGGCTGGTCACGGACGTACTGAAGCTGTACCCCCCTTACGTGTTTCCCGGGCCAAAAGCGGTCTGGACCGAGATCAGTTACGGCCTGTGGGGAACCGGTCCGCAGGACGGAAAACTGCTGGCCGCAATCGCCGGCAGTTTGCGGCGCGTGCTTACCGGCTATCTGGTGGCGGTGGTGCTGGGCGGCCTGATGGGCCTGCTGATGGGTGCGTGGCTGCCGCTGCGGGCCACGGTCGGTGCCTACCTGACCGGTCTGCAGAGCATCCCCAGCATCGCCTTCGTGCCGTTCGCCATCCTGTTTTTCGGGCTCAACGAGCGCGCGGTGCTGTTCGTGGTGATTCTTGAGGGCTTTATTCCGGTGGCACTGGCCGTGTCCGGCGCGCTGCTCAACGTGCCGCCTGCCCTGCGTATCGCCGGGCGGACCCTGGGGGCCAGCGGCCCGGCGCTCACCTTGCGCGTGCTGCTGCCGGCCTCTGTCCCCAACCTGCTGACCGGCCTGCGTACCGCCTGGAGCTTCGCGTGGCGCGCGCTGGTCGGGGGGGAACTGCTGATCGCCGGGGCCAAGAGCCTGGGCGAACAGCTGGAGGTCGGACGCAATACCGCCAACGTGGCCCTGGTGCTCTCCACCATCATCATCATCGGCATCATTGGTGGGCTGTTTGATTCGCTGCTGCGCGCTGTGGAGGCCCGCGTCAGACGTGACTACGGCCTGGAGGTGCCACAATGACGGCCACGATGGAAACGCCGCGCACAGACCGTCAGGCGGCCGCACAGCACCGGACCCAGGGTGACAGCCTGACCCTCGACAACGTGACCTTCCGGTACGGGCGCGGGCAGGCCGGTCTGGGCCCTATCGACCTGCACGTCGAGCCCGGCGAGTTCCTGTGTGTGGTCGGGCCCTCGGGCAGCGGGAAAAGTACGCTGCTGAGCCTGCTGGCCGGCTTTCTGCGCCCGCAGCGTGGGCAGATCCGCCTCGCCGATGCTCCGCTGACCGGTCCCCACCCCCGGCTCACCCTGGTCCAGCAGGAAGCCGCACTGTTTCCCTGGCTGACCGTGGCGGGCAATGTGGGTTTCGGACTGCGCAGAGTGCCGCGCCCGGAACGGGAAACGCGGGTGCTTGACGCGTTGCGGCAGGTGGGCTTGCAGGGCTACGAAAAGCGCCGGGTCCACGAGCTCAGTGGTGGCCAGCGCCAGAGGGTGAGCCTGGCCCGCGCGCTGGCTGTCCGGCCGGGGCTGCTGCTGCTGGACGAGCCGTTCAGTGCCCTGGATGTACAGACCCGCACCGGACTGGCCGACGAACTGCTGGGCATCTGGTGGGCCCACAAACTGACGGTGGTGTTCGTGACCCATCACCTGGACGAGGCACTGCACCTGGGCCGGCGCGTCATCGCCCTGCGCAATGGCGAGATCGCCCTGGACGCGCCGGCGAAGTCGCTGAGCGTGCAGCAGCTGCGCGAGGCGCTTGAGGACGGGCAGTCCAGCTTCAGCCCCTGAGTACCGGGCCTCGTCAGTGCAAGGAGCGTCGCGGACCCTGGGCAAAGGTCCGCGGCACTTTTGCGGACAGGGCGGCGAGCCGCCGCCCTGGGCAGTCTGCACGTTACCGCGGGGCAATTGGCGGGGTAGCGGCCATGCTCATCTCGTTGGACACAAAGGGTTAGAGGCGGGCACCCTCCAGATTACCGGCTTTCCCGTGCCCGATGTTGATTTTCGCAGGATAGAAGTGCGTTCTCGGGCATCCCTGACTACCCCTGCACGGTCGGCCGCGGCAACCCGCTGGCCGAAGGTGCCCTTACGGCGCCTCGGCTGAAGAAAGGAGAGGAACACCTATGGTGGCGCTGACACTGTCTGGGCCGCCACAGAACTTGCGAGGCACAGGCGGAGGGAGTCCAGCCCCGTCTTATTTCCTCCTGAAAAGCTGGCCAGAAGGTACCGAGTGTTAGAAGCTGCCTGAAACGCTGACATTGGTCCAGCGTGTCAACCAGAGTGCTGACTCAAACCCGCAGTGCAGCTTCCAAAACAGCTGAGATTCAGTGAGCGGGCGCAGGATCCCGGCCCCGCTGCTCCAGCGCAAGCTTTTCCCAGTTGATGCGGCGGCGGCGCCACTCGAACACGCAGACCTTGGCCAGCTCCTCCAGGGCACGTGCCAGGAACACTCCCCATACCCCCAGCGGCGTGTACAGCCCGAGCCAGATCGCCAGCGGCAGACCAACGATAAATGCACCCACGACATCGCCGATGATGACGCCCTTGCCGTCGCCTGCGCTGGGCAGCACCCCGCCACCCACGATCATGTTGCGCACCTTAACCACCTGAATAACCGCGCCCAGCAGGATGCCCACCAGGGCAATGTGGTGCACCTCGGCGCCGACCTTGGGAAACAGGCCCGGCACCACCAGCGCACTCAGGCCGAACAGCACCCCGAAGCCCACCCCGGTCACCAGCCCGGCACGGGTAATCCGCCTCAGCCAGGTCCGGGCTCCCTGGGCGTCCCCAGCACCCAGGCTGCGTCCGATCAGCACGGTGGCGGCGCTCATCAGGCCGAAGGAACCGACGATAAAGATGCCTTCCAGTGTGCCCACGATCTGACTGGCTGCCAGCGCCTGGGTACCCACCCGCGCAAAAACAGCCGCGTAGAGAAAGCCTCCCAGGCTCCAGGCGAACTCGGTAAAGGCCAGAGGCGCCGAGACGCTGACCAGTGGACCGATGATGCCGCGCCGGGTCCCCGGCCTGGGCAGCGTCAGGCGGGCCAGCCGCCGCGGGCCATACACCTGATAGGCCAGCAAGGTCACCTTCAGGACATTGCTGATCACCAGCGCCCAGGCGGCCCCGACGACGCCCAGTTCAGGCAGCGGGCCCACCCCGAACACCAGCCCGTAGGCCGCCACGACCTCGACCAGCACAGCAATGGTTGTGGCGATCAGCGGCGTTCGGGCGTGGCCCAGCGAACGCAGCGCTCCGCTGAGAATCCAGCCCAGAATGCCTGGCACGAACGACAGCATGCCCACCTGCATATAGGGCGTGGCCGTCGCGGTAACCTCTGCAGCCCCGCCGGCAAGCCGCAGCAGGCCCCCCGCTCCCAGCACGATCGGTACGGTCAGCACCCCGGCCACCACGGCGCTGAACACCAGGGCCAGGGTCAGGGTGTGGTTGACTCCGGCAGGATCGTTGGCTCCGGCGCGCCGCGCCACCAGGATGCTGGTTCCACTGCCCAGGGCGCCCAGCGTGATGAAAAACAGGAAGCTGAGGCTGCCGGTCAGTCCGACGGCGGCGACCGCCACAGCGCCCAGCGTGCCGACGATGACCTGATTGACGAAGGTCAGCACCAGTTGAATGACCATTTCCAGACTGACTGGCACGGCAATGGAGCTGATTTCACGCGCCGGGGACTGGATCGATTCAGAAAGGGGGGATGAGGTGGGCGCGGCAGTCATACCGCGCCACGGTACACCATCACCGCACGACCCCTGTCAGCCAAATGGCGCACCGGCATACACAGCGCCTCCAGATCGCCGAATATCAAATGAAAGGATTTTATGCACTTTGATTGACATTCATCAAGTCAGGCACGAGAATGCCCGGCAGAGGTTGATATGACAGACTCCCCTGCCCCGCTGATTCCCGCCCATTCCTGGGCCATCATTGATTCCACTCTGCGGGAGGGGGAGCAGTTCGCTCGCGGCAACTTCAAAACGGACGACAAGGTCGAGATTGCCCGCGCCCTGGACGCCTTTGGTGTGGAGTTCATTGAAGTCACCACGCCGATGGTCAGCGCCCAGACCCTGTCAGATATCCGGCTGCTGACCGGGCTGGGACTGAAAGCGCGTTTTCTGACCCATGTGCGCTGTCACATGGAAGACGTTCAGCGCGCGGTAGATACCGGCGTGCACGGCCTGGACCTGTTGTTCGGGACCAGTTCGTTTCTGCGTGAGTTCTCGCATGGCAAGAGCATTGCGCAGATCATTGACAGCGCCCAGAGCGTGATCGGCTGGATCAAGGACAACCACCCGGACCTGGAGATCCGCTTTTCCGCCGAGGACACCTTCCGCAGCGAGGAAACCGACCTGATGGCGGTCTACCGGGCCGTGTCGGACATGGGGGTACACCGTGTGGGGCTGGCCGACACGGTGGGCGTGGCCACACCGAGGCAGGTCTACACGCTGGTCCGCGAGGTGCGCAAGGTCATTCACGCTGAATGCGGCATCGAGTTTCACGGCCACAACGACACCGGCTGCGCGGTCAGCAACGCCTACGAGGCTGTCGAGGCCGGGGCCACGCACATCGACACGACCATTCTGGGCATCGGTGAGCGCAATGGCATCACGCCGCTGGGGGGCTTCCTGGCCCGCATGTTCACCTTCGACCCGATGGGCCTGATCGACAAGTACGACCTGGAACTGCTACCGGAACTTGACCGCATGGTCGCCCGCATGGTGGACTTGCCGATCCCCTGGAACAACTACCTGACCGGCGATTTCGCCTACAACCACAAAGCGGGCATGCACCTCAAGGCCATCTACCTCAACCCCGGCGCCTACGAGGCCATTCCACCCGGTGTGTTCGGCGTAGGCCGGCGTATCCAGGCCGCCAGCAAGGTAACCGGCAAACATGCCATCGCCTACAAGGCCCGAGAACTGGGGCTGCACTACGGTGAGGACGCCCTGCGCCGCGTCACCGATCACATCAAGGCCCTGGCCGAGCACAATGAGCTGGACGACGAGCACCTGGAACAAGTGCTGCGTGAGTGGGTCAGCGCGTAAGGCAAAGTCTTGGAACCTCGCCGAGACAGTGCGTCTCCCGGTCCTCGTCGGTCGCTGGCAAAATTTTACCGGCTGCCCCGCCCCAGTCCGCCAGACGGGAAGACAAGCAGCTTTCGCTCGGGACTCGTTGACCGCTGCGAGCGTCTGTTATGGACGCCCCTTCAGGATTTCGGTCCGGAGGACTGCCGCGTCATGCTTCACCAGCGCTTCAACCCTGAGGTTCTGGTTCCTCTGGTCCTGCCCCTGCTTGAAAAAATCCCCTGGAGGACGGCAACGTTTACGACGGCGACGTGCTCAGCAGCGTGGTGCACCTGACGGAAGGGTTCTGGGAGGATTCTCCCGACCTCCTCGCGTGGGTTCAGGCGGTGGCCGGGCGCGCCCTGACCCGGTCCGGGTTGCCGGCATCGGTCCTCCAGGATATTCACGCCTTCCAGGCAAGAACAGGCCCGCTGTCCCCCTGACGTGCTGAAATAACGCCCATGACTGAGCCGCTGCTGCCTGCCCGATACCGCGTGTTCGCGCCGCCTGGAGATCAGGGCGGCAAACTGGTCTCGGTACAACCCGCCGCTGGAGAGGAGGCGTCTACGCAGGCCGCTGCCACGGGCACGCCACTGACGGCCTTCGTGGAAGCCGTGGAATCCAGTCTGGTCACACTGCGCCTGTTCACACCCACCCGTGAAAAAGGGGCGTCGGACTCGGGCGCTATTGCCGCCCTCGCCGCGTTGCAGAGCCGGGTTCCCGATGCGCTGGACGTGCAGATGGCCGGAGAAACGCAGGCCGCGCAACTGTGCGGCGGAGAGTGGCTCCTGATGCAGGGTGACGTACGCGTGCAACCTGCCGAAGCAGACCTCAGCGGACTGGGACTCGGCCTATGTCCGGTGTGGGTCACCTCCGCCGGCCGGCCGAATCTGGCAGTGCAACTCCCGGATCTGGATACACTGACCAGCTTCGTCCCCGGCGAGCGGCCCATCGCCGAGCTGAACCGGGCCACCGGAACGTCCGGTCTGCTGCTCTTCACGACGGGCGGCGCGGCCCATGTCGGCATGGCCCGGGCCGACGTGAGCTTCCGGGCCTTCGGGCCACTGAAAGGGTTTCTGGAAGACGCCGCCAGCAGCAACATGTTCGCCTGCCTGACCGGAGTCCTGAGCGTGGCCGGGCTTCTGCCGGACAACGCCGACGTGATTCGCGGCGCCCAGCTGATGCCCGGATCTCCCGCCCGGCTGACCGCCCAGTTCACCCCGGCCCCCGACGGAGCGCGCGGCGTCTGGGTCGGTGGGAGCGCCGCGCCGGTCAGTCCTTGAGGGCGGTCAGCCGGGCGGGGCTGGCCGGGCTGCGAAGCGACGCCTCGCTCTCGGCAGTGCTGGCCGGCGTGGTGGCGCTGATCGTCAGTGTGGCCAGCAGCATCGGCCTGCTGGTCTCGGCGGCTCAGGACTTTGCCCTTGATGCCACGCAGACCGCGAGCTGGCTGACCTCCAGTTACCTGGCGATCGGGCTGGGGACCCTGGCCCTCTCGTGGCGGTTCCGTGCCCCGGTGCTGCTGGCCTGGACCACCCCGGGGCTGGCTGTCATTGCCGCCGTCGCCGCCAGTGGTCAGGCGACCTTTCCCGAGGTGCTGGGCGCCAGCGTTCTCAGTGCACTGGTCATGATCGGTCTGGGCGTGACCGGGGCCTTTCAGGCCGTCACGTCACGTATTCCACCGGCGCTGGCCGGTGCCCTGCTGGCGGGCGTCCTGCTGCCTTTTATCCTGAAGACCTTTCAGGCCCTGCCGGCTGCCCCGGTGCCGGTCGCGGGGATGATTGCCGTGTTTCTCGCCGGGCGGCTGTTCTTTCCCCGCTGGGCCGTGCCGGCGGTGCTGGTTACCGGCGCCCTGCTTTCCGTCGTAACCGGACAGGTCGGCAGCCTCTCAGGAGGTGGCCCCGGCGCACTGCTGCTTCAGAAGCCGAGTTTTGAGCCCGGAACGATGCTGGCCCTGGCGGCGCCCCTCACGATCCTGACCCTGGCCTCACAGCAGTTGCCCGGAGTGGCCGTGCTGCGTGAGTGCGGATACGGCCGGGTACCAGTCTCGCCACTCATCACCTGGACCGGGGTGGCCAGTCTCATTTCGGCACCGTTCGGGGCCCATACCACGAACCTCGCAGCCATCACGGCGGCCATCGCTGCCGGTCATGAATCCCACCCGGACCCGGCGCGGCGCTGGGTGGCCTGCATCAGTGCGGGTGTCCTGTACGTGCTGCTGGCACTGGGAGCCGGCTGGGTGCTGGGCGCGGTGGGCGCCATTCCCGGACCGGTTATCGCGGCGCTGGCTGGCCTCTCGCTGGTGGGGACAGCCCTGAGCAGCCTCAGCACGGCCCTGCATGACGAGTCCTGGCGCGAGGCGGCCTTTGTGACGCTGGTGGTCACCGCCAGCGGCGTCACATTTCTCGGCATAGGCAGCGCGGTATGGGGCCTGCTGGCCGGTGGAGCACTGGCCTGGACTGGCCGCCGGCTTCTCCGCTAGGACATAGCGGGCATTTCCTTTGCTCTGGTCTATCCGCTTTGCAACGCGGCTTCCTGCGCTTGCCAGTGCCCCTGCGTAGACTGGCAGGCATGGAGTTTCTTCTCGACCTTCACCCCGATGCCTATCCTCTGGAGGGCTTCCGGCGGCGCCAGCTGCTGGAGTGGGTTTTCGTGCAGGGAGTCGGCACCTTCGATGCCATGACCAACCTGCCTGCCGAGGCCCGCACCGAACTGGCCCAGAACTATCATCTCAACCCTTTCCGCGAGATCGAAACCGTCCGCAGCACAGACGGCAGCGTGAAATACCTGTTTACCCTGGCCGACGGCCGCCAGATGGAGGCGGTGTACATGCCCTACCTGGACCGCAAGACCATCTGCGTCTCCACGATGGTGGGCTGCCCGGCCCGCTGCGCCTTCTGTGCGACAGGAGCCATGGGTTTCGGCCGCAACCTGACCCCCGGCGAGATCGTCGCGCAGGTGCTGGCGGTGGCTGGCGGCGAGGGCATCGGCCCGCGCGAAATCCGCAATCTGGTGTTCATGGGCATGGGCGAAGCCATGCTGAACTACGACAACACCATGCAGGCCGCACGTATCCTGCTGCATCCTCTGGCGCTGGGCATGAGCAAGCGGCGCGTGACCCTGTCCACGGTGGGCATCGCCAAAGGCATCCGGCAGCTGGCCACCGAGGACGATTTGGGCATCAAGCTGGCCATCAGCCTGCACGCGCCTGACGAGGAAACCCGCCAGCGCATCATTCCGACCGGGGCGGCCAATTCGATTGCCGAGATCATGGCGGCCGCGCGCGACTATCAGGCAGTCACGGGGCGGCGTATCACTCTGGAATACACCATGCTGCGCGGCATCAACGACCAGCTCTGGCAGGCAGATCTGCTGGCAGATGTGCTTCAGGGTCTGGTCAGCCACGTCAACCTGATTCCCATGAACCCCTGGGACGGCAGCGGCTTCGAGAGCAGCACCGAAGACCAGATCCAGGCTTTCTACGACACCCTGGAAGCGCGCGGGGTGGACGTCAGCGTGCGGCGCTCGCGCGGTAAGGATGCCGGGGCCGCCTGTGGACAGCTGGCACTGAGGCGTCCGGGTGCGGTAACCGGCGCAGCCTGAACTTTCTTACTGAAATATCGGCCGGATTGTGGATCACTACTTCACAGTCCGGCCGGCCCATATGAGTAAGGGTTAGGAAAGGCATTAATGGTACCCTACAGGCGTTTCCGCATCTCAGGAGGCTTCGACGTGACGCACCCCAAACGCACAATTATGCTTGGCCTTCTTCTCGGCCTGACGACCCCTTCCAGTGCACAGGGCCTGGTCGAGGTCGTAACGACCACCAGCATTCAGAACACCCTGCTTCAGACCCCCACTGTTTCGCCCACCGTGCCCAAGGTGCCTGCTCCCGCTGCTGCGCCCGCAACTCCGGCCGATGCGGCCCGGCCGGCTGTGGCCATCACTCCCCTGACCGACGCGCAGCGCACTCTGCTGGCCCAGGCTCAGGCAGCCTTTCAGGCTGGGCAGTATCCCCTGGCCCGCAGCGCTTTCGAGCGCCTGATTGCCCAGAACTACACGCATCCTGACGCGCATTTCGGGCTGGCCCTGACCCTGCTGGCCCAGAACGACGACAAGGGGGCCGCGTTCGAGTTCACCCAGTTTCAGGCGCTTGCCCCGGGCCGCTACGAGGGTCCCTACAACCTGGGAGTCATCGCCACCCGCCAGGGCCGCTTTGAAGAAGCCCTGCGTCTGTACACCGCAGCCCAGGGCCTGATGAAAGATCAGGCGCCGCCCGCTGCGCAGCGGCAGGTGCTTGAAGCTCTGGCGACCGAACAGACCCGCCGGCGCGACTACGCCGCCCTGACCACCACACTCGAAGGCGTGACCACGCTGGAGCCCGGTGACCTGAATGCCCAGTTCCGTCTGGCACAGGCGCGGACCCTGAGCGGACAGGGGACAGCTGCGCTGCCCGGCGTCTATGCTCTGCTGCAGCGTGCTCCCGCACGCGTGGACGCGGCCCTGCTGCTGGCTGATATTTACGTCACCCAGGGACTGCCCGACCGCGCCCTGCGGGAACTTGACGCCGCTGCCGGGCGTGTGACCAATGGCGGAGACCGCGCCCAGCTGCTGCTGCGCAAATCCGACATCCTGGCGGCCCGCGGCGACACCCGTGGCGCTGTATTGGCTGCCCAGGACGCTACGCGCGAGGATGCCCGCAATGCGCTGGCATTCGCCCGCCTGGGAGAACTGCGCGCCCTGCGCGGCGACCGGCCCGGAGCGCTGACGGCCTACCAGGGTGCTGTGAGACTTGCTCCAGATAGTGCGGCCTACCGCACGGGACTGGCCGCCGTCCGGCTGTCACTAGGTCAGGTTGCACAGGCAGCCAGGGACGCGGCCCAGGCGCTGCGCCTCTCTCCAGACGCCGCCACGCTGGCCCGCGCACTGTACGTGCAGGGCGTCAGCGCCTACCAGCAACGTCAGTACGCCCAGGCCCGCACCGCCCTGCAAAGCAGCCTGCGGCGTGCGCCCAGTGCCGACGCGGCGCTCTGGCTGGGCCTCAGTGCCTATGCCCAGAAAGACTATGCGGCTGCTGCCAGCGCCCTGGCCGAGAGTGTCAAGCTCAACCCCACCATTACTGCGCGCCAGAATCTCGCCTCTGCCCTGCTGGCCACTGCCCGCTACCCCGAGGCCGAAGCCATCGCACGCGGTCTGGTCACCGAGTCACCTCGCAACGCCGAAGCCTGGTACCTGCTGGGTCTGGCGCAGCGCTCTCAGCAGCGCACTGCTGAATCCAGACAGTCGTTCAAGTCGGCGTCCAATCTGGGCCACTCCAAAGCCCGAGAGGCCCTGAAATGAGCGGCCCCAACGTGGCCGGACGCCGCCCCTCCCCTGGAGTGGCACGCCGGTGGCCTGATCTGATGATCGGTGTCCTGGTCCTGCTGCTGCTGGGTGGGTTCGGCGCACTGCTGTTGCGTGACGACGGCCCCTCCTCAACGGTTACTGCGTCGAACGAAACAGAATCCACCGTCACTGCCCCGGCTGCCGAAGCCGAGATCCCGGCTGCTCCTGGCACTGAAGGCGTCACGGTCACGCCTCCCAGCGAGCCCACCGAAGCGGCGACACTCCCGACCCAGCCAGCATCTGCCGGGGAGGAGTCTGAGACAGCGCCAGGAGGGGCGTCCACGACTGAAGTGCCAGCCCCCTCGGCCTCAGGCAACTCGGCACCTGCGCCCGCCGCACCCGTGGCCACTGAGACTAAGCCCAACACGGACCCGGTGGCTGCGGCGCCTCTGAAGCCAACACCCGTGCCCACTGAGCCAGAAAAGAGTGAGGTGCCCAGCGCGACCACCTTGCCCGAAACTCCGGCGGCGCCGGTCACGCCCCCTGTGTCCTTACCGACTGACAACAGTGCGGCAGGCACCACCACCATCACTCCAGCCGCGCCGAACGCAGCAGCACCGGCTGTACCGAATGCCGTACCAGCGACGGAGCAGCGTACCCCCCTGCGCAGTGACTACCGCATCAGCCTGGGCAGCTTTGCCACCGAACAGACGGTGCGTACCCAGACGGCCGGCGTCAGCGGACTGGGCTATACCGTGCACCCGATAGATCTGGGCGGCCAGTTCGTGGCCCAGGTCGGCCCCTACGCCGACGAGGCGACCGCTCGCCGGGCCCTCGCTGATATCCGGCGCGCCTTTCCGAGTGCCGTGCTGTATCCGCCGCGCGGCGTCAGCCTGACCGGAGAGACGGCTCCAGCAGCTCAGACCCCTACACCCGCATCCACCACACAGACACCAGCGGCTCAGGCGCCCGCAGCTCAGGCTCCGGCCGTTCGGACGCCCGCTCCCGTACCAGCCAGCAGAGCTGCGGCAGCCACACCGGCCCCTCCTCTGCCAGTGCCCGCCTCTCCCGAGGCCGCTCCGGCTCCTCCTCTGCCGGTACCCACCACATCCGAGACCGCATCGGCCCCGGCAGCCAGCCGCCCCACCTACCTGCAGGTTGGCGCCTTTGACCGGGTCGAGAGCGCCCAGACCCTGGTGGAGCAGCTGCGTAGCCAGGGTTTCATGCCCAGCGTCAACGCACCGGAGGGCCGCAAGGTCACGGTGCTGGTCGGTCCCTTCAGTGGCACGGCCCTGACCGACGCCGAGTCGAAACTCAGCTCTGCTGGTCACGACTCGTTCCGGGTCCGTTGACATGGCCGACATTCCCACCGCCGCCATCAGTCGCCTCGTCACCTATCTGCGCATTCTCGAACAGCTTGAAGCGCAGGACATCAGCCGCACCAGCAGCACCGACCTGGCCGAACGCGCCGGTGTTACCGCCTTTCAGGTGCGCAAGGACCTGGCCTACTTCGGGCGCTTCGGTACCCGTGGCATGGGATACACGGTCGCCATCCTCAAACGTGAACTGGTTCGAGTCCTGGGGCTCAACCAGACCTGGAACGTCGTGATCATCGGTACCGGGCGTCTCGGTCAGGCCATTGCCAACTACCCGGGTGCCAGTGATTACCAGTTTCAGTATGTGGCTCTTTTCGACGTCAACCCGGCGGTCATCGGCCAGCAGATTCGCGGGTTGACGGTGCAGCACATGAACGATCTCCGCTCTTTTGTGGCCGTCAACCGCGTGGATATGGGCTTTCTGGCCGTGCCTCCCGACCATGCCCAGGACGCAGCGCAGGGTCTGGTGGACGCAGGTGTGCGGGGCATCCTCAACTTTGCCCCCGTTGTCATTCAGCCCCGGACCCTGGAGCGGGCAGGACAACACGAACTCAGCGAGGAATGGCGCAATGTAATTGTCGAAAACGTCGATTTCCTGGCCGGCATGAAACGTCTGGCCTTCTATATCCTCAACCCTCACCTGAAAGACGCCCCCAACTCGGAGGACCAAGAATGAAGAAACTCGCCCTGCTTTCCCTGCCCCTTTTGCTTGCTGCCTGCGGTGGCGGCAGCGCTCCCGGGGCCTCGGTCGTTACCGTGACTGCTGACAAGACCACGGTGACCATGACCCCCACCGATACAGGCGGTACGACCACCTTTACTTTTACCAATAAGGCCGGAAGCCGTGAAGCCACCATCAACTCCGCTACCCTGACGTGGACCGATCCCACGACAAAGGCCGCGACCACGCAGACCGTGAATGTGGCTGCGTTTACTCTGCCGGCTGGTCTTACGTGCGCAGCAGTGGCAGCCAACCCCAGCGCCAGTTGCAACTTCAACGATGCAGGCACAACTTACGGAGACCGCACACTCACGCGGACCATCACCAACTCCGAGTTGTTTGGCAAGGTGCTGGCGGCCAACCCCAGCGTGACGGGGCTGCCTGTCACGGTGCAGTTCAACAATGCCAATGCGCTGCCTTTCACCTTCACATCTGTGGCCGCCTCCGAAGGTGGTGGGGTCGTAACGGCACCGCCCAAGCCGGCCATCATCGTGAACAACTCGAGCTATCAGACCAATCCAAGTACTCCTATCAGCAACACGCTGAGCGTGACGGTGTCTGCGGGTGCAGCAGCAGGAGTAGGTCTGAAGCAGCTGATCCTAGAAGTGACGGATGCTAAGGGCATCGTAGACACGACCACATACTCCAGCACTCAGGAAACCGTTACGTTCAACATCGACACCACGAAATACCCAGACGGCGCTCTGAAGCTTCGCGCAATCGCAATCGACGCCCTGGACCGTCGGGGGGAGACCGCGAACATCACCACGGTGAATGTCGCAAACCAGGTCAGCCCCAGCATCCGCCTTACGAATCCTGTGAATGGCGGCGAGGTGACAGGGATTACACCTATCGTGGTTCAATTCCAGCAGAACAACACCCCCTTTACATTCGTGGACGGCAAGACCACCATCGAAGTTGTGGATTCGGGTGACCGTATCATCACCGTGCAGCAGGCCGACATCGTTAAGGTGAATGATGGCCTTTGGGAAGCCCGCAGTCAGATCGACCTGAATTCTCCCCAGTACATTAATGGCACCTACACTTTGCGCGCCAAAGCGAATGTCCAATTGAGTGGGGCTACCAGCGCCAGCACCGTCATGACTGCCAGCACCTTTGTAAACAAATCCCGCGTTGACGAAGCACCGGCACTGAACATCCTCATGCCCGCTTATTACGGGGGCTCCAATACCCTTCGTCCTGTCCTCACTCGTAAGAGTGCCGTCGTGGTTCAAGCCAGCGACAGCAACAATGTCCGGCAGATCAACCTGCGGTTTGTCTGTAATCCGGCTGAAGTGCTGCCCGGTCAGAACTGCAATACCAACGTGTATAGCTACAATATTCCAGTGAACAAGGCAGGCATTCAGTACCGCCTTTTCAACACTGGGGTGTTAATGGACGGTGAACCTTATCTTCCTGACGGCTATTACACCATGCGTGCGACTGCCACCGACGATACGAACTTCAGCAGCTTCCGCGAAATGAAGGTGGAAGTGAATCGCGCGAAGAATGGCATTGCGGGTTTGGGCTACAATCGTGCAACCACCTTTGAGCTTGCTGCGAGCAAGCTAACTCCTGCAGGTGCTCAATGGCAGATTGACGGTGAGACTGTCAATGAAACTCGCATTATTGAGCTGTTCTACAACTCTAATGCAGATGGAATCGCCCGTGAAATTCCCTCTGCTATTGGAATTGATACCTCTAGAGCTGGTGGTTCGGCCATTACCAGTGGGCGGGTAGTTTTCCCGGCTGCCGGCACGTATGCAACTTCGTTCGTTGTCCAGGACATGACCACGGGAGTCGTAGAGTTCTACGACGGCGCAAACATCATTGCGACTCCGAAACCATAATTTGGACTCGAACAGGAAGGAGGCCACTACTACGGTAGTGGCCTCCTTCCCTCTAGTCTCAGTACTTAATCGTGTACTCCGCGAAGCCGTCATCACGCGTGCGCAGAAGGCTGGCACCCGTGGGCAGGTATTTCTGAGCATTCGGGCTGCTGACGTAGAGGAGCGTCGCGCCTGGGATCGGCGTGAGCTTCCAGTTGTTGTCGGCCGTCGGGTTAATGGTCTTCTGCTCGGTAAAGTACTTGACCAGCGCCTCGCGGGTCTCGTCGGGCGCCTGAAGGACAATATTCTTCCCGTTCAGTCCGGGGAAGGAGCCGCCGCCGCTGGCCCGGTAGTTGTTGGTGGCGATCACGAACTGTGCAGCCGGGTCAATGGGCTTACCCTGGTACTGCAGGTTCTTGATGCGGCGGGCATTGGGGTTGGCGACCTCACCCTTGCTGTTGTAGCGGTTGGGCTGGGTCACGTCGATCTCGTAGGTCACACCATCGATCACGTCGAAGTTATAGGTGGGGAAGGTTTCATCCACCAGCGCCTGGGGCTCTTTCTTGCTGGGGTCGATCTGCTTGAACTGCCCCGCGCTTCGCTCCAGCCACTCCTGAATCTGGGCGCCCGTAACCAGCACGGCCTGAACCGTGTTGGGGTACACATACAGGTCAGCCACGTTCTTGATGGCCAGGGTGCCAGTGGGGATGTCGGTGTAGTAACTCGCACCGGCGCGGCCGCCAGCCTTGAATGGCGCCGCGGCAGACAGCACCGGCAGGTTCTTGTACTGGGTGGTGCTGAGCGCCGCCTTGACGTAAGCGGTCTGGGCGTTGCTGACCAGCTGCACGCTGGGGTCGTCCTGCATCAGGGCCCAGTACGAGTTGATCGGAGCGGTGAGGTCGGCCACCTTGCCGCGCACATAGGTCAGGGTCCGTTCGTGGGCCTGCTTGACTGCCTCTGCGACCTGGGGATCAGGCTGAACCAGGTTCTTCTTGGCGGCCTTGTCCCAGATGGGACGGATGCTGCCCTGAGCGTCCGCGATGGTCCACTTGCTGGTGGCCCGGTTGAAGTTCAGTTTCAGGTCGGCCACACCCAGATTGTTGCCCCAGAAGCCGGGCATCAGCACGACCTTGCCGTTGATGGTGCCCTTCTGGAGGTTCACACCCGGCAGGTCCTTGAAGGTGGCGCTGGGGAATTCCAGGTGGCTGTGGCCGGTCAGGACCACGTCGATGCCGTTGACCTTGGTCAGCTCGGCCCCGGCCTGCTCCTGCCCGGCCACGTAGTCGCCCCGGTTGATACCGGTGTGGGCCAGCGCCACGATGATGTCGGCACCCTGTGCCTTCATCTGCGGCACGAACTTACGCGCCGACTCCATGATGTCCATGACCTTGACCTTGCCTTCGAGGTGGGCACGGTCCCAGTTCATGATCTGGGGAGGCGTGAAGCCGATCACACCGACGTTCAGGATGTACGGGCGGCCCTGGGTGTCATACACGGTCTTGCGCTGGACGACGTAAGGCGTGTAGCGGTTGGTGCCGTCGGGGTTGAGCACGTTGGCGTTGACATACGGCATCGGCGAGGTCTTCAGCACGCGGTCAAGGTAGTCCAGGCCGTAGTTGAACTCGTGGTTGCCCAGCGTCGCGCCATCAAAGCGCAGGGGCCGCATGGCCTGGTGCATGGGGTGCAGCTGACCATTCTGGACCGGGGCCACGCGGGCCGCCACGTCGCCCAGCGGGTTGCCCTGGATCAGGTCGCCGTTGTCGAACAGCAGGGTATTGCGCTTCTGCTCGCGGGCCTGCTTGATCAGGGTGGCGGTGTATTCCAGTCCAAATTCACCAGTGGGCTTGTCCTGGTAGTAGTCGTACCCAAGCGCAGCGGTGTGCAGGTCGGTGGTTTCGAGGATACGCAGTTCCACGGTCTGCGCGCCGGCCACGCCTACAAGCAGGGCGGTCATCAAGGCAAGATATTTTTGCACGCCCATTAGCATACGCCGGGATGTCATGGCAGTGTCTACAGCCGGACGTGTTCGCTGGTCAGTTCCCGGGCCGCGCGCACCCCCATGAGACCTAGCGTGAGGTCAAGTTCGGCCATCACGTTCTGAATCACCTCGCGCACGCCGGCTTCTCCTGCCAGGGCCAGCCCGTAGACGTAGGGGCGTCCGATCAGCACGGCGCGGGCGCCAAGTGCCAGGGCCTTGGCCACATCAGAACCGGTGCGCACCCCACTGTCGAGCAGCACCGGCAGGTCGCCCGCTGCTGCCACCACGGCCGGCAGCATGTCCAGGGCGGCCACCTCGCCGTCGATCTGACGGCCCCCATGATTGCTGACGATCAGCCCATCGACTCCACGGGCCCGGGCCTCGCGGGCGTCGTCCGGGTGGAGGATGCCTTTCAGAAGGATGGGCAGCCCGGTCCACTCGCGCAGGTGGCTGACATCGTCCCAGCCCAGGTCCGGGCGGGTATAGGTGCCGGTAAAACGGGCAGCACCGGCGCGCATCTGGCTCAGATTCAGGCTGTATTTGCGGCCTCTGGTGCTCAGTTCCGCAGCGGCCCGCAACAGTGTAGGCGTCCGCGCCGGCTGCAAGGCCGGGGCTGGCAACGGTGAATCCAGCCGGGAGCGGAAGACAGGGTCGCTGAGGTACTGCGCGATGCCGCGCCCGCGCAGAAATGGAAGACTTCCCAGGTCCAGATCGCGGGGGCGCCAGCCCAGCAGGGTCGTGTCGAGCGTCAGGATGATGGCCTGCGCCCCGCAGGTCTCGGCCCGGCGCACAAACGACCGGGTGACCTCGTCGTCGGTGCCCCAGTACAGCTGAAACCAGCGGGGCGAGTCTCCCATCGCCGCCGCGCAGTCCTCCATAGGCACGGACGCCTGCGAGCTGAAGACAAATGGAACCCGTTCGGCCGCTGCTGCCCGCGCCACGGCCAGATCCGCTTCCGGATGCGCTGCCTCCAGCACGCCGATGGGCGCCAGCAGCAACGGGGCAACCAACGTGTGTCCCAGCAACTCCACACTCAGGTCCCGGTCCCGGCTGCCGCTCAGCTGGCGAGGCAGCAACCGGACCCGCTCAAAGGCGGCGAGGTTGGCCCGCATGGTGCGTTCAGCCCCGGCGCCCCCGGCAATGTAGGCAAAGTCTGCGGCATTCAGCCGCGCCTGGGCTGCCGCCTGCAACCGTTCCGGAGCGACAGGAACGGCGGGGCGCTCTCCGCCCAGGCCTCGCACGTACACCTGTGTCTGCCGGGACCTGCCCGGCCCAGACCCGATCTTTGTCATGGCTCAGCATAAGCTGGAGTCCACAGAGACTGCCATGCCAGCCGCCATACCGCTCAAAGGGTGGCAGCCAGCCTCTCGAACAGTGGAGGAACCGGGGGCCGAGAAACTCCGTCGGTCCAGCAGAAGCGGCGGTCCCGCAACGGGCCCTCCCCTACCCCCATGCCGGCTGGAAAGCGGGACGTCAGGTCAAGGGCCGCGGTCACCTCCCGGGCGCCCGGGACCGAGGCCAGGGCACGCTCCACTTCGCGGGTGTGACCAAAGTGCATCAGGTAAAGCTGGCCGTCGAGTTCCCAGGCGAAGCGGGCCCCCGTCTCCAGGCCGGCCTCCAGGGTCCCGGACGTCACCACCTGTCGTCCTAGCCGGCCGGGGCGCAACCGGAGCGTGACTTCCAGCGCTTCCCCCAGCAGGCCAAAGCTGCCAACAAAGGGCCGGGTCAGGTCGTACCCCTGAACGTTCTTGACAGTCCGGCCCCCTGCGCGCACCCTGCGGCCACTGGGCGACTGAAAGGTCACACCCAGGACCTCTGCTCCAAAGAAAAAGGTCTGGGCAAAACCGCCTCGTACCACCAGCCCCCCGACGCCTCCCGGCAGTTCCACCGGCGGGAAGGGCGGATACAGCCCGGCGGGTAGTGCCGCATAGACCTCCAGCAGGGGCGTGTCACCGCTGACCGTCACGGTCTGGTCCCCCGAAGACAGTTCAAGAATCGGCATGCGCGGGCTCCTGGGTAAAAACAGTCGGAAGCGGCTCGGGTAGCAGCTTGCCGGGGTTCAGGGCGCCCGCCGGGTCCAGGGCTGCTTTGACATCCCGCAGGACGCCCATGGTGACCGGGTCTACCGCGTCGTTCATGAAGTCACGTTTCATGGTGCCGATGCCGTGCTCACCGCTCAGCACCCCACCGTAGCGGATCGCCACCAGAGCGATACGGTGGGCCAGGTCGTGCACGGCCTCCATGGATTCGTGCCTGGGGTCAAACAGGATGTTGGGATGCAGGTTTCCGTCCCCGATGTGCCCGAACTGCACCAGATGAAAGCCGCTTGCGTCTCCCAGCGCGCGGATCTCGCGCACCACCTCGGGCAGGACACTGCGGGGAACCACGATGTCCTCGTTCATGCGCTGCGGACGGATGCGGCCCAGCGCCGGCGACACGCTGCGCCGGGCCTGCCAGAGGGCGGCGCTTTCGGCGTCGGTGGCGGCGCGGCGGACCTTTCCACCAGCGTCCAGGCAGGCGGCCTCCACCAGCGCGAGTTCCTCCTGCACCGTGTCCAGGTCGTCGCCGTCGGTATCCACCAGCAGCACCGCCTCGGCGTCCCTGGGGAGGTCCAGGTGCAGGAAGTCCTCGACAGCGTTGGTGCAGGCGCGGTCCATGAACTCCAGTTTGCTGGGCACCGCCCCTGCGGCAATGGCCGCGCTGACGGCCTCGGCACACGCGCCGACCTCCGCGAAACTGGCCAGCAGCGTGCGGGTGTGGGTCGGGGGCGGCATCAGGCGCAAGGTCGCGGAGGTGATCAGTCCCAGGGTGCCCTCGGACCCGATCAGCAGGCCCGGCAGGTCATAGGCGTCCCGGTCCAGGGTATACACGTCGCCCCCGGCATCCACGAATTCCAGGCCACGCACGTAGTCTCCCGTGACGCCGTACTTGAAGCAGAGCGGGCCGCCCGCGTTCTCTCCCAGGTTGCCCCCGATGGTGCTGGTGCGGAAGCTGGCCGGATCAGGCGGATAGATCAGGCCATGTGGGCGTGCCGCCTCGGTGACCTTGAGGGTGATAACGCCGGGCTGGGCCACCGCTTCGCGCCGCTCCGGAAAGATCTGCAGGCCAGTCATGCGGGTAAACGACACCACCACCGCCTCCTGCATGGGCGCCGCGCCTCCGCTGAGGCCGCTGGCCGCACCCCGGCCAACGATGGGCAGCCCCGCGCGCCGGGCGGCCTTCACGACAGTCACCACATCAGCCGTGCTTTCTGGCAGCACCACACAAACCGGCGTGACCCCGAACTGGATCGCGTCGTAGCGGTAGTTCAGGCGCTCCGAGAGGCTGGACAGGACCTTGCGTGGTCCCAGCACCCGGGTCAGTTCGGCCCCCAGCGGGTGGGCCTCGTTCCCTTCCGAACGGGGACGCGACCGGCTGAGGCCCGGCCGTAAGCCCTGCTTTTCCGGGCTCACAGTTCGCCCTGGTAGGCCAGATCAAGCAGTTCGACCGTGTGCATGACCGGTATGCGGCTGCCCTGCCGGCGCACGTGACTCTGGATCTGGGTGTGGCAGCCGATGTTGCCGCTGACGATCAGGTCCGGCTCCGTGCCCAGGATGTGGCCGGCCTTGCGGGCTCCGAGCTGTGAGGCCAGTTCCGGCTGCTCCAGGTTGTAGGTTCCGGCCGAACCGCAGCACAGGTCGCCTTCCGGGATCTCCACGACCTCGACTCCGGGAATGGCCCGCAGCAGCTGACGGGGCGCCATGCGGACCCCCTGCGCATGCGCCAGATGGCAGGCATCGTGATAGGCGACCTTCAGCGGGCGCGAGGCAGGCAGCGGCGGGGTCAGGTCACCGCTGCGCAACAGGCTGTAGAGGTATTCGCTGATGTCCTGAACCCGGGCCGAAAAGGCGCTGGCCTGCGCCTCGTCGGGCAGACCGTGCAGCACCGCCGGATATTCCTTGAGGCCGGCGCCACAGCCCGCCGCGTTGGACAGGATGGCATCGTACTGGTCAGGATCGAAGGCCTTCAGATTGGCACGGACCAGTTTGAGGGCCTCGTCGCGTGCGCCGGTGTGCAGCGCCGCCGCGCCGCAGCAGCCCTGGCCTTCCGGAATCACCACCTCGATGCCGTTGCGGGCCAAGACGCGCAGGGTCGCCGAGTTGAAGTTGGGGGCCAGCGCCTGCTGTGCGCAGCCCACCAGAAACGCCACCCGGCCCCGGCGAGGCCCCTGCGCAGGAGTCAGGGCCGCACTGGGCTGCATGGGCGGTACCGATTCGGGCAGCAGATCAAGAGGTGCGCGCAGGGCTGCTGGCAGCACAGGCCCCAGCGGCTTGGCAAACTGCCCCACCCGGGCGGCCACGCTGAACAGTTTTGGTGCCGGCAGCGCCTTCAGAATGGCGAAGCGTTTGGCCCGGTCCAGCGGAGAGCGCTGGCGCTGCGGCTCGCTCCAGCCACGGAAAGCGGTGATCAGTTCGCCGTAGGGGACTCCGCTGGGGCAGGCGCTGACACAACCCAGGCAGCCCAGACAGCGGTCCAGGTGCGGCGCGGCGTCCTCCAGCGGAAGGGCGCCTTCAAGCACCTCCTTCATCAGGACGATGCGCCCGCGGGGGCTGTCCATCTCGTCACCCAGGAGCGTGTAGGTGGGACAGGCGGGCAGGCAGAACCCGCAGTGCACGCAGGCGTCGACGCCATGCGCCATCACCTCGCCCTGCGGTCCGATCTGCAGCACCGGAATGTCGTGATTCAAAGGCCGGACCTCATGGCCCCAGGATAGGCCGCGCCGCCCGGACCACAGGGTGTCCGGGGCTCCACTGGACTAGGCGACAGCAGAGTGCACAGGCGGGCTCTTCGTAAGCCGCACCAGGGTCTGGGCGCCGGGTAGGGGCGCAGACTCGGGCACATGAGTGTCTCCGTGCCCCTGTCCGTACTGGACCTGATTCCGATGCCTTCAGGACATGACGCCGCGAGGGCGGTGCACGATTCGCTGCAGCTGGCGCAGCACGCCGAAACCCTGGGATACCAGCGTTACTGGGTGGCCGAGCACCACAACATGGCGGCCGTGGCCTCCAGTGTGCCACTGGCCATGCTGGCGGCCGTGTCGCAGGTCACGCACCACATCCGGCTCGGTTCAGGTGGAGTGATGCTGCCCAACCACGCGCCGCTGGCAGTCGCCGAAGGATACCGGCTGCTCTCGGCGCTGGCGCCGGGGCGGGTGGATCTGGGGCTGGGCCGCGCGCCAGGAACCGATGGTCGCACCGCCCGGGCCCTGCGAGGCGCCGCCGGCCTGATGGAGCAGCCGTTCGAGGCCCAGCTGGCCGAGCTGATTTCCTTTGGCCACGGCATCTTTCCGGACGGCCACCCGTTTGACGGCACGCTGGCCGCACCCGCGGGCGAAGGGCTGTTTCCACCGCTGTGGATTCTGAGCAGCAGTGGCTACGGGTCCAGGGTCGCCGCCGGGATTGGCGCAGGACTGGCGTTTGCGTGGCACATCAATCCAAGCACCCAGGACGCCGCACTGGCCGCACGCATCTACCGCGAGGCGTTCCGGCCGTCGGCGTCCTTCGCGCAGCCCCGCGTGATCGTGGCCGCCAGCGTGATCTGCGCGCCGACCCAGGAGGAAGCCGACGAACTGACCCTCCCGCTCGGTTTGATGTTTCTGCGCCTGCGCCGGGGTGAAACCGGGCCGTTTCCCTCGGTGGAAGAAGCACAGGCTTATCCGTATACCCCACAGGAACGCGCCGTGGTCGAGGCCTCGCGCGCCAGAGTGGTGGCCGGCGACCCGGCCACAGTGGCCACCCGGCTTCACGCTCTGGTTCGCGAGACCGGAGCCGACGAACTGATGATCACGACCATGACCCATGATCCGCACGTCCGCCGGCATTCATATTCCCTGCTGATGGAAGCCATGCAAATGCCAGCGCCTCCCTAAGGTTGGTGGATGCATCTCCCGACGAGGCGCCCGCGCGCGGAAGGGCACCGCTTCAAAGCTCACGTGTCCTGTGGTGAGGCAGCGCTGCCAGAGGCCCGCTTACGCGTGTCCTGACCCACGCTGCGCGCATATTCCCCAGACAGAGGCCTCTGAAAAACGCCTGGAATGAGGACGGCCCACCGCTTCCTGGAAAATTCGCTTCCCTTTCCTCGAGGCAGGCCAAACCCGCTGAACTACCTGAACTCGGCCCTGGCCGGCTCAGGCAGGCGGTAGGCAATCAGGGCACTGGGAACCAGCAGCGCAAGGCTGGCCATTGCGGCCGCCTGTGGGGTGGTCGCGTCGGCCAGCGCGCCCACCAGAAACACCAGCAGGCCGGCGAATCCCCAGGAAAACCCCATCATGATGCTGCTCGCCACCGCCACGTGGCCCGGCGCGTACTCCTGCGCCGTGACCACGCCGACCGGAATGCTGGCGTTGACCGCCGCACCCACCAGAAAGGTCAGGGGATAGAACCACCAGTTTGTGGGGCTGCTCAGAATAAGCGCGGCGAAAAACGGGATGGTGGTCAGAATAGCGGCCCGCAGTACGGGCGTCCGGCCAAAGCGGTCGCTGTAACGGCCACCGAGAATGCCTCCCAGGGCACTGGCCACCGAATACACGGCCAGGGTGACGCCCACTTCCCGCGCGCCGAATCCCTTGGCCAGCAGCATGAATGGCAGCATGGCGTTGTAGCCCATGCTGGCCAGAGACCGCAGCACTGCCATGCCCCACAGCCACACGATGGGGCCCCGGAAGATCCCGGCGTACTCCCGCATGCCGACGCGTTTGGACTGCTGCCGCCCACTGGGGGTCACGGCGAAGGTCACTGCCGCAAGGACGATCCCGATCAGTGCGAACCACGGCAGGTGGGTCAGCCCCACCCCCGCGAACACCGGGCCCAGGGCCATGCCCCCGGTACCCCCCGCGCTGAACAGGCTGGCCCACAGTCCCCGTTTGTCGGGCGGGCTGTGCTGCGCGACGTACGCAGCCCCCGCCGGGTGAAAAAATCCGCTGCCGAACCCGGCCACCGCCACCAGCAGCACCAGGGCCCCGAACCAGGGAACGAAGCCCATCATGGTCAGGCCCAGGCCCGTCAGCAGCGGACCCAGCGCGGCAGCGTAGCGGCGGTCAACGCGCTCGCCCAGGATGCCCAGCAGGGGCTGCAGCACACTGCTGGTCAGCGAATACACGCTGGACAGCAAGGTCACGGCCGCGATGCTGACGCCATATTTGGCCTGCAGCGCGGGGGTCAGTGGGGTGAGCATGGCGCTGTAAGCATCATTGATAAAGTGTCCGGCCGTCACCGCGACGGCAATAGCGGTGGCGTGCCGGGCGACCGGAGCGGTGACGGCGCTGCGTGCCTGCATAGGCATGTAAACTACGCCCTTTCGTCAGTTCATACCAGCCTCACACCATGAATGTAGGTTCGGCTCCTGTCAGAGTAAAAAACTTCACGGTACACTGGAACATGTCAGCCGTATTTCGCAACATCGTTCTGCAGGCTCTGCCCAGTGCAGAGCGTCTGCAGCTGCACCTGGCCTCTCTCGATCCAGCTGCGGTGCAGGACCTTGCGGATGATTTTGCGGCCTCGTTGCCAGAATTCGACATCCTGCTTGGCCTGCCAGGCACCGAAGCACTCATGAATGCCCTGGCCAGGTTACGCGGCGTACCAGCCGTGGTCATACCACTGCGTGCGCACGGGGCGCAGGTGGCGCTTCCAGTAGAGCGTCCAGGCGCCGTGGCTGTCCTCGTGACTCATCTGCTTGACAGCGCGATTCCAGAACTGCAGGCCCTGCTGTTTGCGTCCCATCATGGGCTGGAGGTGCCGGTGGTGGCTGCAGCGGTGGAGCGGTCGAGTGGTCTGGGCCGGACCCGGCTGGAATTGCTGAACATCAAGGTGCGAGCAGCCATACCCGTTGCAGATACTCCACGAGGCCTGTGTGAGGAGCGCCGGACCCCCCACGTTGCCTGACCAGGGCAGTTGGACCATAGAACCGCCGCGGGGCCTCCGACTGACTACGCCGGATGACCTGCAGAACCAGACACAAAAAGTGACCGCCGGATAACCAAATCCAGGCGGCCACTTTCATGACGCCTCCGAATTCAGGACTGATTTCGGTATGCAGCCAGGGCACGTTCCTCGGCCGGAATGCGGATCAGCATGAGCAGCGCCGCATTCAGCACACTGAAGGCCAGTGCAGTGCGCCCCGCGCCTACAGCCAGCGGCGCCGTGGCCAGTTCCAGGGCCACCACCGCGTAGTTGGGATGCTTGAGATACCGGAAGGGCCCATGCGTGAGCCGCTTGCCGCCGGGAATGATAAGAATCCGGGTGTTCCAGTAGCGTCCGAGGCTGCGGATTACCCACATACGCAGGGGCTGCGCCAGGACAAACAGCAGCAGGGCCCAGAGGTTGACCCGGCCGGTCGCGGCGCGGCCCTCAAGCAGCAGGGCCAGCATCCAGGCCGGGTGCAGCACGAAGAACAACGGATAATGCCCCTGCCCGTACTCCTGCGCTCCCCGGTCTCTCGCCCAGCGCTCGTTGGCGCGGGCCACCCGGAGTTCCAGCAGGCGCTGCACGGCGATAGCCCCAGTCAACCAGGGGGCGAGGGTCCGGGCCTTCATACCTTGCCGGTCAGCAGGCTATCGGCCGCCGCGTCGGCGTCCAGCTCGCCGCGCGCCACGCGGGCATACAGGTCATGGGCCGCGCTGCGGGCCCGCTGCAACAGCCGCTCCTGCACCAGTGACCGCACCTCAAATTCCGCTCGGCGCTCCCGCCGGGTCTGCAGACCTTCTTCGGCCAGCCAGGCGCGGTGCTTTTCCACAGCCGCAATCACGCCGTCCACCCCCTCGCCTTTGGAGGCGATGGTCTTGCGGATGGGAGCCATCCAGGTGTGCTCGTCGTGGGCCCCGAGACCCTGCGCCGCCATCAATTCACGGACGGTGCGGTCGGAGGCAGGCAAATCGCTCTTGTTTACGGCGATCACGTCGGCAATTTCCATAATGCCGGCCTTGAACGCCTGCACCCCGTCGCCCCCGGCCGGCGTGAGGACCAGCAGGGTATGGTCACAGGCCGCGGCAACATCGACCTCGCTCTGGCCGACCCCCACGGTCTCCAGAATCACCCAGTCGAAGCCAGCGCCGTCCATCAGGGCCAGCACCTGCATGGTGCGCGCCGAGAGTCCGCCCAGCGCTCCCCGGCTGGCCAGGGACCGCACAAATACGCCGCTGTCGGCGTGGTGGCGCAGCATCCGGATGCGGTCACCCAGAATGGCGCCGCCACTGTAGGGGCTGCTGGGGTCCACGGCCAGCACGGCGACCCGCTGTCCACGGGCGCGCAGGGCGGCAATCAGCGCGTCGGTCAGGGTGCTTTTTCCACTGCCAGGGCTGCCGGTTACGCCGACCACGACCGCACGGCGTGCGCCAGCGCGGCCCGACCGCTCACGCGCCGCGCGGAGCAACGGTCGGGCCGCGTCCAGACCCGCTTCGGCCAGGGTAATGCCACGTGCCAGGGCACGCAGGTCGCCCGAGCGGTAACGCTCCAGCAGGGTGTCGGTTGGGCTCACGGTTGAGTTCCCCGGACAGAACAGGTAGAAAAAACGGTCATGGCGGTGTTTACCCTACAACCTGCCCGGCCCGGCGCACAGGGCTGATCAGCCGGCCCCTCAGGGAGCCTGGCCCAGCACGTCGTCGGCCTCGGTGGCTTCCAGCAGATTTTCGAGGTGAGCGTCATCGTTGAACCCCAGCAGGGTTCCACTGTCGGGGCCTAGCAGCACCCGCGTGATGCTGGAATTGGTGACGCTCAGGCGTGACCAGGCGTGGGCCGGAACACCGCCTAGCGCCAGGCCCACCGCCACCCGGACCACACCTCCGTGGGTGAAGACCAGGACCCGCTGGCCAGGATGACGCTCGCGTAGGCGGTGAAACGCGGCGCCGCAGCGCTCGAACAGATCTTCCATGCTCTCCCCGCCGGGGCGGCGGGTGCCCCAGGAATCCTGGGCCAGGGCCTGCAGGTAGTCGGGATAGCGCGCACGGATGTCGGCAATCACCAGTCCGGCCAGTTCGCCCACGTTGATTTCACGCAGCGCGTAATCCGCCTGTACCACCGGCGGCCCGGCCAGCCGCTCAGCCACCGCGTCAGCGGTCTGGGAGGCGCGGATCAGGTCGCTGGTATACACCGCGTCGAAGTGCAGGCCCGTCAGGCGCTCGGCGAGGCTGGCCGCCTGCAGCACCCCCACGTGGCTCAGTGGCACATCGGTCTGGCCCTGGTAGCGTCCGTCCATGTTCCAGGTGCTTTCCCCATGACGCACTACCCAGAACTCGGTGGCAATGCTCCGGTCCGGCGCGGTGAAGCCAAAGGGGGCAAGACGTCTGGTCAAGCGTTGACTCCGTCGCCGGTCACGCCGGCTGCGAACGTCACGCCCTGACCGGCCACCATCTCGCCGATCACCCAGGGCTGCTCTCCGGCCGCAGCCAGCACCTGCAGAGCCTGCTCCCGCTGCGCCGCCGGCACGATAATCAGGAAGCCCACGCCCATGTTCAGGGCACGGAAGGCTTCCAGACGCTCGACCTGCGCCTCCCGAACAATCAGTTCAAACAGGGGCGGCACCGTCCAGGAGGATGTGTCCACCCGCATGCCGATGCCGGCAGGAAACACGCGCGGCGGGTTGTCCACCAGGCCACCACCCGTGATGTGGGCCATCCCACGGATGTCCGCCCCGGCCGCTTCCAGGGCCGCGTGAGCCTGAAGATAGCTGCGGTGCGGCACCGGCAGCACCTCGGCCAGAGACTGACCGCCCAGGTCGTCACGGCCCTCATCCCAGTTCAGGCCGTCAAGCGCCATCCGTGCCAGCGAAAACCCATTGGTATGCAGTCCCGAGCTGGGCAGCGCCACCACGCAGTCACCGGCCTCAATTCGTCTGCCATCGACCAGCCGGGGCCGGTCCACCACGCCGACGATGGTGCCCACGATATCCAGCTCACCCTCGACGTACACGCCGGGCATCTCGGCGGTCTCGCCGCCCAGCAGCGCTACTCCCAGGGCCTCGCACGCCTGGGCCGCGCCGGTGACGACCTCGGCCACGGCCTCGGGCTTGAGGCGGCCCATGGCCACGTAATCCAGGAAAAACAGGGGCCGGGCACCCTGCACCAGGATGTCGTTGACGCAGTGGTTGACGATGTCGGCGCCCAGGCCGCCGTACCGCCCGACACGCACCGCCACCTTGGTCTTGGTTCCCACGCCGTCGGTACTGGCCACCAGGACCGGGTCAGTCAGGTTACCGAAGGCGGCCCGAAACAGACCGCCGAAGCCGCCGATGCCCCCCAGCACCTCAGGGCCGTGCGTGCGCGCCACGGCGCCTTTCATAAGTTCCACGGCGCGGTGTCCGGCGTCGATGCTGACCCCCGCACGTTCGTAGGCGGACGCCCCCTCGGGTGCTGCGGCCTCGGTGTTGCTGTCCTTCATGCTCCTCCCGGAAGAAGCGCCCGCAGACGGGGCGCTTTGGTAAGGCTCAGTTTACCCGACGCGGCGCCCAGGAGCACTTCAGGGGGCTGCCGCCCGGCGTGCCAGCCACCAGCGCCCTCCGGCCACCAGCGCCACCAGCACCGAAAGCCCTCCCAGCCCCCACAGCAGCCGCTGCCCCGAACCCGAGAGCCACACGACCAGCACCGTGACCGGCACGGTGCCCGCCGCAGTGGCCAGCATGAACGGACGGAACGGCATCCGGGCGGCGCCGGCCACCAGATTCATGGCATCGGCGCTCAGGATTGGCATCAGGCGGACCATCAGGACGCCCTGCACTCCGTAGCGCTCGGCAAACTCGTAGGCCTTGCGCCGCGTGGTCTCCCCCAGCAGCACCCGTACCAGCGAATTGCCCACCGAGCGGCCCAGCCAGTAACCGGCCACGGCTCCCAGCAGCGTGCCGACATACACGATAAAAAACCCTTCGACAGGGCCATAGGCGCGGGCGGTCACGGCAGTCATGATCAGCGCCGGCAACACGGGCAGCACCGCCTGCAGAACGAAGCCGGCAATCAAGGCCAGCGGGCCGGCCCAGCCCAGCCCCTCTACAAACGCCTGGGTCACGGCCGGATCGGTGGAAGTGAGGGCGGCGTAGCCCTGGGTCAGGAAGATGCGCACGTCCGGGATCAGGCCCAGGCCCAGCAGCACAGCTGGAACACCAGCCAGGATCAGCCAGCGCAGGTAGCGGGGCGGAGTAGAACGGACGACGGTCACCTGCGCAGTGTAGGCACAGGGGGTGAGAACAAGCGTCCCTCCAAGGGAGGAGCCGTCCGTGGGCCGCCGCTCACCACAGCGCGACCCTCAGATGGTCATACGCCAGGGACCAGCCGTCTGGCAGGCTGAGTTCCCGCGCGTCTACCCCATGCGACAGGTGGGTCAGCACTACCCGTCCCGCGGCGCGCGCCCAGGGCAACTCCAACGCTTCCCGGATGTCGTACACGCTGCGTCCGCTGCGGGGTGAAGCCGACTCGTCAGCAAAGGAGGTGCCCAGGACCAGCAGGTCCAGCTTCTGCAGCCATCCGGCGGCGATCTCGGGAGACACATCAATCGCGTCGGTCATGATCACGGCTGCCCAGCCCGGGCGCTGCAGGTGAAAAGCGTGGCTGTGGCCATTGGCTCCGTGCGGCACCTGGAAGGCCCGTACTCTCATACCGGCCACCTGGACCCCGGTTTCGGGTAGCACCTGCACCGGGGCCGACCTGCGAAAGGCGTAGGCAAAGCGGGAACGGATATCGGCAAAAACGTCCTGCGGCGCGTACACCGGCAAGGCTCCACCGGCGTAATGCACGTAATCCAGCAGGTCACCCAGCCCCAGCAGGTGGTCATTGTGCGCGTGACTGATCAGTACAGCGTCCGGCACCACCGCCTCAGGAAGGCCCGCGAGCTGGGCATGAAGGTCCGGGCTGGCGTCAAGCAGCAGCGTCTCCCCCGCACCGCGCAGCAGCAGACCGGTGCGGGTGCGGCGGTTGACGCCACCGGCACGGGCATCGGCGCAGACTGCACACTCACACCAGAAGCGCGGCACCCCTTTGCTGTCGGCGGTGCCCAGAAAGGTCAGGGTGGGCGGGGAACTCACTCGCGCAGCAGGTCCCGGGTGGCCTGAGCCAGATCCGCACTGCCGGCCAGACTGCTGCCGACCAGCACCGCGTCGGCCAGACCGCGGACCTGGGCCAGTTCGGCAGGTGTGCGGTACCCGCTCTCAGCCACCAGGACACCGTCAAAGCCGGCCTCACGGGCGCGGCGAATCAGGCGCGGACTGACCTCCAGATCAATGTCCAGCGTGGTCAGGTCGCGGTTGTTCACGCCAATAATGCGCGCTCCGGCCTGCAGGGCCACGTCCAGTTCCGAGTCGCTGTGCACCTCAACCAGCGCGTCCAGCCCCAGGTGATGGGCCATCTCCAGGTAGGCCGCTGTCGCCTCACGCAGCACACTGACCATCAGCAGCGCGGCTGAGGCGCCCCAGTCCGCCGCCTCACGCAGCATCGCCGGATGCACCACGAAGTCCTTGCGCAGCGCAGGCAGGCTCACAGCGCCCACCACCGCCCGCAGAAAGTCAGGATGCCCGTCAAAATGCCGTGGCTCGGTCAGGACACTCAGGGCTGCGGCGCCCCCCTGCTGGTAGGCCTGGGCAGCCTCCACCGGGTCAAGCGGCGCAATGGCGCCCTGGCTGGGACTGGCACGTTTGATCTCGGCAATCAGGCTCAGGCCTGCTCCCCTCAGCGCACCCTCGAATCGCCGCGCCGCCGGACGTGCCGGACCCAGCGCAGGGTCGGCGCCGTCATAGTCGGCGGCACGCTCTGTCACGATGCGCCCCAGTACACCCGGAACGGCGCTTAAGTTCAGGAGAGGCAGGCTGGACTCGGGTGGCGGGCGGGTCATGCCGGCGAGTATACGGGCCTCTTTTGGCCCCCTGCCGGGTTCATCTGGCCCCCGGGGCCGGCGTGTTAGCCTGATCAGGTTATGAGTCTCGCCCCCGGTAATGGCCCCGTGCAGATCACGCAGGAGCAGCTTCAGGCCCGCATTCAGGAGCTCGCGTCCAGGATCCGTCAGGATTACGCCGGGCGTGAACCTCACCTGATCTGCGTGCTCAACGGCGCGTTCATGTTTCACGCCGACCTGGTGCGTGCCCTGAACATGCCCTGCACCATCGACTTCCTGCAGGCCAGCAGCTACGGCAACGCCAAGCAGAGCAGCGGCGAGGTCAAGATCGTCAAGGACCTGCAGTTCCCGATCAGTGACCGGCACGTGATCCTGGTCGAGGACATCGTGGATACCGGCATCACCATGAACTACCTGCTGCACTACCTGGAAGGACGCGGCCCCACCAGCCTGAAGATCGCGGCGCTGCTCAGCAAGCCCAGCCGCCGCAAGGTCGAGATTCCGGTGGAGTACCTGGGCTTTACCATTCCGGACGCCTTCGTGTATGGCTACGGCCTGGACCGCGCCCAGTTCGACCGCAACCTGCCGTTTATCACCAGCCAGGAGTAAGCGTGAAACTTCCTCGTGCCGCACTGTTTGCCGTGCTGGCGCTGGGGCTCCTGGCGGCCGGCATGAGTTCCTGGCTGGCCCGCGAGGCCAGATGGAAGCAGCCGCTGTACTGCCTGCAGGTTCAGGGACAGGTCTGGGGAACCGTGCCGGTGCCCGTTGGTGTCACGCCTGTCTGCCCGGCCTCGCAGACAGTCCGGAACGAAGTCCGCCGCGGGGAAAGCCGCATCGAACAGTACGAACTGCGCGGCTGGCGCCCTGCGCCGGTGCTCGACGCACTGGTGGCCGGAGGTTTCCAGGTGGTCAGCCGCATCCCGGACGACGGCATTCAGGAAGCGGCGGTGCTGGCCCGCGGCAACGAACGCCTGACCTACGTGGCCGACCGCATGGGCAGGGACACGCTGGTCAGCATCACGGCGCGCGGTGGACGCTGAGGAACGCCGGGCCATTTTGCTGATGCAGCGCTGCGCGTCATCCGGTACACTGTGAGCCATGATCCGCTCTGCGCTTACCATCCGGGGACGACTCGACTAGCTTCACGGCTTGCTCGACCGTCCCCGGCTGTGTAGGCCGGGGCCTTTTTTTGCCAAGGAGTTCACCACCATGACCCAGACCAACGACCAGTCCATGCCCATTCAGATTCAGGAGCCCCGGGCCGAGCGCTACAACCCTCACGCCATCGAGCAGAAATGGCAGGACCAGTGGGACCAGAGCGGGATCTATACCTTCCGTGAGGACGCCCCCGGCGAGAAGCACTACGCCCTGACCATGTTTCCCTACCCCAGCGGAAATTTGCACATCGGGCACTGGTACGCGAACGTGGCGCCCGACGCCCGCGCCCGCTGGATGCGCATGCGCGGCTACAACGTGCTGTTTCCCATGGGCTTCGACGCCTTCGGCCTGCCAGCCGAGAACGCCGCGATCAAAAACAACCTGGACCCGGCCAAGTGGACCTACAGCAACATCGAACACATGACCGGACAGTTCCGGCGCATGGGCACCATGATCGACTGGAGCCGCAAATTCGCCACCTGTGACCCGGAGTATTACCGCTGGAACCAGTGGTTTTTTACCGAGTTCTTCAAGCGAGGCCTGGCGTACAAGAAAGACGGCCTGGTGAACTGGTGCCCCAAGGACCAGACGGTGCTGGCCAACGAACAGGTCGTCAACGGCCACTGCGAACGCTGCGGCACGGCGGTGGAGCGGCGCAACCTGAGTCAGTGGTACCTGAAGATCACCGACTACGCCGATGAGCTGTTGGACTTCGGCAGCGCGGACATGCCCGAACGCGTGCGCCTGATGCAGACCAACTGGATCGGCAAGTCGGTGGGGGCGGAGGTGACCTTCGAGACTCCGGTGGGTCCCGAGACGGTGTTCACCACCCGCCCCGACACCCTGATGGGCGCGACCTTCCTGGTCCTGGCACCCGAGCATGCCAAGGTGCGCGAGCTGACCACCGACGAGCAGCGCGCCGAGGTGGAAGCCTATGTGGAGGCCGCCGGGCGCAAGACCGACGTGGAACGTCAGCAGGACAGCGGCGAAAAGACAGGTGTGTTCACCGGCTCGTTCGCCACGCATCCGATCACCGGGCATCAGCTGCCGATCTGGGTGGCGGATTACGTGCTGGTGACCTATGGCACCGGGTCCATCATGGCCGTGCCCGCCCACGACGAGCGTGACTTTGCCTTCGCCCGCAAATTCGGTCTGGAAATCCGTGAGGTGATCCGTGCCGAGGGCGCCGAAGCGATGGACCCACACACTGCCGAAACGAGCTACAGCGGCGAGGGCCTGATCGTCAATTCTGGCGAGTTCGACGGCATGCCCGGCGGCAAGGCCAGCATTGCAACCGTGGTGGCGAAGCTGGAAGCCCGCGGCGTGGCCAGGGCCAGGACGACCTACCGCCTGCGGGACTGGCTGGTCTCGCGCCAGCGCTACTGGGGAACCCCTATTCCTATCGTGTATTGCGCTGAGCACGGCGCGCAGCCTGTGCCCGCCGATCAGCTGCCGGTCCGCCTGCCCGACAGCGTGGAGTTCACGCCCACCGGACAGAGCCCGCTGAAGCTGAACCGCGACTGGGTGCAGACCACGTGCCCGGTCTGCGGCGGACCAGCCGAGCGAGATACCGATACCATGGACACCTTCGTGGACAGCAGCTGGTACATGTACCGCTACCTGTCACCGCACGCCGGGGACCGCCCCTTCGACCCCACGCACGCCCACTTGCTGCCGGTGGACCTGTATACCGGCGGCATTGAGCACGCCATTCTGCACCTGCTGTACAGCCGCTTCTGGACCAAGGTAATGCGCGACATGGGCCTGACCACCCAGAGCGAGCCCTTTGCCCGCCTACGCAACCAGGGCATGATCCTGGGCGAGGACAACGAGAAGATGAGCAAGTCCCGCGGCAACGTCGTGGACCCGGACGATCTGGTGCGCGAATACGGCGCCGATACAGTCCGCACATTCCTGATGTTCATTGCACCGTGGGAACTGGGCGGCCCGTGGGACTCGCAGGGCATCAACGGCCCGGCCAAGTGGCTGTCGCGCGTGTGGAACCTGTACTTCGAGGAAAAATCCAGCGGTCCTGAGGAGAACATCACCGAAGCCGACCTGCGCCACGCAGTCCACAGCGCCCTGGCCAAGGTCAACGGCGACTTTGAGCGCATGAGCTTCAACACCATCATCGCCACGCTGATGGAACTGACCAATACGCTGGTCAAGGCCAAGCGCAGCCCGGTGGCCTCTACCCCGGCGTGGGACGAGGCGCTGAATATCTTCAATCTGATGCTGGCGCCCGTTGCGCCCCATATTGCCGAGGAAATCTGGTTCGGGCGCGGTCAGGAAGGGAGTATCCACACCCACCGCTGGCCCGCCGTAGACGTGAGCGCGGCGGTACGCGACACGGTCACGATCGGGGTGCAGGTCAGCGGCAAGGTGCGCGGGGAGGTCAGCATCTCCAAGACAGCCACTCAGGAAGAGGCGCTGGGAGCCGCCAGGGCAAACGCCGACGTGGCCCGCTTTATTGAAGGCAAGCAGGTCGTCAAGGAGATTTACGTCCCTGGCCGGATCATTAATATCGTTGTCAAGTCATAAGGAAAGCGGAGCTTCCGCATAGAAACCCCCCGCCTCGGCATACGCTCTGGCGGGGGGTTTCATCTGTGATTCAGGGATAGAGATCGTACCCGCTTTCATCGAGGAGGCGCTCCAGGTGCTTCTTGGCGGCCTGAATTTCGGGCATGGTGGAAGCCTCGAAGTACACCTTGATGGGACGGCCGGGGCGGGACCGCGCCAGGTCCCACGTCACGCCCGAAAGGTCTTCCTCCAGCCGCAACTTGCCCAACGCCGCCTTGACGACCTTCTCCGGGACACCCGCATGTATTGCCATATCATCTTTAAACACAGCTCAACGTATCAGGAATTGCTGAGGATGCCGGATGGAACAGGCGTCAGAGTGACGGGGTCAGACCAGCGTTTCGCCCTTGATCTACAGATCTGCAGCGGGTCCCTGAGCTTCCCACCGCATCAGAGCAGCCTGACCGTCCGACGTCAGCTCGTAGGCCACGGCGCTGCGACCCATACCGGCTGAGCGGGAGATATAGCGCAGCCGTTCCAGATCCTTTACCAGGGTCATGCTGAGCCGTCGCCCGGACAGCATATAGAAAGGACCACGCTCGCTGCGGGAGTGCATGGTCAGCGCCGCTCCGCCCTGCAGCGCGCTCAGCACACGCGCCTGCGCTTCAGTCAGCGCTGAGGTCACGGGGACAGCAGGCTCAGGAACGTGAGCGCGTCAGCACGAGGTCGGCCTCGACCCCCAGGCTGGTGGCGTTCACAACGGTGCAGCGGCCCTCGAACAGCGTGCGGTTGGTGAACTTGCCCTTGCAGTCGATGTCCAGGGTACCGCCGGTAGCGCGCAGGGTCCCGGTGTTGAGGTTGCCGTTGGCACTCAGGAATTCGCTGGTGAGCCGCTCTACACGCAGGTCTCCGACCAGCTGGCCAGGGGTCGGATCGTTACGTTCATTGAAATTGGCGCTCACGTTGAACGTGCCCGCTATCGGATGCGAGACCTGCCCAGTCCAGGTGCCGCTGGCGTCCGCAACAGCGGGAGGAGCAGGAGTCTTGCCCAGAATGGTGACCGGTGCACAGGCAGTCAGGGCGAGGGCAAGGACCAGCAGCGGAGTGGCGTTCATGCCTCACTCTAGGCAGGAGCCGTATGAGAAGGCATGAGGAGTTCAGAGGGCGCGGCCCGTCACGGTCAGGAAGCCGTGAGGACCGCTGCGCTCGACGCCTGTTTCGGCCTCAATGGCCAGGACGATGCGGTTGACGCGATTGGCGGTCTCTCCCAGTTCCCGTGCGAGGCTGCGGGCGGTCCAGGTTGCGGGCTCGGCCTGAAGCCTCAGCAGGACCCTGACGGCCAGACGTTCCAGGCTGACACCCGTGCTGCTGCTGGGCATATCTAGCGGGTCGCCTCGATCACCAGTTCGGCCCACTCCTTCCCGGTGAAATCCTCGGTGCGAGCGCGGGGCTTTTCCAGCAGCAGTTCCCGCATCCGCCGCGCCTGCTCGATGGTGGCCTCGCCCATATGCTCGGCGAGTTCGTTCAGGTCCATGTGTTCGTCGATGCGCATGGGCTCAGGGTGACAGACCAGCTTGAGGCCTGGATGCCCGGGGCTTGAGAAAACATGCAGCACTCAGCCGGCCCGGTACACTGGCTCCTGATGCATCCTGATCTGCTTTCGCGTGTGCTGTCGCTGCTTCCGGAGGGAGGCCCCCGACCTGAATTGCGCCAGTTCTCCGCGATGCTCCGCGACTACCCCCAGCGCGGCGGCAAGGGCATTCGCAGTGAACTGCTGCTGGCATCAGCCCGGGCTCACGGCGTAACGCCGGGGACAGACGCCTGGGACCGGGCGCAGTGGCTGGCGGCGGGCCTGGAACTGTTCCAGAACTGGGTTCTGATTCACGACGACATTCAGGACGACAGTGAGCAACGCCGTGGTCAGCCGGCCCTGCACCGTCTTCACGGGGTGCCGCTGGCGATCAATGCCGGGGACGCGCTGCACGCCTACATGTGGGCCGCGGTCCACCATGCCGGAGTTCCAGGCGCCATGGAAGAATTCCTGGCCATGATCCACCGCACCGCCGAGGGTCAGCACCTGGACCTGAGCTGGGTCGAGCACCGGGAGTGGAACCTGCGGGAAACCGATTACCTGGAGATGGTGCGTCTCAAGACCGCCCACTACACGGTTATCGTGCCGCTGCGGCTGGGAGCGCTGGCCGCCGGAATGCAGCCCGCCGAAGCGCTGACCCACGCCGGGCTCGCGCTGGGCAGCGCCTTTCAGATCCGCGACGATGTCCTGAACCTGCTGGGCGACCCCCTCAAATACGGCAAGGAGATCGGCGGCGACCTGCTGGAGGGCAAGCGCACACTGATCGTGCTGCGCTGGCTGGCCCAGGCCCCACCGGAGCAGCGCGAGGTTTTCCTGGATCAGATGCGCCGGGACCGCGCCGCCAAGGACCCGGACCTGATCAGGCAGATTCATCGGTGGCTGCTTGACAGCGGCTGCGTGGCTGCTGCCCAGGACTATGCGGCGGCCCAGGCCCAGGACGGTCTGTCCCTGCTGGGCTCGGCCCTGTCAGGGGCCCCGGATCAGGCGGCCGTGCAACAGATCCTGGGCGCCATGCGCGCGCTGGCCACCCGGGACGCCTGATAAACGTGCTGAATGGGTCGCCAGCCTGCGGCAGTTGAACGGTGGCTCCGTATCACGTCAGGCCCTGTCGATGGCTGCCGCGCAGGTCTCTGGAGCAGCTGAAATCACCAGATGAAAACCCTGGTGGGAACCAGGTTACCCGGACAGTCAGAGCAGACCCAGAGCGGCGTCCGCAAACCGGGCAAAGGCGGCGTTGAGATCACGAATCGTCTGATCCTGCGGCTGACCCCCCTGTATGAACAGGCCGGAATTGATCTCGATGCCAAAGGCCGGCACGCCACTGTGACGCTGGTGGGTCTGGCTGAGGGTATCGGTGGACCAGGGTTCGCCGATGGTCACCCGGGGATCGGGGCTGCCCCGTATCACCTCTGCGAACGCCTGCTCGCAGGCCTGGCGCAGCGGCTCCCACAACGCAGGTGGAAATGTAGGCTCTGATGTCGTTCCGGGCATCAGGCACAGGGCCGGGCGCGGCGTGCCGGTATCTGGGCCCAGCGCGGGGCCGAACGGAGCCATGCTGTGACCCACGATCATCAGCCGGGTCCCGGGCAGCTCGGCGCGAACCTGGGCATCGAAAGGGTCCCACAGCCGCCGCAGCCGGGCCTCGCGTGCCACCGGTCCGAACTCGAATCCGGCTAGATACAGCGGCTGGCGGTCAAATCCGGTTCGTTTCAACACCCCATTGTCACCCTCATCGTTCCTGTCGCGGTTGAGATCGGCCGCGAACCGGCTCCAGGGGGCCTGCAGGTGGCGGGCGCCGGGCACGTGATAGATCAGCTCGGTGTACGCGTCTCCGTCCAGGAACACCGCACGAAGTAGCGCCTCGCGCCGTGCAGCGTCGAACATGCCCTCGCCCAGCATGTCATGCAGCACGTCGGCCGGCAGAGCGCCTGAGGGGTGTGGGGTCAGCACAAGTAGGGCGTCACGGGCCTGGGTCATGAGCTTCAGGATAGGCGGGGTCGGGACAGGCTGGAGCGCCGGCACAAACATCCGCCGGTGCGGCGCCTAGAATGCAGGGCGTGCAACTGGAGTCGCTGTCCACCCTGAACTACCGGAATCTCGCGCCCTGTACGCTGAGCTTCCCGGCCGGTGTGACGGGCGTCTTCGGCGAGAACGGCGCCGGAAAGACCAACCTGCTGGAAGCGGCCTATCTGGCCCTGACCGGCCTGACCGACGTGACCCGCCTGGAGCAGCTGGTACAGTCCGGCGAGGGCGAGGCTTACGTACGCGCCGACCTGGAGTCCGGAGGAAGCCTCAGCATTCAGGAGGTGGGTCTGGGACGCGGGCGCCGCCAGCTCAAGGTAGACGGCGTGCGGGTCCGTGCCGGGGACCTGCCCAGAGGCAGCGCGGTGTGGATCCGCCCCGAGGACAGCGAACTGGTATTTGGTTCGCCGTCGGGCCGGCGCAGCTTTCTCGACGCCCTGCTGTCGCGCCTGAGCGCCCGTTACGCGCAGCAGCTGGCCCGCTATGACCGCACCGTATCGCAGCGCAATGCGGCGCTGCGCAGCGGCGAGGAATGGGCCATGCACGTCTGGGACGACGCCCTGGTCAAGCTGGGCAGCGACATCATGCTGTTCAGGCGCCGGGCCCTGACCCGCCTGTCGGAACTGGCGGCCGAGGCCAACGAGGCGCTGGGCAGCCGCAAGCCGCTGCGGCTGGGCCTGTCCGAGTCCACCACGCCTGAAACCTACGCCCACGACCTGCGCAGCCGCCGTACAGAGGAACTGGCCCGCGGCTCCACCGTGACCGGCCCGCACCGTGACGACCTGACCCTGACCCTGGGAGATTTCCCGGCCACCGAATACGCCAGCCGTGGCGAGGGCCGCACCATCGCTCTGGCCCTGCGCCGCGCCGAACTGGAGCTGCTGGCCGAGCGCTTCGGTGAAAAGCCCGTGCTGCTGATCGACGATTTCAGCGCGGAGCTTGATCCCACCCGCCGGGCCTTTCTTCTGGACCTGGCGGCCAGCGTGCCGCAGGCAATCGTCACCGGTACGGAGCAGGCGCCCGGCGCCGTGCTGACGCTCCGTGCCCATGCCGGACGGTTCACGCCGGAACCCGAACCGGTCCCGGCCCAGGTTGCCGTGGGCGAGGTGGGTGCATGAGCGGCCACAAACCGCGCGGCCGGCGCATGGGGGGACCCCGTGGCCTGGGAGAGCTGATGGGCGCCACTCTGGGCAGCGCCAAACTCTCGCGCGGTGTCCAGAAGGCGCAGGCGATCCTGGCGTGGCCGCAGGCCGTCGGCCCACAGGTCGCCCGGATCACGCGCCCGCGTACCCAGCAGGGCCGGGTCCTGTTCGTCGAGGTGCGCGACAGTGCCACCGCCCACCACCTGACCATGCAGCGGCACCACTTTCTCAAGGCACTGAATGCCCTGCTGCCAGACGCGCCTATCGAGGAAATCCGCTTCAGTGTAGGGACCATCCGCACGCCGCTGGACGCACCCCGCGCTGCGCCTTTGCCCGCACCCGACCGCCGCCGGGCCCGGGAAATGGCCCGGGCCGTTACTGACCCGGAGCTGCAATCCGTGGCTCTGCGCGCCGCTGAAGCCGTGACCCGGGCCCGCCGCTGGCGCGAGGAGCAGGGCTGGCGGCCCTGCCCGGTGTGCGCCGAGCCCAGCAGCGAGCAGCCCTGCCGCGCCTGCACCCTGACCCTGGAAGACCCGAATGTCAAACGTGCGGCGCGCGCGCTCCTGCGCAACCCCGAACAGCTGGCCGACCTGCCAGCCGTACTGGGAGACAGCGGCACCAATGCGGCGCGGTATGTGGCGCTGGGTCTGCTGACTGAACAGATGGACCTGCTGGCCCTAGAATGCGTGCGCAGCGGCCAGGAGACCGGCTACCGGGAATTCCTGGCGCAGCAGGCTGCGGCATTCCTGGCCCTCACGTTCCGCAAGCCCCGCCTGGCGGTGGGCCGCGCCGACCGCGCCGCACTGCCGGAAAGGGTACGGCAGGTCCTGAGCGCCGGGCGGGAATAGGAAGCACCGGGCTTCCTGGAGGTCCTTGCGTGGCCTCCGGGGCGCCCGGGGCGTATCGTAGGCATATGACGGACGCCTCAGGCCTGCCACAGTCACAGGTTTCCTCAACTTCTACTGCCGAGCACCGCGACGCGGCGCCGGCTTCCGTGCGCGTGGCGGTGATCACGGTCAGTGACACCAGAACGCCGGAGACCGACACCAGTGGCCAGTATCTGCGCCAGGAACTGGAAGCCGCCGGACATCAGCTGGTCGGGTACCGCGTGGTCCGCGACGACGCTGTGGAAATCCGCACCGCGCTGGTCGCCCTGGCGCGCGAGGCCTCGGTGGTGCTGCTGACCGGCGGCACCGGCCTCAGTGGACGGGACGTTACGGTGCCGGTCGTCGAGTCCATGCTGACCAAGTCCATGCCGGGCTTTGGGGAACTGTTCCGGATGCTGAGCTATGCCCAGGTGGGTGGCGCCGCCATGTTCTCGCGGGCCGTGGGCGGCCTGATCCGCGGCGCCGCGGTGTTCGCCATGCCCGGCAGCCTCAACGCGGTGCAGACCGCCTGGACCGGCATTCTGCGCAGTGAGCTGGGGCATGTGGCCCACGAGGTAGAGCGTCACGGGCAGCCGGCGGGCAGTCTGCCCGTGACACCACGCACGGGCGTGGTGGGTGCCGGCGCGTCCAGCAGCGTTTCCAGATCCCCCGCCCCCCTCGGCCGCCACGCCCAGGGAGACGACTCTGACGAGCGCGGCGGGCGGAGATGACCGCGTGACACCAGACATTCACTGGGCCTCGCTTCTCTCCCCCATTGCCCAGGTCACGGTTCCATTTGGGGTGACGGTGTGCCTGCTGACGGCCTATTGGCTGCTGCGGGTGGCGCGTGAGGCCCGCTGGGGTTTTGTGCCGCACGTGGCGTGGTGGGCGGTGCCAGGCGTCCTGCTGCTGCTGCTCACGCCGGTGCTGGACGTGCCGGCCCTGTTCGGGGTGGGCGCGGGGCTGCTGCTCCTGGCCGAGTTCTGGCCCCGCGCGTATGTGCCGCTGCGCAGCCGGCCCGGCCGGGCCTGGCCCCTGGTGGGGTTGATCACCGGAGGTGTGCTGGCTCTGGCAGTGATTCGCTCGGAGCAGGTGCAAAGCGTGGCGACCTTCGTGGCCATGGCCTGTCTGCTGGCGGGGACGGCAGGACTGCTGGTGACGTTGCTGCTGCCCCGGCGCCCGGCCCGCGTGCTGGGCTTCGAGGCCCGCTGGAAAGTCGCGGTCACACCCGAATGGCCGGACCTGAGTGTCAGCCTGTCCGCCACAGGAGCACATCTGAAAAACGTGTCGCGCGGGACCCTGCGGGTGGCCGGCTGGTCACCGGCAGGGGTCAACGCCTGGTACCGGCTGCGAGGTGAGGACGGGCGAGCCATGAACGTTTTGCAGGCGGGTCAGACAGCCTTTCTTCCCCTGGACGACCAGGACCGTGGGGTGCGGGTCTGGTACGCCCCCGAACGTGGCCGCGAAACCACCCGTCTGTTCCGGGCTGACTGGACGCCGCCGGCGCGTGCCGCGCAGCGCGTACTGAACTGACCCGAGCCACGGCGCGGCCAGTCGGTTCTCACGCCCAGGGCTGCCCGCAGGGATATGGTGAGCGGCATTGTGAGTTTGGTGTTTGACTGGTCGGCCCTGGGGGCCCTGACGGCGTCTCCTGGAACCGGCGGTGTACTGCGCCGCGACCCAGGGGACTTCCGGGTCGAGGAGGTGCCGGCCTACCCGGCCTCCGGCGAGGGTGAGCACCTGTATCTGTATCTGGAAAAAACCGGTCATACCACCGCGCATGTGCTGCGCGAACTCTCAGCGCAGCTGGGCGTGCGTGACCGCGATATCGGGGTCGCCGGCCTCAAGGACCGCCACGCGGTGACGACCCAGTGGATCAGCGTTCCGGTCAAAGCCGAGCCCCGGCTTGAAGGCTTCAGCCTGGACGGTGTGCGGGTGCTGGAGACCACGCGCCACGGCAACAAGCTGGGGCTCGGCCACCTGCGTGGCAACCGCTTTGTGGTCCGTGTCCGCGCTGCCCCCGGTGGAGCCGCCGAGGCCCAGGCCACCTTGCAGGAACTGGCTGAAAGTGGCGTGCCGAACTACTTCGGACCGCAGCGCTTTGGCCTCGGCGGCCTGAACGCCGAGGAGGGCCTGCGGGTCCTGCGCGGCGAATCACGTCTGAAAGACCCCCGGGTCCGGCGCTTTCTGACAACAAGTGTGCAGAGCATGGTGTTCAATGCTTTTCTCAGCCTGCGTCTGGAGCGTGGAGTTTTTGCCGCGCTCCTGAACGGTGACATGGCCAAGAAGCATGACACGGGCGGGGTGTTTCTGGTCGAGGACGCCGCAGCAGAAACGCCACGTGCCGAGCGCGGTGAGGTCAGTGCCACCGGCACCCTGTTCGGGCGCAAAGCCCGGCCACTGACCCTGGAGGCCGGAGCCCTGGAGGCCGAAGCGCTGGGCGCTTTCGGGCTGAGCCCGGAAGTGTTCTCTTCCAGGCGCGGCGACCGGCGCCTGACCCGGGTGTTTCCAGAGAGCCCGCTGGTGACGCCAGAGGACGACGGCTTCACCGTGGCGTTCACCCTGCCCAAGGGCAGCTTTGCCACCAGTGTCCTGCGCGAGATCATGAAAACGGACGTGGACAGCGCGGCGCTGCACGACCCGGAAGGTACCGACGAGGACGAGGGATGAGGGCGGCCCCCCGGTGGGCGCTGCTGGCCCTGCTGGCGAGCAGTGGCCTGGGCCTGGGTGCTCCGGCGCCAGCACCCCTGAAGCTGCAGCTGACCCAGGGCGGCGCGCTGCTGACAGGCCGCATCAATGTCCCGCGGGCCGACGAGATCACCGGCGTGTGGTCCGGACAGGGACGCGCCCGGCTGCTGCGCTGTGCGCCACGCTGCGTGGTGGTGCCGAGCCTGTCCCTGGACCGCTCGCTGCAGCTGGGTCCGGACGCCCGCTACCGGATCGTGCTGGGGGGCAACTTCAAGGTCGGGCAGAAGGTCAGTCTGGTGCTGCGCCTGCGCCAGACACCGGTCCTGAACGTCAGTGCCACGGTCGTGCGCTGAGCACCCACCCCGGAGACTGCCGACGGTGACGCTGCGAGACGCTTTTTTAGACACCCGGTACGGCACTGCCAAGGAACGGTTCCGACTCTCCCCTACGCGGGGCCCTGCGCCGTCCTGGGGATCAGCCGGCCACAGCTGGGCGGTGGTGACGGCGCGGAATCCGGGCGCTCAGGCACAGCCGGAGCCAGCCAACGAGGCGGCCCATCGGAGGCTGGGGGACCGGACCGCTCATCTCCAGCGTCTGAGTGCCATCAATGGAGAAGGCGACTGGCAGGAAGAGGCTCTGCTGCTGCTGGAGCTTTCGCTCCTCCAGGCCGTGCAGCTGGGGCGCGAGTTCGGTCAGGCCGCCGTGCTGTTCGGCGCCGGCGGCCGGGCCGCGCTGGTGTGGTGCGGGCCTGGTTCGGTACGTGTGGAACGGTTCTGGGCCGTCGTTCACCCGGATGCTGCCCACAGCAGCCCCTGTATACTCTGACTTTGTGACGCAGGGCGCCGCACATGCCATTTCACCGCTGGGGGTCCTGCCTTCCGCCGGCCCGACCTGCATTCATCTGCCGCTGAATGTGACCCCTCAGGACCTTGCGCGACACGCCGTAGGCCTGGCCAATGCCCGGGGTGGAACCGTGCTGGTCGGTGCAGATCTGGTGGGCGCAACCGCTCCGGCCGAGCGTGACGCAGGCGAACTGCATCCCCTGATGGTCACCCACGCCATTTTTGAGCTGTCTGGTGGCCGGCTGACCGTCAATGTCCAGCACCACCGGCTGCCGGGTGGAACCCGCGTTCTGGCCGTCTTCGTTCCCCAGGCGCCCTATGTGCTGGCTGCTCCGGACGGCGCGGTCATCACCTGGGACGGTGCCCATCTGGTCCCGGTCACTCCGGCTGAAGCCGAGCCGGTGGCGGATCAGGACTACACGGCGGTCGTGCCGCCCGACGCCTCACTGGCGGATCTGGACCCGGCCGAGGTCGCGCGGCTGCGTGGCCTGGGCCGGCAGGGCGGCGCCGCCAGCCTGCCGGACCTGGACTTTCTGCGCGAGCTGGGGCTGATTGTGCCCAGTGCCGGGGCCCTGCGGCCGACCCTGGCGGCCATCATGCTGGCTGGGACTCCTGCCGCGCTGCGGGCGCACGTGCCTCAGGCCGAGGTGTGCTTTTACCATCACGCCACCAGCGACGTGGAGTTCCAGTTCCGCGAAGACCTGCTGCGTCCGATTCCCGCGCTGCTGACCCGTCTGGCCGAGCTGATCCAGGCCCGCAACCGGTTTACGCCGGTGCAGGTGGGCCTTTTCCGCATTGAGGTGTGGGATCAGGACGAGGCGGTGTACCGAGAAGCCCTGCTCAATGCCCTGACGCACCGTGACTACACCCTGCGCGACGCCGTGCACGTGCACCACTATCCGGACCGGCTGGAGATCATGAATCCGGGAGGGCTGCCGGGCGGCATCACGCCAAACAACATCCTGCGCCATCAGCCCAAACGCCGCAATCCGCTGCTGGCCGAAGTGCTGTCGCGCCTGGGCCTCGTCGAGCGCGCCGGGGTGGGCGTGGACAAGATGTATGGGCTGATGCTGCGTCACGGCAAGGAGCCGCCGGAATACACCACCTACGCTGACGCCGTCACGCTGACCCTGCACAGCCCCGGCTTCGATGCCGAATTCGTCCGTTTTGTGGCCCGCAAGCAGGAGGACATGCAGACCCTATCGCTGGACATGCTGATAGTCCTGAGCCTGCTGATGCGCGAAGGCGAGGCGACCCGCGCGGTTCTGGCCCGCGCCCTGCAACTGCCCGAGGACCGGACCCCCCGCCTGCTGCGGGGCATGGAGGACCATGGCCTGATCGCCCGGTCCGGGGTGGGCCGTGGCATCGCCTATACCCTGAGCAGCGAGGTGCGCCGCACGCTGGGCCGTGACATTCAGATCGCGGTACCCATTGGAATGGGGACTGCTGTAGAGGCCGCAGTTCCTGTTGTTTCGGCCGGTGCGCCCGTGGCCATGGTGCCAGCGGGCCCCCCGGCCGCTTCCAGGCCCAAAGCGAGCCGTCAGTCTCTCGACAGTGCCGGGCCTACCGGAGCAGAGGTACGCGCAATAGCTCTGGCCCTGGCACGGGAACGTGGCCGCGTGCGCAACGTGGACCTGCGCCTGACCTGCGGTCTGAATACCCAGCAGGCGTGGCGGGCGCTGCGGTCCCTGGTCCAGGCCGGGCTGCTGCGCAAGCTGGGCACCGGCACCCGCGACGCTGCGTACGAACTGTCCTGAGGGTCAGATGCCAGACATGTGAATTGACACCGTCTGCAGGCAGGTGTAGCCTTCATTCACCAGAATTTACAACCGTGTGGAACCGCTTCCGCCGTTGGAACGGGCTGTGCAGGGCTTTCACACAGGAGGGCACATGAAGAAAGCGATTGCTATCGTAGGTCTCACCACAGCTCTCGCCGCAGCCAGCCAGGCCGGGGCCGTCACAGTGACTCTTGCCTGCGGGACCGTGGGACAGGAGCTGCAGTTGTGCAAGGAAGGTGCTGCCCGCTGGGCCAAGAAGACGGGCAATACCGTCAAGATCTTTGAGAGCCCCAACCTGACGAACGACCGCCTTGGCCTGTACCAGCAGCAGCTGGCCGCCAAGAGCAGCGATATCGACGTGTATCAGCTCGACGTGGTCTGGCCCGGCCTCCTGTCCCAGCACTTCGTCGACCTCAAGGGCAAGATTCCCGCCAGTGAAGTCAACGCGCATTTCAAAGGCATCGTGGCGGCGAACACCGTGGGCGGCAAGCTGGTGTCCATGCCGTGGTTCACCGACGCCGGGCTGCTGTACTACCGCACCGACCTGCTGAAGAAGTACGGCTACAAGGCTCCCCCCAAGACCTGGGCGGAACTGGCCACCATGGCCCGCAAGATCCAGAGCGGCGAGCAGAAGACCAACAAGGCCTTTGCCGGCTTTGTCTTCCAGGGCAAGAACTATGAGGGCCTGACCTGTGACGCGCTGGAATGGGTCTCCTCCTTCGGCGGCGGCACCATCGTTGACGAGAGCGGCAAGATCACCATCAACAACCCCAAGGCAGCCCTGGCGCTAGACACCGCCGCAGGTTGGATCCGTGACATCAGCCCCAAAGGCGTCACGACCTACGATGAGGAACCGTCCCGCGGGATCTTCCAGTCGGGCAACGCGGCGTTCATGCGCAACTGGCCCTATGCCTGGGCCCTGGGCCAGAGTGCCGACAGCAAGGTCAAGGGCAAGATCGGCGTGGCGCCCCTACCTGCCGGTGTGGGCGGCAAGCCGGCAGCGACGCTCGGTGGCTGGAACCTCGGTGTGAGCCAGTACTCCAAGAACCAGGCCGCCGCGATTGACCTCGTGCGCTACCTGACCGGCCCTGCCGAGCAGAAGATTCGCGCCATCGAAGGTGCGTACAACCCCACCATCACTGCCCTGTATCAGGACAAGGCCATCCTGGCGAAGAACCCCTTCTTCGGCAGCCTGTACGGCGTGTTCACCAACGCGGTCGCGCGTCCTTCCGGCCCGACCAAGAGCAAGTACAACCAGGTCTCCCAGGCCTTCAGCACGACAGTCAGCAGCGTGCTCAACGGCAACATGAAGGGCCAGGCGGCTGTGGCCAAACTTTCGACCGACCTCGCGCGCATCAAGGGCCGCGGCTGGTAAGCCTGACCGGGACGCTGTAGGGTGCAGGTCCCTGGGGGACGTCCACGAGTTGGGCGTCTCCCCTTTTTATGGCATTCTCTTCAGATTCGCTCCAGCCGGCCTTCACACGCGCTGACACCCCCGGGTGCAGGCTGAGAGAGCCTTATCTTCAGATTCTGTCCGTTCTCGTTTCTACCGCGCCGCCTCTGCGGCTCGCCTTGCCCGGGTGCCGGGCAGGACAGGGGGCAAATTCATGACGACCAAGGTTACACCCACCGCAGTACCCCCGACCCGCAGGCGGGGGATAGAGGCGGCCCGCGCCCGGCAGGCGTTCTGGCTGCTGTTGCCCACCCTGATCGCCATCGCGCTGGTCGCGGGATATCCCCTGTACCGCACGATCTACTTTTCGCTGTTCGAAGCGAACCTCACCTCGCCGGAGCAGCGCACCTTCCTGGGTCTGGGCAATTTCTGGTTCACTACCGAGGAAGGCATCGCCCTGGGCTTTCTGCAGGATCCCAAGTGGTGGGGAGCGGTCAAAAACACAATGCTGTTCACGGTGGTCAGCGTATTTCTGGAAACGGTATTCGGCATGATTATCGCGCTGGTGGTCAACAGCGCTTTCAAGGGCCGGGCGTTCCTACGCACCGCCATGCTGGTGCCGTGGGCCATTCCGACGGTGGTCAGTGCCCAGATGTGGGCGTACATGTACAACGATTCCTTCGGGTTGATCGGGCGCGGCATGCTGGGCGGACAGGCGCTGCTTGCCAACACCGACTCGGCCATCTGGGCCCTGATCGCCGTGGACGTCTGGAAAACCACCTCGTTTATGGCGCTGCTGATTCTGGCCGGTCTGCAAAGCCTGCCCGGCGACATGTACGAGGCCGCCGATATGGACGGAGCGAGCAAATGGACCCAGTTCTGGCGGCTGACGCTGCCGCTGCTGCGCCCGGCACTATTGGTCGCGCTGGTGTTCCGCAGCCTGGACGCTTTGCGCGTGTTTGACATCATGTATGTGATGCTGGGCGCCAACAACGCCGCAGCCACCAGCATGACTGGCTACGCCCGGCAGGCCATGATCGACAACTCGCTGCTGGGCATGGGCAGCGCTGTGGCTGTGGCGATTTTTCTGATCATCATGACGATTGTCGTCGCGTACGTGACGGCTTTCCGCGTGAAATTCGACTGAGGGGGACCGCGCCATGAATCTGCAAAAAACCAACCCCGGCCTTTATTACCTCCAGCGCGGCCTTTTCTACCTGCTGGTGATCGCCATCTCCGTGTATCTGCTGTTGCCGTTCGGCTGGGCCGTGCTGACCAGCTTCCGCCGTTCAGGTGACCTGTTCCTGGCGCCCATGCAATTCGTCACGGCGCCCTTCACCATGACCAACTACACACAGGTGTTCGCCAACCCCAGTTTTCAGCGTGGCCTGCTGTTCAGCGTAATCGTGGCCGTCGTGGCGGTGCTGATCAGCCTGCTCCTGGGATCTTTTGCGGCCTACGCTCTGGGGCGATTCCGGTTCAAGGGCAAGAGCATGGTGCTGTACATCATTCTGGCAGTCAGCGTCTTTCCGCAGATCGCGGTGCTGGGCGGCCTGTTCACGCTGGTCCGGGCATCCGGCCTGTACAACAATCCGATCGCCCTGATTTTCAGTTACCTGATCTTCACGATCCCGTTCACCGTCTGGGTGCTGACCTCGTTCGTGCGTGACATCCCGGGCGAACTGGAAGAAGCGGCGCTGGTTGACGGCGCCTCCCCTCTGCAGACGCTGTTCAAGGTGCTGTTTCCGGTGATGATGCCGGCGCTGGTCACGACCGGGCTCCTCGCGTTTATCAACGCCTGGAACGAGTACCTTTTCGCGCTTACCTTTACGAGCAGTAACCGCACGGTCCCCGTGGTGATCGCCAATTATTCCGGCGCGTCGCAGTATGACCAGCCGTGGGGCCAGATCATGGCCGCCAGCATCGTGGTGACCGTGCCGCTGATCATCCTGGTGCTGGTCTTCCAGCGCAATATCGTTTCTGGTCTGACTGCCGGGGCCGTCAAAGGCTGACGAAAGTCAGGAAAGGCCTGCCTGACGATGGAGAGTCTGGCAGGCCTTTTCTCTGTCAAGATGGGCAACTGAACCGGCACTTCAGGCTGCGGCCTGAATGTCCTGGCCTACCAGTGTAGGACGCTTTTCACGTGCCTGGCTTCCAGAACGATGCCAGCTATGGGGCTACCTCCGCACTGCTTTCAGTTCTCTGACCCTGCCACTTCGGGTTTGTATGCGTCCACAATGAGGGAAACAAAGCCCAGGTTCCCGTCGCGGTTGCGGTGATCAAGCAGGAACGAGCGGTAGATGGGACCGGTGGCCACATCCCAGCCGTGGTAGTGAAAGCGGCCTGCCTCATCGCAGTATTCCAGCAGGTCAACCTCGAAGCCGGCCGCCTCGAACATCGCCACGAACTCGCGGTAGCCGTACACAACCTGATGATCGGCCGCCGGGTGATCCGCCGGCCCAGGACCCCCGATCTGAACCATCTGCTGATAATCAGGATCGGGAAAGTGGGCGTCAGGCACAGCGCACCGAAGGAAGCCACCCGGTTTGAGATACGAGAAACACAGTCTGGCGGCTTCCTGGCCATCCTGTTCGGTCAGGTGTTCCCAGACGTGCTCACAGAGAAAGGCGTCGGCCCGCCGCTCCCCGAACCACCTTTCAAAACTGGCCGGGTCACGCAGATCGAGGTGTTCCCGCTGTGTCGGGGTCCAGCCATCCCACGCCTGCCCGCCAGCACCAAGAATCACGCGGAGACCAGTAGCGGTCGACATTGAGCCCACAGGGTTGATCTTCAGCGGTCCCGCAGTAGGGGAAGCGGATTGATGGCCAGAAAGCGGCAACTCGTGCCCGGGTCATAAGCGGTAAACACCGAAAGGTGCAGGTGGGCCGGGGTGGCCACCGCGTTGCCACTGTTGCCCACTGTGCCCAAAATGGTGCGGACATTCACCGTCTGCCCCTCACGTAATTCGCGGTTCACCCGGCCCAGGTGGGCGTAGTAGTAGCGCCGTCCACCGGCACCCAGCACGTAGACCCAGTTTCCGCCGTTGTTGCTGTTGCCAATGCGCCATACCACTCCCGCTGTTGCGGACCGGACGAAGGTGCCCGGAGCGGCAAACACATCCTGACCGGAATGCTCGCGGGCGCCTTCACGCGGCGCTCCCCAGGTGTCTTCGATATCGCGGACCCGAACGCCATCAACGGGCATCAGCAGCCTGGAGTCAGGCTCGGCAGGCAGCGTGCGCCCCAGGACCGCCAGATTCTTCAGGGCGCGGTCCCAGTCGGCCTCACGGGCTGCCGACTCCTTGGGTTCAGGAGGACAGATTGCCGAAGTGTCTTTGGCCCCACTGCCCGGTGTCAGGGTCAGCACAGCACACAGGGCCAGCGAAGCTGCCAGAGCAGAGAGGAGACGCACGCTGTCAGCCTACTGGAGCCCGCCTGCCACCGTGTAGGGTACAGGCGGTCAATTGAGCGTGGCCGGACCAACGGGAAGGTCCTCGCTGGCGTAGGTCGCGGTGAGCTCGCGCAGCAGTTGGCGGGCCAACACCGCCAGTGCTTCGTCAGACACGCTGGTGAGCTGAAACGTGCCGCTCGGCCCGAACTCCCCATGAAAGGCTGTGCCTGTCCAGCGGATGCGCACCAGCACTTCGCACACGCCCAGGCGCAGCCATCCAGCGTGGAACGCGCCCAGGGGCAGGGGACGCAACCGGCCCTCCGGATCCTGCACCACGTCTAGCATGACATTGTTCAGGGGCATGCCGGGCCCACCCGCTGTGCGCAGTGCCTGGTACAGGCCGGTCAGCACGGCTTCACAGGCCTGCTGTTCGGCCTGTCGGTCAGCCGCGTGACGGCGGATCGCGGCCTGGAGTTCGTCAAAGGCACTCATTGAAGTTCACCCATGATCAGTCACACCATCAAGGTGGCATATCAGCCACTGATCCGGGGCCTGACCCGCGACAGCAACAGGGGAACACCCGAAAGCTAAAGCAATTCTCTGAATGGTCTGCCTCCAGTGCTCCGCTAATGATGGTCCGGGCCTGCGCAGCGGTCGGTCAACCCCAAGCTCCGGTCCGGCCACCAATCAGACACATGTAGGACCTTTATTGAAAAAAGGCACCCGCAGCCACGGGTGCCCGGGTACCTGGGGTCTTACTGACCTCAATGTTCGTGCTTCGTCGCGTCGTCGGCCGGCATATGGGTACTGGCGGGGTCGCTGGTGATCATGCTCCCGTTCGAGGCGACATCCTGAGCGTCCAGGCCCAGATCCTGGAACTCGTCGGCCACCCGGGCCTCGGCCTTCTCCTCGGCACGCATTTCACGGCGCGTGTCGGTGCGTCCCATGAACTGCAGGTCCACATTGCTGATCTCGTCCTCGGAACGGGATGTCTGCGGTTTCTGGTCGTCGTCGTGGGTCATGCCTGTACGGTAGCAGCGGTCTGTCACAGCCACCTGAGCACTTCCTTTATGCCTGCTGCGGGCGGCTTTCACCTACCTTCACTCGCCTGCGGGTTCAGGCACCCAGCCGCAGCACACTCTGATTTCCGCGCAGCACATAAACCAGTACCCCAGCTCCGGCCAGCACTCCAGCCTGGCGCTCCAGCTCCCGGATGGTTTCAGGAGCTCCGGCCCACTGCCGGCGCGGTTTTTCACCGGGTTCCAGGTAAAAACCTTCCGGCATGGCCACGATAACGACCCGGCTGGCCGTGGCACGGGCCCGCATGGCCTGTTCCACCAGGGCAGGGCCAGCTGTTGCAGTCAGGATGATCAGATTGCCACCGGGACGCGTGGCCGGAATCACGGGGGGGCCCGCCTCGGGCTGGAGCCGTGCCAGATGCAGCAATGCCGCATGCTGGGCATCCGCGCCGCGGCCCGCCACGGTGATGCCTGCCTGCGAAGCTACCGCCATGGGCAGGTCCATCGACACAGCTTCCCGCACCAGACTGGCGGCCAGACGCACGGCGCTCTCGGTGTAGGTGGATCCCCCGAAGGTGGTGTCCAGATACACCGTGAGGCTGCTCGCGGCAGTCCGCTCCAGTTCACGGACGGTCAGGGTCCCGGTACGGGCGGACAGGCGCCAGTGAATTCGTCCTGGCGAATCGCCGGTCTGGTATTCCCGCGCGCCCCGCAGGCTGATCGGGTCGTCGAGCCCCAGGGTGCGGCTCAGGTGCCCTTCGCTGAGGAGTGGCCGCAGCAGGTCGGGAAGCATCAGGCCGTGGGTTCCGGGAAAGACCTCCAGGCGGGTCGGCACGCTCAGGGTCACCTGACGCCAGAACAGCCCCAACGGGTCGGCCCAGCGTACAGTCACGACAGGCCAGTCATACACCCCACGGGAATTGAGGGTCAGGGTGGTCTCCCAGCTGTGTTCACGGGTACCCAGCAGTTCACCACTGAACACTGGCAGCAGGTCGGGAACCACACTGCGGGGCAGCGCGTCTTCGACGTGATAGCGCATCGGCAGACGGCTTCTGACCAGCACCTGCAGGTCCAGCCGGACCCGCGTCCCCTGAAACCCGCTGGGCGGCAGCACACGCGTCAGGGTCACCAGCGGCGGAGTGCGGTACAGGACCCAGAGCAGGCCTGCCAGGGCAGAGAGCAGCGCAGCCCACAGCGCCCAGGTCAGCACGAGGGACACGGCTCAGCCCCGGGCAGAAACAGGGGCAGTGGTCTGGCCCTCGTGCTGCTGATTCTCGACAGGCACCGGCTCGGCTTTCAGCACATCCTGCACGACCCGCTCTGCAGGATGGCCCTGCAGCCTCGCCTCGATGTTCAGGCTCAGGCGGTGGGCCAGCACACCGGGGGCAGCACGCTGCACGTCGTCCGGAGTGACGAACTGGCGACCTTCCAGCCAGGCGAACGCCTGGGCCACGCCCTGCAGCGCGAGGCTCGCACGGGGACCCCCGCCCAGCGCAACCACAGGATGCTCGCGGGTGCGGCGCACCAATCCGGCGATATAGCGCCGCAGATCCCCGGACACGAACACCTCACGGACCTGCGCCTGAGCCTGCAGCAGTTCGGCGGGGGTCGTTACTGCACCAAGCGTGTGAATGGGGTGCTCACCCTGGAGGCGGTCCAGCAGGCGGACTTCCTCCTCCAGCGTGGGATACCCCACCGAGAGCCGCAGCAGAAAACGGTCGAGCTGCGCTTCCGGCAGACGGTAGGTGCCCTCGTGTTCCACCGGGTTCTGGGTGGCGATGACCACAAAGGGTGAGGCCAACCGGTGCGTGACGCCAGACTCGGTGACCTGTCCTTCACCCATGGCCTCAAGCAGCGCGGACTGCGTCTTGGGGGTGGCACGGTTGATCTCGTCGGCCAGCAGGACTCCGGTAAAGATCGGGCCAGGCACGAAGTCGAACTCTCCCGTGGCCGGGCGGTAGACACTGACGCCGGTCACGTCTCCGGGCAACAGGTCAGGGGTGAACTGCACCCGGCGGAAGGTCAGGCCCAGGCTGGCGGCCAGCGCGCGGGCCAGCATGGTCTTGCCGGTGCCCGGGGCGTCTTCGAGCAGCACGTGACCGCCAGCCAGGACGCCGGCCAGTGCCTGGCGGGTGACCTCGTCCTTGCCGACCAGCACACGGGCAACATTGTCAAGCACACGGGAAGCGAAGGTAGATGTCTGGATGGTCATAGGGACTCCTTGGAGTTGGTAGGTAGTTCAGGGGGCAGGTCAGTGAGGTCATCCGGGCCAAGCTGGGGAAGGGTACTCAGGGCGCGGGTCAGTTCTGCTACGGCCGCCTCAGCCTGATCCGCGTCCTCTTCAGTCACGCGTCCGCCGTAGCGCACCGGTTCATACGCGCTGGCCAGCGTCGTCAGGGCGCCGGCCATGACAGGGTCGCGGGCTCCCAACCGGGCTGCATAGCCTGCCGGGGTCTCGGCAGGTCCTCGGCCCCGACCTGAGAAGCTCAGGGCTTCTTCCGCTTGGCGGTAGGCAATTCGAACACGGTGAAGGGCTTCCTGCTGCGCTGCCGGCATTGTGGCCCCGGCGTCATCGTCCGGAAAGGGCTTGCTTTGGGAGCCAACCGTGCCAAAGCCACGGCGAAGGCGTGCAACGACAGCCACCAGCAGCAAGGCAGTGAAGGCCAGGGCCAGCCAGAGCTGAAACTGCATCACCCGGGTCAGGTCGAGGGAACGGGCTGGAGTCGCTCTGGACATGCTGTCAGCCATACGGCCCAACTTTTCAAAGACATCCATGCCCCCTGCTCCTGTCGCGTCGCCTCCAGGGTTAAGCAGGACGGCGACAACCAGCCACACAGCCCCGGTCAGCAGGAGGCTCAGGGCCATCAGTACCTCGGCCGGATGGCGGCGCTGGCCCGACCCACGCAACGTAGGGCGCAGCAACAGGGCCAGGCCCAGGGCCAGCAGGGCTCCCGCGAAACTCAGGAAGGTCAGCGGAGTAAGCAGTCTGGAGGTCTCGAGCCGAAGCTCAAAAGGTTTTTCGGCCACATCCTCTATGGCTGATGATGCTGCCCCGGAGGCATCCGGAGCGGTGGTCTGGGGCCTGCCCTGAGGCGCATCGGACCCGGCCGCACCGGGGTTCCCGGCCAGGCGGCTGGTCAGCCAGGAGGAATTGGCCTGCGGCAGCGCCGTGGCAACCAACAGGCCGGCGACCAGCGCTGCCACTCCCCACGACCACACCCGCCGGTCCTGGACCCGGTCCGGGCGCCGGTCATCCGGTCCCGGACGCGCGGCAAGTCCACCAGCCAGGGCCAGCAGCAAGAGGGGCTGTGGAGCCAGCAGCCCAGTGACCAGCACTGGCCATAAGCCCCGGCGTCCACCATCCTGCAGGGTCTGCGCTCCCAGATTCAGGGCCACACCAGCCAGGGTCGAGATGATGTAGGACACCGCCAGCACGACCAGGGTAGCCAGACCCCCCTGCAAGGCAACAGGAAAGCCAGCTATAGCGGTGATGGCCGTTAACAGCAGCGTCAGCATCAGCCGCAGCTGGGCCCACATGGGGCTGCGCACACCCAGTGCATACACCAAGCACAGGGCCAGGCAGGTCCAGACCGGCATGATGCCCAGGAGGGCCAGGGGCAGCAGAGCCAGACCGTAAGCCCGCCAGTGCCTGATGGCAGAGGTTTCCTCAGTAGTGGAAAAGGCGCCGGCCGTCATGGCGAGGCTTCCCGGCAGGCGGGGGGCGGCAGACACAGGGGCATTCCCCGCAGTTTAGCGGCTGCATTGCCCTCCCAGAAGCAATGTTGCCCCGGACGCAGTGTCCGGGGCAGACAGAGTGGAGCTGGAAAGCTCAGTCCAGGAAATCGCGCAGTTTGCGGGTCCGGCTTTCGTGGTACTTGAGCTTGCGCAGCGCCTTGTTCTCGATCTGGCGGATGCGTTCGCGGGTCACGCTGAAGCGCTGGCCGACCTCCTCAAGGGTATGTTCGCGGCCGTCGACCAGGCCCTTGCGGAATTTCAGGACCATCGCCTCACGCTCCGTGAGCTTGCTCAGGGCCTTTTCCAGTTCCTCAGAGAGCAGGGTCTTGGCCGCGTTTTCGACCGGGGAATCCAGATTCTCGTCGGGAATAAAGTCCCCGTAGAAGGAATCCTTCTCGTCACCGATCGGCGTTTCCAGGGATACAGGCTCCTGGCTGACCTTCTGAACTTCCTCGACCTTGGCAGCGTCCCAGCCCGGGCCCATCGCCTCGGCGATCTCCTCGTGGGTCGCCTCGCGGCTGAGTTCCTGCTGCAGCTGCCGTGCCGTACGCGTGAGCTTGTTAATGGTCTCGACCATGTGAACCGGAATACGGATGGTCCTGGCCTGGTCGGCAATGGCGCGGTTGATGGCCTGACGGATCCACCAGGTGGCGTAGGTGGAGAACTTGTAGCGGCGGCGGTACTCGAACTTCTCCACTGCACGGATCAGGCCCTGGTTGCCCTCCTGGATCAGGTCCAGGAAGCCCAGGCCACGCCCGGTGTACTTCTTGGCAATCGAGACCACCAGACGCAGGTTGGCCTCGATCAGACCCTGGCGGGCATTGGCGCCGTCTTCCATCTGGCGCATAAGCCGGCGCCGGCCACGGTCGTCGAGTTCAATGTCCTCTTCGAGCAGCTTACGGGCTTCCTCGCCCTCCTCGATCCGGCGGGCCAGCGCGATTTCCTCTTCCAGCGTCAGCAGCGAGACGCGGCCGATCTCGTGCAGGTACTGGCGCACCGGGTCATTGCTGACCGCGCGGGGCATGTCGTCGAAGTATTTCTCTTCGTCGTCATCGGTCGCCGCGCGGGCACCAGGAACTTCCTCGACCTCGGCATCGTCGTCGGTGTCCTCGTCTTCATCCTCGTCGAGGTCCTGCACTTCGATGTTCTGCCCGGCAAGGTAAAGCTGCATATCCTCGAAGGCGTCGGGGCTTTCCGGGTCCAGGCCGCTGGCTTCCAGGGCCAGACCCAGCGCCGCCGCAACTTCTTCGCTGGACAGTACACCTGCGGCGCGTCCGGCCTTGAGCATGTCCTGAATGCTGGCGTGCGCGTAGTACGGCTTGTCGCTGGGGCTGCCCGCCCTGGGCGCAGCTGCCTTGGCCGCAGTGGCTTTGGCACCTTTGGCTGCCTTGGGAGCCGGTTCGGCGTCGCCTTCCCCTTTGTCTGCTGCTTTCTTGGCCGGAGCCTTGGCTGCCTTACCGGCAGCGGGCTTGGCCGCTTTGGCTGGCTTGCTGGCTGCCTCCTCGGTGTCGGGCTGGTCGGCGGCAGGCTTGGCAGCGGCCTTCTTGGCTGCGGGTTTAGCAGCTTTTTCGGGAACTGCCTTGTCTGCGGTGGCCTTTTTGGGGCTGGTCTTGGCACTTTGCGCCTCAGGAAGTTCGGCGACCGCTGCGGTACCGGCCGCCTTCACACGCGTGCGCGGCTTGTCCGGGGTGTTGATAACGGGCTCCGCCTTGGGGGCGTCAGCGGTCGCAGCGACCTTGGTACGCGTGCGAGGTTTGGTGGAATCTGCCATGCGGCCTCCTGCGGAACGGGATATGATCGGAACTTCGGTGCCTCGGCGGTCTCTGGACGCAAATATAGGGGCCGGGGAGCGGAGCGCGTAATTCTAGCAAACCCGCCCGGTTCACCACAGGCCTGGAGCTCATAAGTCCAGAACAAGCTTTATACGCGGTCTGGCCCCTGCGGGTTCCCGGCACTCAGGCGGGCCGGGTGGAGGAAAGGACCTTGAACCCTCCGGCCCGGACCAGTTCACGGGTCTGGCCGACGCCCTGCATGGCCGGCTCATAGGGCAGCGGCTCATTGGCCACCAGATACAGGGTGCCTCCAGGATTCAGCCGGCGGGCAGCAGCCGCGATAAATTCCCGGGCCACGTCCAGCACGACCCCACGGCCCACGTGAAAAGGCGGATTGGTCAGGATCACGTCGAAGGTCCGCTCACCCAGCTCGGCGTCCACGTCACTGTGCACGACCTCACCCGTCAGGCTGCTGGCCACCAGGGTGGCTTGGGCGCTGCGCACACTGAGCAGGTCTCCGTCCACCAGCGTCGCCTGCGCCCCGCGGAGGGCTGCCCAGGCCCCGATCAGGCCGGCACCGCAGCCCAGGTCCAGGACGCGGCGGCCATGCAGTTCCAGTTCCGAGAGGTGGTCGAGCAGCAGGGTGGTCGCTTTGTCGGGTTTCGCCGCACTGAACACCCCAGGCAGGCCCACCACCTTGACGCCGTAGGCCTCGTACCCTTCGGGCTCCGGATACACCGGAGTCGGCCCGGGACGGCGGATCAGGCGCGCCACCCGCATGCCACCATCGCGGGCAATGGTCTCGCCCGAGCCGAAGGCATTGCCCGCAGCCCGCACATAGCGGTCAAAGCCCTTATCCCGGTCGCCCGCCAGATACAGGGTCCCGCCAGGTGGCGTGCAGGCGTGCGCCCAGGCCACCTGACTGAGGGCGTAGGCGTTGCCACGGTCGCCCGCCAGAACCATTGCGATGGTGCGGGCCCGGATGGGCCAGCGCTCCGGCAGAGCGTCACCAGGTACCGCAGCACAGGTGTCGTAGCCCGCCGCAGTCAGGACACTGAGTGCCGCAGCGCTGCCTTCCACCGCGCGGAGGGTCACACCACTCAGGCTGCCGATCAGCCCCCCCATGGCCGTGAGGTCCAGCACGTCACCACGCACCTTGTCCTTGCGCATGGTCTGCGCGAGCAGGGCCTGTGCCCCGTCTACCTCCGGAAACCCGCGCACCCCGGGTTTGGTCATGGCTCTCAGATGTTCAAGCCGGCCGGGCAGCAGGGCCGGGCGCGGTGTGAAGTACCCCTCGGCCGGCACTGGTTCCACGGGCCGGACCGAAGTATGGCGCGGCGGCGCGTCCTGACTGCGCGAGATTCTGATTTTCTGTCTGCGTCCACCCGTCATCTGCTCTTTCCTTTATCACAGGTGCATGGGCCGGGTCACAGACACGCAGGGCCAGGAAGGTAAAGGCGGCCTTACAGGCATCCAATGAATCCTAGAAGTCCAGGACTAAGCTGAAGATGTCCCACAATTATTGCCGACCGGGTGAAGTCGGTTTTACCGCCCCGCACGACAGGCGGGGCTTTTTATGGAGTATCGGCGGCACTGCCATCTGGCTCAGCGCCGCTGGTCCTGCACGCCCTGGCCCTGGTGGTCGGGCTCAATGGTCAGCTCGTCGGCGCGAATGGCAAAGCGGTTCTGGAAATCTGTCTGTAACCCTGCCAGATCTGCACGCGGCTCGCCCCGGACGCTCAGGTGAAGGCGGTCGGTGCCGCCGGACGTGAAAATACGCAGGGTGTGCTGCAGGTGATCAAGCCCATGCCCTGCCAGCCAGAAGGCCACCTCACGCGGGAACAGCTTGACGCCCTTGACCTTCAGCATCCCGCTGACATGCCCGAAGACGCCGCCCGGGAGATAGGTGCCGTCCATGCGCCGCTCCAGCCGGGTCAGGTCTCCGGTACGGAAGCGCAGCAGGGGCATGGCCTGCTTGCTCAGGTGGGTCACCACCAGCTCACCGCGGGCGCCGTCCTGCACTGGCTGACCGGATTCGGGATCGACCACCTCGACATACACCCAGTCATCCAGCACTTTCATGCCGTCCTGAGCGGGGGTTTCCAGGGCGATCAGGCCGGCTTCACTGGTGGCGTAACAGTCCAGCGCGCTGCACTTCAGGGCAGACTGGACGCGCTCTCGCCGGCCCTCGATGCTGCTCATGGGCTCGCCGGCGGCGATCAGCAGTTCGACCCCTGCGCCGGCTTCCCCGAGCTTCTGCGCAAAACTCGGGGCACTGACCAGGACCCGGACCTTCAGTCGGCGCAGGGTGTCCAGCTGCGCCTCGGTCTCGCCTGGGCCAAAGGGAATGGTCTTGGCCCCCAGGGTTTCGAGGCCGTCTTGCATCAACCAGCCACCGGCAAACCGGTGGTAACCAAATGCCACCTGCACGTGGTCGCCGGGCCGTATACCCGCCCAGGCAAAAGCTTGAGCGCTGGCGCGTCCATGTGCCTCGATATCAGCGCGCGTGGCGTACTCCGGAAGCCAGCCGCCCCCCGGATGCGGCGTGAGGTGGACCCGCACCGAGTCCGGGTGCTGCAGTTCCCCGGCTTCAAACGCGGCCGTCAGCCGGTCCCGGGTCAGAAACGGCAGGGCCGTCCAGTCTGCCGTATCAGGTACGTCCCGCAGGGCCTCGCTGTACAGCGGCAGGGCCCGCAGGCGCGAAAGGAGGGCAGGCAGGTCCGGCGGAGAAGTTCGGGGGGAAGACAGGGTATTCGTCATGAAAATCTCCGTCATGGCCGGGCAGGGCAGCCGACGTGAACTGTCAGGTGCCCGCGGCGGCGATTACATCCAGCGTTTGCGACGTTTGTAGCTCTTGACCTCGCGGAAGCTCTTGCGGCTGCCCTGCTCGGTGACGCCCAGATAGAATTCCTTGACGTCCGGGTTGCTGGCCAGTTCGGCACTCTCACCTTCCATCACGATGCGGCCCCCCTCCATCACGTAGCCGTAATCGCTGTTGCGCAGGGCAATGCTGGCATTCTGCTCGACCACCAGCACGCCAACGCCCTCCTGACGGTTGATCTGCCGCACGTTGTCGAAGATCTCCGCGACCAGCAGCGGGGCCAGTCCCAGGGACGGCTCGTCGAGCAGCAGCACCTTGGGATGGGCCATCAGGGCGCGGCCGATGGCGATCATCTGCTGTTCGCCGCCCGAGGTGTAGCCGGCCTGCTTGTTGCGTAGCGCCCGGAGCTTGGGAAAGTAGGTGTAGATCCGCTCCAGGTCACTCTGCCAGTTGCCGCGGCCCAGGATCGCTCCGGCGCGCAGGTTCTCCTCGACGCTCAGGTGCTTGAACACCCGGCGGCCTTCAGGTACCTGCACCACGCCACTTTTGACGACATCGGTGCCGTTCATGCCCGACAGCACCCGGCCTTCAAAGGTGACGGTGCCTTCGCGGATCTTGCCGTTCTCGGGCTTGAGCAGTCCTGAAATGGCGCGCAGGGTGGTGGTCTTGCCCGCGCCGTTGGTCCCCAGCAGGCTGGTTACTCGTCCGGCCCGGACGTTCAGCGAGACACCGCGCAGCACCTGCACGATGTCGTGGTAAACGACCTCCACGTTGTTGATGGTCAGGTCGCTGCCCATCGCCGTGCCCACCGGAGGCGGGGTGGCGTGGGGTTGTGTTTGAAGGATTGAGGTCAAACGGAGCCCTCCTTTAGTGGGCAACGGGAGGGAAGTGGCCACAGGAAATGGCCTCCTCCCTCCCGGGGACTTACTTCAGGGGGTGGACCAGCTGGAACATGCGGCTGCGCTGCGCCCCGGTAATGGCCTTGAAGTTGCCGGTGGCGTCGGCCTGGAGCAGACGCAGACTTTCGGCACCGACGTGGTCCTTGGCGCTGAAGGTCACCGGGCCCACCGTGAAGCCGGGATTGAACGAGCGGCTGCCGTTCATGCTGGTCAGGCCCTTGTACACGCTGGCGGCGCTGATGTCCCTGCCGCCGCGTTTCATGGCTTCGATGGCAATGGCGGCGGCCAGCATGCCGCTGGTGTAATGCACACTGCGGATGGTGTCGGCCTTGCGTCCGTTCTGGGCGCCGATCCTCTTGACCAGCTGGATCCCGGGGCGGTCGCCCTCATCGAACATGTAGTAGCTGGTGGCCCAGATAAAGTCCTTGGCCGCGTCACCGGCCAGCTTGGTCAGGTCTTCCCCACCCGTGTAGTGGGCCCCCAGGAACTGCATCTTGCCCAGCAGGTTGAGCCGCTTGGCATCCTTGAGGATGTTGGCCACGGGGCCGGCGGTATTCTGGTTGATCACGTACTTCACGCCCTGCGCTTCCAGGCGTTTGAGCAGCGCCGTGTTGTCAAGGTTGTTGCCGCCGACTTCCTGCACGTCGGTGATCTTCAGGCCCAGCCGGGCAGCGGCCTTGCGGGCATCCACGACCGGGTCACGGCCGAAGGGGCTCGGGTTGACCACCAGGGCGACCTTGGCCCCACGTTCCTTGCTGGCCACGTATTCGAGCAGCGCCACGATGTTCTCGCTGTAGCTGCTGACTGGCAGGAACATGTACTGGTTGTTCGGGGGATCAATCAGTCCGATGTGGTAGCTGGCGGGCAGGGTGGGCACCTTGGTCTCCTGCACCACGCCCTTGATCTGCAGCATGCCCCCCGTGGCGTAGCCCAGGAACACCGGCACGTTCTGACCCCCCACGAATTCCTCAAAGTTGCGCTGGGTGTTGGCGTTGTTGTACTGGTCGTCACGCACCACGCAGTTCAGGGTCACGCTGAGCATCTTCTGGCTGTTGGCGTACTTGCAGTAGTCCTCGACACCTGCGGCGTAGCTGGAACCGGCGTCACTGGTGGGACCGGTGATGGCGCCTGACCAGACCAGGGTGGTGTTTCTCTGTGCCGTAGCAAAGGAGGCCAGGGAGACGAGGGCAGTCAGGGCAAGAAGTTTCTTCATGGGCTTACCTCCGGGGTAAGGAAAGGGGCGGCAACGAGGCGGATTGGCAAAGGGAGAAAACAATGGTTGGGACAGTTCTGAAGCGGATTCCAGATCAGGAAGGCGCTTCAGAACTTGTAAGGCCACTTCTTGAAGTACATCCGGACCAGACGCCACCAGTTGGCCAGGCCACGCGGCTCAAACATCAGGAACAGCATGATGGCCAGACCGAAGGCCAGGGGCCTCAGGGCTGTGGCCACGTCGATGCCCTGCGGAAAGATGTCCTGCTCGCCCAGCCAGGCGCTGGCACTGCCCATGAACCGGTCAAGCGCCACGATGAACATCGGGCCCAGGAAGGAACCCGGCAGGCTGCCCAGGCCGCCCACGATGGCCATGGCCAGCAACTGCACGCTGGTGTGCAGCCCGTAATCCTCGATCACCACGGCCTTCTGGAAGTACGCGAACAGTCCACCCGCGATGCCGGCGTAGAAGCTGCCGATCATGAAAGCCGTGAGTTTGGCCGTGCCGGGATTAATGCCCATGGCCGCCGCCGCGCGGTCGTTGTCGCGCACGGCAATCATGGCGCGGCCGTGCCGGGTACGCAGCACGTTGCGCCACAGCAGCGCCATAGCCACCAGGACCGGCAGGATGATGTAGTACCAGAACATGTTGTGGTTCAGGAAGGTGTCCCGTACGCCAAATATCTGCACGGTGGGCATGCTGATCGCCCCACCCTGTGCCAGCACCGGCGAGTGTCCCACCGTCCACTCGAAAATAATCTGAAAGGCCAGCGTGGCCACCGCCAGATACAGGTATTTCAGGCGCAGGCTGGGCAGACCCACGAAGGTTCCGACCAGGGCGCCGGCCAGCCCCCCCAGCGGAATGGCCAGGAAGAACGGCAGATTCAGGCGCGTGGCGGCGAGCGCAGTGGCATATGCCCCGACACCCATGAACGCCGCCTGCCCGATGTTGATCAGCCCGGTATAGCCGGTGGTCACGTTCAGCCCCAGCACCGCCACGGCGAAGATCATGATCATGTCCACGTCGCGCAGCATGGTCTTGGGGATCAGCAGCGGCAGCGCCAGCAGCAGCAGGACGCCCACGATCAGGCTGGCCTGCTCGGCGTAGGTGGCGAAAATCGTCTGGTCCTGCTGATAGCGGACCCGGTAGTTGCCGGTCTGGGTAAAGCGTGAAGCGGGCATCAGCAGGCCCCCCCGGTGCGGGCATCAGGCTTACACACGTTCGATCTCCCTGGTACCAAACAGGCCGTAGGGACGCAGCAGCAGCACCGCGATCAGGATGATGAAGGGAAACACCTCTCGCGTGCCGCCCCCCGGAACCAGGCCGTCCAGGTAGCCGGCTGACAGATTTTCCAGCACGCCAATCAGCATGCCGCCCACAATGGCCCCGATCACGCTGTCAAGTCCGCCCAGAATGACCACCGGAAAGACCTTGAGGCCAATCCCCGCCAGGCCGCCCAGGGTCAGGCCGCTCATGAGCCCCAGAATCACGCCGGCAGCGGCGGCACTCAGTCCGGCTGCCGCCCAGGCCAGAGCGAAGACCCGCTCGACACTGGTGCCCACCGACATGGCGGCCATCTGATCGTCGGCCACCGCGCGCATGGTGATGCCCAGGGTGGACTTGTTGAAAAAGTAGGTGAAGCCGGCCAGCAGCCCCAGCGCCGCGAGCACCCCGGCAATCTGGGTCCGGGACAGCTGGGTGCCCAGCACGCTCACGCCGTCTCCAGCCAGCGCCGCAGGCGTGGTGAAGCTGAAATTGCCGGCTCCGTAAGGGGTCAGGTGAATCAGGCCCTCGATCACGCTGCTCAGCCCGATGGTCACCATGATCACCGAGATGATCGGCTCACCCACCATACGGCGCAGGAACACCCGCTCGATCAGCATGCCCAGCAGGAAGGTGGCGATCATGGCGATCAGTCCCGCCAGCCAGAAGTTCAGTCCGCTCTGCGTCAGGGCAAAGGCGATAAATGCGCCAGTGGCGATGATCTGTCCGTGCGCGAAGTTGATCACGCGGCTGGACTTGTAGATCAGCACGAAGCCCAGCGCAGCCAGGGCATAGATGCTGCCGATAACCACGCCGGCGATCAGAAGTTGAGGGAGAAGATCCACGTGCACGTCCTTTCTGGGTGAGAGGCTGGGGTTCTGCGAAGGAAGCCGCAGAGCGGTTCAGGCGCTGACGGGGGTACCCGGAGACCTGGCCGGCGGGGACGCGCTGGCCCCGGTCTCGCCCGGCACGTCGTGAACCTCGACGGTGGTCTGCACGCGCTGTTCCTGACCGTCCTGGTACTTGAAGACCGCCTCGACCTCACGGGTGCGGCTGCCGTCGTACAGCGCCTCGATGATGGGCACGTACTTCTCGCGGATGGTCTTGCGGCGGACCTTACCGGTACGGGTCAGTTCGTCGTCGTCGGCGTCGAGCAGCTTGTACAGCAGCACGAAGCGTTTGATGCGCTCGTGCGGCTCAAGGCGGGTGTTGGCTTCCTGCACCTCATGGGCAATCAGCTCGGCAATTTCAGGCTTGCTGCTCAGGTCCATGTAGGTGCTGTAGGCCAGCTTGTGTTTCTCGGCCCACTGCCCGGCAGTCAGCGGGTCCACGTTCAGGATGGCGGTGACCTCGTCGCGGCCATCCCCCAGCACCACAGCTTCCTTGACATAGGGACTGAACTTCAGGCGGTTTTCGATGAACTGCGGGCTGAAGCGGTCGCCCCGGGCGTTCTGCATCACGTCACTCAGGCGGTCAATCACCTGCAGGTGGCCGTCTGCGGTCAGGCGCCCGGCATCCCCGCTGTGCAGCCAGCCGTCGCGGATGGTCTCGGCGGTTGCTTCGGGCTTCTTGTAATACCCCTGGCACACTGCTGGGCTGCGGCTGAGGATCTCGCCTTCCTCAGTAATGCGGACCTCCCCGCCAGGCAGGATCTTACCCACGGTGTCGAACCGTACGTCGCCGTCGCGGTGCACGTAGGCGATGCCGATGTTCTCGGTCTGCCCGTAGATCTGCTTCAGGTTGACGCCCAGGCCGTGGTAGAAGCGGAACACGTCCGGTCCCAGCGCCGCGCCGCCGGTATAGGCGTGTGTGAGGCGCAGGAAGCCCAGCTGATCGAGCAGCGGCCGGGTCAGGCCCCAGTAGGCCACCCAGCGCTTGAAGGCCGCCACGCCACTGGGCCTGCGCCCGCTGAGCGAGGCGTCGGCGGCGTCGGTGCTCCAGGACAGCAGTTTGCGGTACAGCGCCCGGTTCAGGCCGTAGGACTCCTGCATGCGGATAAACATCTGGCTCTGGATGCCTTCCCAGATGCGCGGAGGCGCGAACATGAAGTGCGGACCCACCTCGACCAGATCATGCATGGCGGTCTCGGTGCTCTCCGGAAAATTGACCGTGATGCCATTGGACAGCGCCACGGCGATGGTCATCATCTGCTCGCCGATCCAGGCCATGGGCAGGAAGCTCAGGTAGTCGCTGCCGGGTTTGAAACCCTCGACCCGGCCCAGCGACTGGCCCATGTACAGCAGGTTGCGGTGCGACAGCATGGCGGCCTTGGGCTGTCCGGTGGTGCCCGAGGTCAGGCTGAAATGGCAGACATCATCAGGTTGGCCCTGCGCGGCTTCCTGACTGAAAATATCTCCGGGCTGCTGGCGTCCCAGTTCCATCAGTTCCTCGAAGCTGATGAACCACTCGTCGTGAGCATGCTTGCTCATGCCGCGTGGGTCCTCGTAGACCACCTTGCGGACCTGCGGCAGCTCATGCCGGTGCTCGAGCAGCTTGTCCACCTGCTCTTCGTCCTCGGCCAGAACCACCACGGCGTCGGTGTAGTTCACGACGTAGCGCACCTCAGCAGCCACGCTGCTCTGGTACACCCCGACGCTGATAGCACCCAGCGCCTGCGCCCCGATTTCCGTGAATACCCAGGCCGGGATGTTCTCTGCGATGATGGCCACCTTGTCCCCGCGGCGGACTCCCAGGGCGTGCAGGCCGGCGGCAACTTCACGGGACCGCTGGAGGTAAGTGGCATTGGTGGTCTCGTTCCAGATGCCGTATTCCTTGTGCCGCAGTGCCACACCGTCCGGAGACAGTTCGGCGCGGCGGGTGAGCAGTTGCGGAATCGTCAGCGTGGTGACGTCGCCGAGCAGACTCGTACTCTCATGCGTGGCGGTACGTGCCGGGGTACTCATGCACTCACCCCCTGCAGGGCCGGGGCAGGCGGATGCTCAGCGACACCGGTGTAGGCCTCGATCACGCGCGGGTTGGCACTGACTTCCGCTGGAGTTCCCTCAGCGATCTTCAGCCCGAAATCCAGCACATAGACCCGGTCGGAAATGTCCATCACCACGCCCATGTCGTGTTCGATCAACATCACCGTGATGCCCTGCTCGCGCTGGATGTCCAGGATGAAGCGCACCATGTCCTCTTTCTCCTCGACATTCATGCCGGCCATGGGCTCGTCCAGCAGCAGCAGCTGTGGCGCCAGGGTCAGCGCACGCGCCACCTCCACGCGCTTCTGAATGCCGTACGCGAGCGTGCCGACCGGATGATGCCGGTGCGCCTCGAGCTCCATGAAGTCGATCACGCGCTCCACGTAAGCGCGGTTCTCGGCCTCCTGGCGGCTGGCCCGGCCGTAATAGACCAGGCTGTCGAGCAGGCTGTAGCGCAGGTGGGTATGGCGCGCCAGCAGGAGGTTTTCCACCACCGACAGCCCGCGGAACAGTTCCAGGTTCTGGAAAGCGCGGGCAATGCCGTAACTGGTCACCACGTTGGGCGCCGAGCGGCTCAGGTCATGAGCGCCAAAGGTAATGCGGCCCTGTGTTGGGTGATAAAAGCCGCTGATGCAGTTGAGCAGGCTGGTCTTGCCTGCACCGTTGGGCCCGATGATGCTGACGATCTCGCCCTCGGGCACGACCAGGCTCACATCCGTAAGCGCCTTGAGGCCACCGAAGGCCAGGGTGACATGTTCGACATGTAGTTGCGGCATTGCACCTCCAGCAGGGACGGACGGAAGCGGGGTCAACCCCGGCGGTCGCCTGGGCGAACAGAAAGTCAGGTTGTGGGTATCCCGATTATGAAGGGCAGACCATATTTGGCCTTTCTGAGTTGTCTAGCTAAGTCAACGGCTGGTGGTGAAATGCCGCATTGTTGTATAGACAGAAAGGGAGATTGAAGGCCTGTGCTTCTCCAGACTGGCTGCACCCGCCTCATACCTCGTTTCTCCCGACAGGACGCGAATTGAATACGCCGCTCACGCCTCTGGAGCCGATGCTCCGCGCCTTTACCGTCTTTGCGGACCGGACCGCCGTGGTTCAGGGTGGAACTTTCGTCCGCTACGCAGAACTGGCTTACCGGACAGCCCGGCTGGTAACGCTGTTGCGCCAGCATGGATTACAAGCCGGTGGTCATGTCCTGCTGATCTCCCCAAATACCCCTGACGCACTGCTGGCCTTTCATGCAGTGCCCCTCGCCGGAGGCGTCATCGTGCCCCTCAATCCGGCGTTTGGGGACGACGCGCTGAATTTTCTGAGTGTTCACGCCGATCCTGTGGTGGCCCTGGTAGATACCGCACACCTTCACCGGGTTCAGGACACGCTGAAAAGCCTAGATATCCCAGTAATTCTGACCGGCGGTTCCGACTTCCATGCACGGCTGGGTGTCCTGATCCCCGCCCCGCTGAGGCTGCCGGAGAACCTTGACGAGGACGCTCCGATCAGCATCAACTACACCTCCGGAACCACCAGCGATCCCAAGGGCGTGATGCTTACGCACCGCAACGCGTTCCTGTCCCTGGGCAACCTGCTGTATCACCTGAATCTGCGCCCACACAGCGTGCTGCTTCATGTCCTGCCGCTGGCGCACGGCAACGGATGGGGCTTTGTCTGGGCCATAACGGCCGCCGGCGCCACCCACGTGCCCCTGCCGGACCCAACGGAACTGCGCGAGGCGCTGCGGGGCCAGGGGATCACCCACCTGTACGCCTCCCCTTCTCTGCTGGCTCCCCTGACGGACCTGGCTGCGTCACCCGCCCTGCCCCGCCCGGTGAAGCTGCTGCTGGCCGGTACCAGTCCCCATCCGCGGGTGCTGCGCACCCTGCAGCAGCAGGGGTTCGAGGTGCTGCATGGCTACGGTCTGACCGAAACCAGCGCCGTGATGGTCGTCACCGACCAGGCCGATCTCCCGGACCTTCCTGACGTGACGCCCGTCCTGGCGCGGCAGGGCCATCCCATGATCTTCGGGGGCCAGCTGGAGGTCGTGCTCGACAGCGGCGCTGCCGTCCCTCACGACGGCCAGACTCCCGGCGAGATCATCATTCGCAGCAACCTGGTCATGAAGGGCTACTACAAAAACCGCGCCGCCACCCGGCGCGCCATCAAGCAGGGCTGGCTCCACACCGGTGACCTTGCCGTCGTGCATCCCGACTGCCGGGTGGAGATTCTCGACCGCGAGGGGGACCTGTTGAAAGTCCAGGGGCAGCCAGTCTCCAGTGCCCAGATCGAGGCGGTGCTGTACCGGCATCCCAGCGTGCGCGAGGCGGTCGTGGTGGCCGCCCGCAGCAGCGAGGGGGACCTGCCGGTAGCCTTTGTCACCCTGCACCCCGGCGCGCAGATTCTGGGCCGCGAACTGCTGGGGTTCTGTGCGCCGCATCTGCCTGCTCACGCTCTGCCCCGCCGGGTGCAGCTGGTTCCCGAGCTGCCCAAAACCGCCAGCGGCAAGGTGCTCAAGCATGTGTTGCGTGCCCAGGTCCGTGACAAGCCTGGGGTTCAGCCCGCCGACTGACAGCTCCCGGTCCAAACGGGGCGGAAACTTTACGTGACATGTCCGGCCTTCTGTTGAGAGTGTTGGAGGAAGCGTGGCGGTGGCGCGAATACGACCCGCCACGTTGTCGGGCCCTGCTGGACGAGGTGTCGGACGCTGCGCAGGGTTCCGGCCTGGGGCCTGCTGGGACACCTGAGGACACTCCTGGATGACGTGGATGTTCCAGCCCTGTCCTCTTCCCTGCGCCTGTCCTTCACAGCTGGGGTGGTGAGCTGCCCCAATGGGGCCCTGACTGGCACCCTGCTGCTCGGAAAACGCGAGGATCGTGGGCGCATTCTGGGGCAACCGGAGACGTCGGCGCACCTGGCCCCTTGAAGCCCGCGCCGCCGAGCTCTGGTACCTTCGCCCTATGGCCTCTCCTTCCGTCACCCCCGACTGGGCCTATGAACGTGAACACTGGCGCCGGGGCTATTTCCGTGTTGCCGGGGTGGATGAAGCCGGGCGAGGTGCCTGGGCCGGACCGGTCACGGTGGCCGCGGTGATCCTGCCGGGGCTCGCCCAGGAGTACCCCTTTCGCGACAGCAAACAGCTCAGCGCCCCGCAGCGCGAGACCTTCGCGCAGGAGGTCCGCCGCGTGGCCCTGAGCTACGCCGTCGAACACGCCTGGCCCGACGAGATCGAGCGGCTGAACATCCTGGGGGCGACCCACGCGGCAGCCGAGCGGGCCCTGGCCCGGCTGGATCCGGCGCCGCAGGCCCTGGTCACGGATTACCTGAAGTTGCGCACGAGCCTGCCGCTCTCCGCTCCTCCCAGGGCCGACGCCCTGAGTTACACTGTCGCCGCCGCCAGCCTGCTGGCCAAAACCGAGCGTGACCGCATCATGCAAGACCTGGACCTCCAGCACCCTGGCTACGGCTTTGCGGGGCATAAGGGGTACGGCGCCCCAGCGCACCGCGCCGCCCTGGCGGAACTGGGCGTCAGCCTGGTGCACCGGCGCAGTTACGCCCCAATCCGGGCCCTGCTGGAAGCACCGGCGCCGCTCCTCCCGGAACCCGGATGAGCTCCTGGGTCTACACGGTCAGCTCGGCTGCCGGGCACCACTACAGCAAATGCCCGCAGCCCATGATCCGGCTGAGGGCCGGCTGGGGTGTCGAGGGCGATGCCCACGCCGGGATCACGGTTCAGCACCGCTCGCGCGTCCGGCAGGATCCTACGCAACCCAACCTGCGGCAGGTCCACCTGATTCAAGGCGAACTGCCTGACGAACTGCGGGCACCGGGATTTGACCTGAGCCCCGGCGACCTGGGAGAAAATATTCTGACGCGTGGGGTAAACCTGCTGGCGCTCCCACGCGGAAGTATCCTGCAGCTGGGTATCCAGGCTGTCGTGGAGCTGACCGGCCTGCGCAACCCCTGCGCCCAGATCGAGACGTTCAGGCCCGGACTTCTGCGGGCCGTCCTGAGGCAGGACGTCCACGGGGCCTTGGTGCGCCGCGCTGGCGTGATGGGCATGGTCCTGGTTGGCGGCGAAGTACGCCCCAGCGACCCGGTTAAGGTGACGCGGCCAGCAGGACCACATGTCCCGCTCGACCGGGTCTAGAGCAGGTCAACGGGGGCCACGCCTCTGACCGAGCGGAGCGTATAGCTTTCGCCGAGCAGGGCACAGAAAGGAGCCGCCAGACGTCGGTCTTCCCCTGAACACCAAAGGCACTCGCGTAAAGACACGCGGCTCACGGAGGATGGGCCCGGCGCCGGTGCTTCAGAGCACTTCTGACACGCCCGTCAGGCGCCAGGTTTCGGAGAGGTCCCGCCACAGGCCAGCCGTGCGTTTCCTTCGCCACCCCGCTAGACTGCAAGGTGTGAACGTTAGGAATTTTTCCATCATCGCGCACGTGGACCACGGCAAGTCCACGCTGGCCGACCGCATCCTGGAGCGGCTCGGCGCGATGGGTGAACGTGACAAGCGCGACCAGACGCTTGACACCCTGGAGCTGGAGCGCGAGCGCGGCATTACCATCAAGTCCACCCCCATCCGACTGGTCTACCGCCGTGAAAACGGCGAGGAATATGTCTTCAACCTGATTGACACTCCTGGGCACGTGGACTTCAACTACGAAGTCTCGCGCTCGCTGGCCGCGTGCGAAGGCGTGCTGCTGCTGGTGGACGCGTCTCAGGGTGTCGAGGCCCAGACCATCGTCAACGCCTACCTGGCCATCGACAACAACCTGGAAATCATTCCGGTGATCAACAAGATTGACCTCCCCGCCGCCGATCCTGAAGGCGCAGCCAAAGAACTGGAGGAAGTCATTGGGATTCCGGCAGACGGAGCCGTATTCGCCTCGGGCAAGTCGGGGATCGGCATTCCGGAGATCCTGGAAGCCGTGGTCGAGCGGATTCCGGCGCCTCCCGGGGACCCGCAGGCGCCCCTGAAGGCGCTGATCTTCGATTCGTTCTACGACGCCTATCAGGGCGTGATCCTGCTGGTACGGGTGCTGGAAGGGACGCTGAAGCCCAAGGACGAGATCCGCCTGATGAACGCCGGCAAGAACTTTGAGGTAGACAAGGTCGGCACCTTCAGCCCTGCACTGGTCGTGGGTGATTCGCTGCCTGCAGGGGCGGTCGGCTGGGTCGCGGCCGGGATCAAGGACATCCACGACGCCCAGGTCGGGGACACGCTGACCGGCAGCGACAATCCCACCACCGAGCCCTTCCCGGGCTTCAAGCCGGCGCAGCCGGTGGTGTTCTCGGGCCTCTACCCCACCGACACCGAGGACTACCGCAAACTGCGTGACGCCCTGGAGAAGCTCAAGCTCAACGACGCCGCGTTTTCCTTTGAGCCCGAAACCTCCGAGGCGCTGGGATTCGGCTTCCGCTGCGGCTTCCTGGGCCTCTTGCACGCTGAAATCATCCAGGAGCGTCTGGAGCGCGAATACGACCTGGACCTGATCGCCACCGCGCCGGCCGTGGTCTACCGCGTCACCCTGACCAACGGTGAGATCTTCGAGACCCAGAACCCGGCCGAATTTCCCACCCGTGACCGCATCACCAGTGTGGAGGAGCCGTATATCAAGCTCTCGATCATGCTGCCCGAGGACTACGTGGGCCCGGTGATGCAGCTGCTGCAGGAACGCCGCGGCTCGATGATCACCATGAACTACATGGGCAAGCGCGTGGAGCTGCTGTACGAGGTGCCCTTCGGCGAGATCCTGTACGACTTCCACGACCGCCTGAAGTCCATCAGCCGTGGCTACGCCAGCATGGACTACGAACAGATCGGCTACCGCGAGGGCGACCTGCGCAAGGTCGACATCATGGTCAACAACGAGGTCATCGACGCGCTGGCCGTCATTGTCCATGAGACCAAGACCTACAGCCTGGGCCGCAAGATCGTGGACAAGATGGCCGAGGTGATTCCGCGGCAGATGTTCCCGGTTCCGGTGCAGGCCGTGATCGGGGCGAAGATCATCGCGCGGGCCACCGTCAAGGCCTTCCGCAAGGACGTGCTGGCCAAGTGTTACGGCGGCGACATCTCGCGCAAGAAGAAATTGCTGGACAAACAGAAAAAGGGCCGCGCCCGGATGAAGCAGTTCGGAACCGTGGAAGTGCCGCAGGAAGCCTTTCTGGCCGTGTTGAGCACCGAAGAATAAGCTCCCGGGCTCCATGAGAACACCCCCGCTCCTCTCCGGGGGTGTTCTTGCTGCTCCGGGGGTGGGGATTGACACCAGCTTTGCGATGCCTCATGTAAAGGTTCTGTCAGACGTCAGCACGTAGCTTGAGAAGCATGAGCCGCCTGCCTTTTCTGGTGCGCCCGGCCCCACAGACGGGTGTCGTGCGGCTCAGTACCTTGCGCACCCAGTTCACGCTGGTGATCTTTTTGCTGGCTTTTTTGCCCAATCTGGTGTTGACCTTTAGTGCACGCCCTGCTACCCCCAGCCCTGCGCTGCTGGCCTGGATGCTGCTGGTGGCAGGGTTGTGCGGCCTACTGGGGTATCTGCTCAGTGGCGCGCTGCTCCGGCCCCTGAGCCGGCTGGAAAAGGAACTGGAGCGTGGCCGGCTGACCGATATCCACGACGATGACCCGGCGGAAATCCGAGCGTTGCGGGAAGCCTTCTCGCAGCTGATCGGCCGCCTCGGCACTGAGCAGACACGCCGCAACGCCTTTATGGCTACCCTGGTGCACGACCTGAAGACTCCCCTGATTGCGACCGGGCATCTGACCCGGGCCCTGGCCACGCTGCCTCTGCCCGAAGCGGAGCGGCGCGAGGTGGGCGAGCTCATTCAGAGCGAAACTGGCCGGCTCCTGGCGCTGGTCCAGCAGATGGCCGATGCCCACCGGTTTGAGCGCGAGGACGTCAAGATCCAGCCGGAATTGGCCGATCTGCGGGGGCTGCTCAGTGGGGTGGTCCAGCGCCTTGAATCGCAGGCCCGCTCCCGAGGCGTAGCTCTCAGTGTGCACGGCACCGGGAGTGCCTGCGTGGACAGCGCCGTTCTGGAACGCGCAGTGACCAATCTGGCTGACAACGCCGTGCGCTTTGCCCAGACCCGGGTGCAGTTGCGGATCGCGCCGCAGGGCATTGCCGTGCTGGACGACGGCCCCGGTCTGCAGGCCCCGCTGGAGGACCTCGCCCAGCCCTTCAATTCCCAGCCCACCACCATCGCCGGGCAGCAGTACACCGCCGGCACTGCTGGCCTCGGGCTGTACATCACCCGCCGGATCGCAGAAGCCCACGGTGGGCAGCTGCTTTACGAACGCCACCACCATCCCCTGCCCGGCTCCGACACGTCCGCATCCCTGCCCTCGCCTGCAGCGGGTCACACCGCTCTGTCCATCGTTCTCCCGGAGGTTTTGCCATGAGACTAGTAATTGCCGACGACCATCCCCTGTTCCGCATGGGCCTTAAATACGCCCTGATTCAGCAGGGATTCGACGTGGTTGCCGAAGCGGCCGACGGCGTCAGTGCCCTGGAAGCCTGCCGCCGTTTCGTGCCGGACGCGGCCCTGCTGGACGTCAAGATGCCGGGCATGACCGGCATCGAGGTCTGCGAGAAGCTGCGCCTGACCCACCCGGAAGTGGTGGGGGTGCTGATCACCACCTTTTCCGAGCCGGCTATCGTGCAGGCCGCCCGCAGCGCCGGGGCCCGCGGCTACGTCAGCAAGGAAACGGACCCCGAAAGCCTGGCCCGCCAGGTTCGTGACATCGTCATGCACCCGGAGATCGACCGCCTGCCTCACGTGGACGTGCCGCGCCTGACCCCCCGTGAATCCGAGGTGCTTCCCCTGCTGGCGCTGGGCTACAGCAACAAGGAAATTGCCAAGAACCTGGGAGTCAGCCCGGATACCGTCAAGGATCATCTGGCGCGTCTGTACTCCAAGCTCGATGCCGGTGACCGCACCGAGGCTGTCAGTCGGGCGCGCAGTATCGGCCTGCTGAGCTGAGGGAAGTGGCCATTAACACTGGGAGGGCCTGCACAGGCCCTCCCAGCCCCTATATGTAGGAATGGCATCCCCAACACATCTGGTGAGGGAATGCGGCATACGGCAATATTGAACAGTGATCCTGCTGAGGCCCTACTGACGCGACATGAAGGACTGATTAACTGCTCTGTTCTTCATGAGCGGGTGCCACCATGTTGCCGTCGAGATGCAGACCGAGTAGATGCAGTTCCTGTAACCGCTGCCTGTGGGCTGCGACCAGGGTGTACAACCTACTCAACTCACCCGCACTCTGTTCGGCCACCTCTGAATTGGTGACCTCGTCACGCTCACCCGACATGGCCGTTACCCTACCCAGGCGTCCTATGAGATCTTTGAACGTATGGCTAAGATCTGACGCTTCAGGTGTCTGCGCTCTCAGTATAAGAAGGTAGGCAAAACTGACGGGCGGACTCCTGATTCAATGAGCAGGATAAGAAAACTGGCTCCATCACCAACTCGCGCCCGAACTCATGAGGCCGGTTTTGAAGAGTTCCTTAATAGGCCTGAGGTGTTCCTCAACATTGAGAAGTTGCATAACAAACGGAGTTCGGGCTTCTGGTATTGCTAGGTACACGTATGACGCCCCTGCTGTTGCCCCGTGAAGGACCATCCCCGCAGCCTGAGAAGGGGCTGCTGCTGCGGCTGGTGGCTGCTGGCTCTCGACAGGACGTGCTTGACCAGCTTCTGGAGGGTATGCCCGGCCTGCGGGGACTGACCTTATGGGGAGAGGAGGGCACCATGCTCATGGCATGGGCAGGAGAGCGGCAGGAACAGACCGCAGACCGGGTGCCGCTTTCCCCGGACCCTGAATACTGGCTTAGCACGGTTCCGGTCATCAATTTTCCACCTGAAATCCTCGCAGTCGCAGAGCTGCGCCTTCTTTATCTGGACGCTCAGGAAACGAGTGTCCTCCTGGGCAATAACCTGGCCACGCTGACTGCTGCCGCCAAAACAGACGCCCTGACCGGACTCCCCAACCGTCATGCGCTGGAAATGGACCTGAAGCGCATTGATGCCGCAGGCGCCCCATTTGCGGTGGTATTTATCGATCTGGACGGCTTTAAAGCCATCAATGACCGCTATGGCCATGCGCTGGGCGATTCGCTGCTCAAGGGGTATGGATTGTGGCTTTCCCGCGTGACCGGTCCCTGGGGCCGGGTTTACCGCATGGGCGGGGACGAATACCTGCTGCTGATGACAGATTTTCCGGGGTCTCCTGAAGATTTCCAGGTCTGGGCCCACGAACGGCTGCAGATTCCTTTTGTCGATGGGGTCAGCGCGAGTATTGGCATAGCCTGGCGTCACGAGGACACGACCATCAGTGATGTGATGCGGCTGGCCGACACGCGCATGTATCAGGCTAAGTCAGCGCGGTCAGGGCCTTCTCCCTCGCGCCGAACGGACCGGCGGACTACCCATAAGGCGGCCGCCCAGGGCAACTGAGTCGGGGCGCTGGCCCAGTGACTGTTCGTCAGAAGTGTGGCCAGATAAGGACCCATAAGTCCCCAACTGAAGCGCTGATACCCTCATTCTGTGGTTGGCACGAACTCTTCACCCGTGCCCTCGCCATGCTTGCGTAGCAAGGACAGGGTAAGGTTGTTGCTTGTTGTGGGCAGAGTAAGAAAACAGGTCGCCTTCAGGCATGCTCAGGAGCAAGTGGGCCTGCCGCGGGCGCTATGAGGACCGCTGGTGTGGAGTCCAAGCAGCTCGCCGGACCTTGTCCCCTTGGCCAGTTTGAAGCGCCAGATGGCCCGGACGCTCCACCTGGCGCTGCCTTTCCGGAAGGGCTGGGCAAATGCTTTTGCCTCCGGATGGTGCAGCCATGGGGGGCGTGTGCCTGGAGGGCCCATGCCTGGGCTTAAGGAAAAAGTGGCCCGTCAGTTCAGCCACCCTGCAGGGATACTTGGCAGGCTGACCGGCCTGCTCATGGAATGGGAAAATCACCGGCTCAATCAGCTGGTGGTCCAGCAGCTGGCACCTGCAGGGCAAGAACAGATCCTGGAAGTCGGGTTCGGGACCGGCAGAACCCTTGCACATCTTTCCGGCCAGACTCAGTGCGGGGCTGTGGCGGGTATAGATCCGTCCGGACTGATAGTCGCGCAGGCCGGCCGCAGATGCCGCCGCTGGATCCGCAGGGGCCGTGCCGAGGTAATCCAGGGAGACGTTTCTGACCTTCCGTACACAGACAGCCGGTTTGACGCCGTGTTGTCCGTCAACACCATCTATTTCTGGCCTGACCCGCAACAGGCCATCAAGGAAATTCACCGGGTTTTAAAGCCTGGAGGCCGGCTTCTTCTGGGTTATCACACGGCCGAAACCATGGAAGACCTGCAGGCTCATGGTTTCAGGCTGTACACGGACCTGCAGATCATGACGTTGCTGACAGCAGGCGGTTTTGAGGTTGACCAGCCGACCCATGATCCGACCGCTCCCTACGGTGCGACGTGTCTCAAAGCCTTTCGCCGCTGAGAATCCGACGCCGTTGGGTGGAGCCACGGTCTAGCTCGATAAGTCTCTTTCTGGCAGCATGCGCGGGCAGGTGTCAGGAGGCGCGAAGATTCTGCTCAGGGCACCCGGGCAAGGAACGGGAAATCCTGTTTCATACCGCCCCGCGCCGCGCAGCTGACCAGACACTTAGCCCAGGCGCACTGCCATGTCTACCGGTACCTGTACCTTCAGAGGATGAGCGGCCCTTTTGCCCTATCCCAGCGTGCCCTGAGCCTCAAGCCCTCGGCCACGGTCACCGTCACGAGCCGCGCGCTGGAGCTGCGCCGGGCCGGCGTGGACGTGATCAGCATGAGCGTAGGCGAACCGGATTTCGACACACCCGAGCACATCAAAGAGGCGGCGATCCGGGCCATCCGCAGCGGGCAGACGAAGTACACCCCGGTCAGTGGAACTCCGGAACTGCGGGAGGCCATCAGCCAGAAATTCAGCCGCGAAAACGGGCTCGACCACGCCCCGGACGCTGTGACTGTGACCAGCGGCGGCAAGCAGGCCCTGTTCAATGCCTTCTTTGCACTGCTCAACCCCGGAGACGAGGTGCTGATCCCTGCGCCTTGCTGGGTCAGCTACCCGGAGATGGTCGCGCTGACCGGTGCGGTGCCTGTGCTCGTGCCGACCTCGCCCGACAGTGGCTTTCTGCTGGACCCGGAAGCTCTGGAAGCCTGTATCACCCCCCGCACCCGCATGATTGTGCTGAACAGTCCTGGCAACCCGACCGGCGCCGTGTTTTCGCCTGAGGTGCTGCAGGCCGTCGCACACATTGCCCAGCAGCACAACCTAAGTATCGTCACGGACGAGATGTACGAACATCTGGTGTACGACGCCGAACAGGTCAGCATCGGCCGTTATGCCCCGGAGCACACCCTGACCGTCAACGGCGCCAGCAAGGCCTACGCCATGACCGGCTGGCGCATCGGGTATGCAGGGGGACCGAAAAGGGTTATCGCGGCCATGAATGCCCTGCAGTCCCAGAGCACCAGCAACGCCAGCAGTGTCAGCCAGGCTGCCGCTCTGGCGGCTCTGGTGCAGCATGAGCTGACCAGTCAGTTCGTCGAGAGTGCCCGGCGGGCGTACCGTGAGCGACGTGATGTGATCGTCGACGGGCTCAACAGCCTGGGATTGCACACCCCTACGCCACAGGGAGCCTTCTACGTGATGGCCGACACCACGTCCATCCATGCTGACGAACTGGAAGCGTCCCGCATCATCCTGGATCAGGCCAGGGTCGCGGTGGTGCCCGGCACCGACTTTGCCGCGCCGGGTCAGGTCCGGTTGAGCTACGCCACCAGCCTGGAGAACATCCACGAGGTGCTGCGCCGACTGGGCACCCTGACATAACAAGGTCGGCGTGGGGATTCACGATTTCTGCGAGCCCGGCGAGCACTGTGGATCTCAAGGTCCGCCGGTCCTCTGGGCGAAGTCATGGTCATCAGATTCACCCTGGGCAAACTCACACTGTTCAACCCTTCCCGGGGCGACCAAGACAGTTCTGCCGTTCCAGCCTTTCGTCAGGTCCATGCGCGGGTCAGACGGGAGACGTATCACTTGACTGAAAAGATGTACACGGGGTGCCCCCAGCCTTTACCTACCGGTCTGGGGAGGTGGCAAACCGGGTCCGATGATGTGTCTGGTCGCGCTCTGGCACTGTATTCACGCACTGGGCATCTACGCGCTGGACCGAACCCCTGCATACCAGGGAGGCAGCTGTTGTATCCATGCCCGTCTGCAGGAGCCCCGCGCTGCGCCGCACGCCGATGAAGTCATGAGTCAGCTACAGTCTGCAGAACAGTCGCACGCCCCACTGGCCCTCCAGCCCGTCGGGACTGCCACGGAACCTCATTCGCCGGATGCGCGTACTCTGGGAACGTATGACAAATATGCAACCCGGCAGTGACGGCACGTACAGCCTCCGCGAATTTCTGGCGCAGACCGCCGAACGGGACAATCCCGGCGAGGTGTTTGAGCTCGAAAGCAGCAAGATGCTCGAGGTCAAGGTCAATGGCCGCATCTGGAGCAAGCTGGGCGCCATGGTGGCCTACAAGGGCAACCTGAGCTTCAAGCGTGAGGGCACGCTGGAAGGCGGGCTGATGAAAGCGCTCAAGCGCGCCGTGAGTCAGGAGATGAGCCCGCTGGCCAAGATCGAGGGACGTGGCGTGGCCTATCTGGCGGATCAGGGCAAGGAAGTCCAGATTCTGCGCCTGGCCGGAGACAGCCTGAACGTCAACGGCAACGACCTGCTGGCTTTCGAGGACAGCGTGCAGTACGACATCACCATGCAGCGCCGCGCTGCCGGCATGGCGGCCGGCGGGCTGTTCAGCGTGCGGGTCCAGGGCAACGGCCTGGTGGCTATCCTGAGCCACGGCAAACCCCTGACCCTGCGCGTGACCCCCAACGAGCCGGTCTTCACCGATCCCAATGCCACCATCGCCTGGAGCGGCAACCTGCAGCCCCAGCTGCGCATGGACGCCTCGCTGCGCAGCATGTTCGGCCGGGGCGGCGGCGAGACTTACCAGATGGTCTTCCAGGGCGACGGGTTCGTGGTGGTGCAGCCCTACGAGGAGTTCGACCAGGGCCTGGGTGGCGACAGCGACGGTCACAGCGGCGGAGGCATCGGCCGCACCATCGGCGACATCTTCGACTGAACACCTGTTTGCGAGGGGGCGCAGCACATCTGCATGCTGCGCCCCCTTCGCGTATCCCCTCAACAGCCAGACTCTACACTCGGGCTCAATGAGTCTGGTCGTAATGGCAACGGGAGGCACCGGCGGGCATATCTATCCGGCGGTGGCCACAGCGCGGGAACTGATGGCACGGGGACACAAAGCGCTGCTGCTGGGCCAGCGCGGCGGCATGGAGGAGCGGGTCGCGGCTGAGCAGGGCCTGCCGTTCGAGGGTGTGGATGCCGGAAAGCTGGCCCGCAGCGGACAGGGCCGCCCCGACCCCCGTGAGCTGCTCCGGGCGGTACGCGGCGTGGTTGAGGCCCGCCGGGTGCTGCAGGCCCGGCGCCCGGCGCTGGTGGTCGGCTACGGCGGGTTTGCCAGCCTGCCCGGCGTCCTGGCGGCACAGAGCCTGGGAATACCGACGGTGCTGCACGAGCAGAATGCCCGACTCGGCCTGACCCAGCGCGTAGCGGTGGGCCGCGCCCGGGCGGTGGGAACCGCCTACGCACAGGTGCTGGGGCTGCCGGCGGGAAAGGGCACGCTGGTCGGCATGCCGGTCCGCGAGGAGCGCCTGGCCCGTCAGGAAGCGCAGCGGCGCCTGGGGCTGCAAGCCGGACCGCTGACCATTTTTGTGATGGGCGGCTCGCAGGGATCTTTGTTCCTGAACAACAACGTGCCCGACACGCTGCGCAACATTCTCGGCAACGAGGGGCTGCTCAGCGGCCTGGGCATGGAGCCCGGACAGATCGACCTGGATTTCACCCACGCCCAGGCCGGCGGCGCCGCCGTGCAGGTGCTGCACTCGACCGGGCCCCGCTGGTTGGCGGACGTCGCTCCGCGGGTCCGCGACCTGGAGTGGTATCACGCGGTCGGTTACGTGGACACCGTGGCGGCCTGGGTGGCGGCTGATCTGGCCATCACCCGCGCTGGCACCGGCACACTGGCCGAGGCCGCGTTTCATGGGGTCCCGCTGGTCATGGTTCCCCTTCCGGAATCGTCGGAAAACCACCAGTACCACAACGCCATCAGTGTTCAGCAGGCCGGCGCGGGCCGCGTGGTGGAGCAGAAGAACGTTCAGGAGACCCTGGGGGCAGCGGTGTTAGAGTGTGCCGAGCCGGGGGCCCGCATGGCCATGCGCGATGCAGCACTGGCGCGTGCCCAGATGGGGGCCGCTGCGCGTTTCGCGGACCTGATCGAGCAGCACCTGCCCCACTCCTGAGTTCACCCCCCTACCCATGACTGACCTTCCCACCAACCAGACCGATTCCCAGCAGCCCACCATGTCCGGTGCGCCCGGGACCTCCCAATCCGCTGCGGCGGCGGTGACCGGGCCGCCCTCTTCACAGACCCAAACTCCCCTGCACTACCACCTGATGGGCGTGGGCGGCATTGGCATGAGCGCCTTTGCGCGTCTGCTGAAAGCCCGCGGCCACCATGTCAGCGGCTGCGACGAGGCCGCCTCTGATCTGACCCGGCAACTGGAGCATGAAGGCATCACTGTGGCGGTGGGGCACCACGCCTCCCACGTGGCCGATGTGGACGTGCTGGTCGCCTCCGAGGCGGTGCCCAAGAGCCACCCTGAGATGGTCGCCGCGCGTGAGGCCGGGGTGCAGGTACGCCCCCGGATGGGCCTGCTTGAAGAGTTGCTGCGTGCCGGGCCCGGTGTCGGGGTGATCGGCACGCACGGTAAAACCACGACCACCAGCATGATCGCGGTGGCCCTGCAGGGAGCCGGGCTGGACCCGTCTGCTTTTGTGGGCGGCATTGTCCCGGAGTTTGGCAGCAACGCCCGGGTGGGCGCTGGGCCCTTTGTGGCTGAGGTTGATGAGTCCGACCGGGCCTTCGCCGAACTCGGCTGTGAGACCGCCGTATTCACCAATGCAGAGGACGACCACGTGGGCGGAAATCAGGCCACGTACTGGGAAACGGTCGAGGAGCAGCACGCCGGCTTCGCACGCTTCGTGGGTCAATCCCGCCGGGTGCTGTACTGCGCGGACTGGCCGGGCCTGGACGCGCTGTGTCAGGGGGCCGAAGAGCGCCTCACCTATGGTCAGGCCGACGGCGCCGATTACAGGGCGGTGAACCTGCGCCCCGACCCTGACGGCACCTCGTTTACGGTGCTCTGGAGCGGCGCGGCGTTGGGTGAAGCACGGGTGGGCCTTCCAGGGGTGCACAACGTGCTCAACGCGTTGGCGGCGCTGGCGGTGACGCATCTGTACGGCGGCGAGTTCACCCCGGCTGCGCGCGCCCTGGCTGAATTTAGCGGCCCCGGACGCCGCTGGCAGAGGATAGGCGAGCTGAATGGTGCACTGGTCATCGACGACTATGCCCACAACGCCACCAAGGTCGCGGCCGCGGTGCAGGCCGCCCGGCAGACCGGGCGGCGCGTCCGGGTAGTCTTCCAGCCTCACCGGTATCTGCGGACCCAGCAAAGCTGGCCCCGGCTGGCCGACGCCCTGATGGATGCAGACGAGGTGCTGCTTCTGGATATCGCCGCGGCGTCCGAAGACCCTATCGAGGGCATTCACGCCACCCTGATCTCTGAGCGCATGGCCCAGCAGGGGCACCGGGGTGTGCATTATCTGCCGGACCGCACGGACGTGCTGCGAGCGCTGCGCGACACCGCTACATCCGGGGACATCATCGTGACCATGGGCGCAGGCGACGTCTGGAAGCTTTCGCGCGAACTGGCCGGAGTGGCGCTGTGAGCGCTGTGTCTCTCAGCCGGACGGGGGCCCGCGTGGAGCGGCAGGCCCTTGCGCGCTACACCACCCTGGGCGTCGGCGGCCCAGCGGAGGTCTGGTTCGTGGGGGATCACGCCCAGCTGGCCGAGGCGATGGAAGCTCCCTACCGCGTCCTGGGCGGCGGCAGCAATCTGGTGATCGCAGATCAGGGGGTATCCGAACGGGTGATCCGCCTGGTGGGCCCACTGGCCGAGCGTGACCTGGAACCGGACCCGCGCCTCAGCGCAGGTGACGGCGTCGTGACCGGCTGGGTCGGGGGCGGCGTCCCGCTTCCCGGCCTGATCCGTACCCTGCAGAAATCTGGCCTCTCCAACCTGGAAGGTACCGTCGGCATTCCCGCTCAGGTCGGCGGAGCGGTGTGGATGAATGCCGGCACCCGGTACGGCGAAATGTTCGACGGCCTGCATACCATCGAGATCGTCACGCCACAGGGTATGCGTCAGGTCTCGCCTAACGAGTTGCAGTGGGGCTACCGCAACAGCGGCATTCCGCGCGGCCACGTGGTCTCGCGGGTACGTCTCAAGCTGCGGCGCAGCACCCCCTCCGCTGTGCTGGAAAAGATGGACGCGGCCGACCAGGCGCGCAAGGGCCAGCCCAAGATGAAGACGCCGGGATGTGCTTTCAAGAATCCAGGTGGGGTGAGCGCCGGCAAACTGATCGATGACGCCGGACTCAAGGGCACCCGCATTGGGGACGCGATGATCGCGCCGGAGCATGCCAACTTCATCGTGAATCTGGGCGGAGCCACTGCGGCGGACGTCCACGCGCTGCTGGACGTGATCCGGGGACGGGTGGGCGTGCCCATGGAACTGGAGTACGAGCTGTGGCCGGAGCAACTCTGATATGCCGCTGACCCTGAGGAGTCCCGCGTGACCACCCAACCGCCGGGCGGGCCCTCGGGGCGCCGGGGCAACCGCCGCATATCGTCATCCCCGGGATCAGCAACTCCAGGTATAGCGGCCTCGGACGAACCGGCACAAGCAGATCTGGTGGCCAGTCCCGTCGAGTCCCCTCCGGACGAGCTCCTGTCTCGCTCACCACGTCGGCGGCCTCCCTGGGCACTTTTCCTGGGGGGGCTGACGCTGGCCGCGGCGCTGGTGGCCTCCTGGATGCTGCTTCCGGTCCGGCAGATTACCGTCCGCGGCAATGAGCGCCTGAGTGCCGCGCAGGTGCGTGAGCTGGCCGGCATAGCCCCCGAGTTCGGCTGGCTGTATTACGGCAGTTGGCGCGCGCGTGGCCTGCTGGCCAGCCCATGGGTCCAGTCGGCGGTGGTCACCCGCCGCTTCCCGGATCAGGTGGAAATTCAGGTGACCGAACGTAAGCCGGTGGCCATCTGGAAACGCCCCGACGCAAAGACGGTAATGGTGGCAACAGACGGCACAGCTCTGCCCCAGACCGGTGCCCCGCTGAGCCTGCCCGTCATTCAGGGATGGGGACCCGCGCGCCTTACCGACGCCCTGACGGTGATGCGGGCACTCGGCCGCTACAATGTGAAATCGGTTATGTATTCGCCTTCCGGCCTGAAAGTGAATTTCGCGGCCGGATCAGTGTGGAGTGGCGACGTGCAGGCGCTCCTGAAGTATGCTGGAAGCATTAGCATGTACCCAGACAAGAACCTTAACATCTACCCTTGGGGGGTGAGCGTCCAGGAATGAAAGACAATCCGATCATCGTGGGCCTGGACATCGGCACCACCAAAATCACCACCGTGATCGGCGAGCTTGCCGAGGGCGGCGGTGTCGACATCATCGGCGAAGGCACCGTTCCCAGTGAAGGCATGAAACGTGGCAGCGTCGTCAACCTGGAGCGGGCCACCCACGCCATCCGGCAGTCGATTGCCGCAGCGGAACGCGTCAGCGGTGTGCAGGTCGACTCGGTGTATGTCACGGTAGCCGGCAACCATGCCAAGGCCATCACCAGTCATGGTCTGGCTGCCATCCGCCGCAATCAGGAAATCAATGTTTCCGACGTGGACCGCGCCATCGAGAATGCGCGTGCAGTCCCGCTCGATCCAAATCTTGAGATCATCCACACCCTGCCGCAGGAGTATGTCGTTGACGGCCAGGAGGGCATCAAGAGTCCGGTCGGCATGCACGGGGTCCGTCTGGAAGTGGATGTGCATATCGTGGCCGGGACCGCCGGACCCCTGCTGAACCTGCGCCGCTGCGTGCAGGAAGCCGGGGTACAGGTCGAGGGCTTCGTGCTGCATGCCCTGGCCTCGGGGCTGGCCACGCTGGAAGCCACCGAACAGTCTCAGACGGTCATCGTGGTCGACATGGGCGGCGGCACCACCGATATCGGGGTGTTCAAGCGCGGCAACCTGGCCCACAGCGCCAGCATCCCCATCGGGGGGGAGCACGTCACGGCTGACCTGGCGCAGATCCTTAAGATCCCCATGGAGGAAGCCGAGAACGTCAAGCGCAGATACGGCGCGGCCATTCCTGAGCTGGCCGATCAGGACCTGACCCTGGAGATCACCACGGCGTCGGGCAGCACCCATGCCATCAGCGCCTTTGAACTGTCGCGGATCATCAAGCCACGCCTCTCGGAGATTTTCAGCCTGATCCGCGACGAAATCGATCACACGCTGGGTCCGGTCGAACTGGTTGCCCAGGGCGTGGTCCTGACCGGCGGCGCCGCGCTGCTGCGCGGCACCAGTGATCTGGCGCGGGACCGGTTCCGGTTGCCGGTGCGACTCGGCCGACCCCGTGGCATTGGCGGCCTGACCGATATCGTCAACGGGCCGACCCACGCCGCGAGTGTAGGACTGGTGCTGTACGGCATCGGCGAGGACGGCAAGGTGCCTCATATCGTGTTTCAGGAAGAGCCCAAGAGCGCGCCTCCGGTGGATGTTCCCGCTCCGCTGCCGGCTGTTCCTGCCACCGCTGCCACAGGCACGCCGGCCCCCAAGAAAGAAGGCGTGAGCCTGGTAGACCGCCTTCGGAATGCCTTCAAGGACTGGATGTAAAGTCCGCCTCTCCAAGGCCCCTGACCTCCGCCGGTCAGGGGCTTTTGCGTTTTATGGAGTAACCCGGCAGGAGTCAGTTCGGCAGGTAGGGTATCGTGCGCTAAACTACCCCGAGTTGAAATCCGGCGGGCTCCTTTTCAGGGTGCCCCTGTGACGAAGGAGACATGATGCAAGCGGCCAGAATTCGCGTGATTGGCTTGGGCGGAGCCGGCAATAACGCCGTGAACCGCATGATTGAATCGGGACTCGAAGGTGTGGAGTTCATTGCCGGGAACACGGACGCTCAGGTGCTCGCCAAGAGCCACGCCGAGATCCGCATTCAGCTGGGAGACCGGTTGACCCGTGGTCTGGGCGCCGGTGCCGACCCGGAAGTGGGCGAGAAAGCTGCCCTGGAAGACCGTGAACGCATCAAGGAGTACCTCGACGGTACTGACATGCTGTTTATCACCGCCGGAATGGGCGGCGGCACCGGTACTGGCAGCGCCCCCGTGGTCGCCGAGATTGCCCGAGAAATGGGCATTCTCACGGTGGCGATTGTGACCCGGCCCTTCAAGTTCGAGGGGCCCAAGCGCCTGCGCGTGGCAGAGGAAGGCATCAGCAAGCTGGCTGAGCGCGTCGACGGCATGATTGTGGTGAACAACGAAAAACTGCTTACCGCAGTGGACAAGAAAGTCTCGTTCCGCGAAGCGTTTCTGATTGCCGACCGGGTGCTGTACTACGGCGTCAAGGGCATCAGCGATGTCATCAATGTCGAGGGCATGATTAACCTCGACTTTGCCGACGTGCGTAACCTGCTGGCCAACAGCGGCACTGTCCTGATGGGCATCGGCGCCGGGCGCGGAGAGAAAGTCGCCGACGAGGCGGCCATGAGCGCGATCCACAGCCCGCTTCTGGAGCGCGGCATTGAGGGGGCGAGGCGCATCCTGGTCAATGTGACCGGCAGCTACGACCTGAGCATGACCGACGCCAACGAGATCGTCGAGAAGATCCGGGAAGCCACCGGCTTCGAGGAGCCCGACATCCTCTTCGGGATCACGCCGGACGAAGCCGCCGGAGACGAAGTGCGTGTCACGGTGATCGCTACAGGCTTCAACGACACGCCGGTGAGCATTGCCAGCGGTATTGGCGGTCGGGGCAGCAGTCTGGAAACCATCGTGACTGCCAAGCGCGGTGGCAGCAGCAGCTATGACCCCAAGGACTACGATATCCCGGCGTTTCTGCGAAACATCGACTGAATCCTGACAGACACCAAAAGCGGCCACACCTTGATGCGTGGCCGCTAAGTTGTTCCGGGTGGCCCGGCACGTCCGGACCATTGGCAGCAGGAGCGGGCAGCGAGATGGAGACCCCGGCATCAGATTGCAGACAGGCCTGTCGTCTACCCTGGCTGTTCCCGTCGTCGGCTGCTAGGGGATGATGCATAGACGTTACGGCTGCCTGCAGGAACAAGCCCCTCATTCTGTTCAGCGTTGCCGCCCGGGCAACAATCGCCACCCGACCTACCGCCCTCATTTTGGAGGATCCATGCCCCGCACACCTTTGACGCTTCTTCTGCTGAGTGCCCTGAGCCTTAGCAGTGCCAATGCGCTGACCACCATCAAAATCGCCAGCCTCGCTCCCCTGTCCGGCGGCCAGAGTGCCATCGGGATGCAGGCCCGCAACGGCATTCAGCTGGCCGTCACCGAGTACAAGCCCCAGTTCAGGAAGCTGGGTTTTGACCTGCAGTTCGTTCCCTTCGATGACCAGGCGGATCCGGCCACTGGAACTGCCGCTGCACGAAAGATCGCTGCGGACCGGCAGGTCCTGGCGGTTGTGGGCGCGCTCAACAGTGGTGTCACCATTCCTGCCAGCGCCGCCCTGCAGGCCAGCCACGTGGCGATGGTCAGCTCGGCCAGTACCGCCAATAACGTCACCGACCGTGGCCTGAGCAACATGAACCGGATCGTGCCCCGTGACGACGCCCAGGGTCCGGCCGGCGCCCAGTTCCTGAAAACCCGGCTGAAGGCCAAGAAGGTCTACATCCTGAACGACAAGACCGCCTACGGCGAAGGTCTGGCCAGGGAAGTCGAGAGGACCCTCAAGGCCAGTGGTGTGCGCGTGATCACCAACGAAGGCACCGAGGAGAAGAGCGATTTCTCCAGCATTGTGGCCAAGATCCGGCTTCAGAAGCCCGACGCCATCTACTTCGGGGGCATCTACAACCAGGTAGGCGTGTTCCTGAAGCAGCTGCGCGAAGCCGGGGTCACGGTCCCGGTTGTTGGCGGAGACGGCCTGGACAGCCAGGAACTTCTGCAGATCGCCGGCAAGGGCGCCCAGAATGTCTTTTTCACCACGGGTGCGGCTCCGGTCGAGGCGCTGCCGGCGGCCAAATCGTTTGCAGCGGCTTACCAGAAGACCTTCAAGCAGCCGGCCCAGGGCTTCGCGGTCTTTGGCTATGACGCCGCCAAGGTCACCCTGCAGGGCGTCCTGAATGCGGCCCGGAGCAACGGCAACAAGCTGCCCAGCCGTACCCAGGTGGAGCGGGCGGTCCGCAAGGGCACCTTCAGCGGCCTGCTGTCGGGTAAAACCAGCTTCAACAGCGTGGGTGACCGCAAGGCAGCAACCCTGTACGTCATGAAGGTCGGCGATGGTAAGGTCAAGCTCAGCACGTCCATTGCTGTCAAACCAGGCAAGTCCTGATTTTCAGAATGGGCCCGGCACTGGTCGCCGGGCCCATTCTGCTTTCTCTGAGCCTGAATCCCAGGGGGCCTAGATGCTGAGGGTCATCGCGCAGCGGTACAGGTCACGGCTCACGTCCTTGCGCTTTTCCCAGGTCTCTTGCAGTGGCGTGTAGATGATGCCGCTGGCTCCGCGGCCCACCATGACACCCTTGCGGCCTTCCATCAGGGCGTAAACGGCGGCCTCTCCCAGGCGGCTGGCCAGAATCCGGTCGCTGGACACCGGCGAGCCGCCACGCTGGATGTGACCCAGAATGCTCACCCGGGTTTCCAGGCCGGTGCCGGCCTCGATGGCGTCTGCCACTCCCTGCGCGCCGCCCTCATAGCCCTCGGCAACGATGATGATGCTGCCACGTTTGCCTTTGGCCACGCTGTCCTTGACGATCTCCACGACGCCCGCGACCGGTTTTTCGTCCTCGGGGATAAACACCTCTTCGGCGCCTCCTGCCACGGCGACGTCCAGTGCGATATGCCCGGCGTGCCGGCCCATGACCTCGATCACGAAGATGCGTTCATGCGAAGCTCCGGTGTCGCGCAGCTTGTCCACGGCGTCAAGCGCCGTTTCCACGGCCGTGAAATACCCGATAGTATGGTCGGTCCCGTAGAGGTCATTGTCGATGGTTCCTGGAATGCCGATAACAGGAATACCGTGTTCCTCCTGCAGGTAGTGGCCACCGTGGAAGCTGCCGTCACCACCGATCACGATCAGGCCGTCCACGCCCCAGTCGCGCAGCACCTGGGCCCCACTGGCGCGGCCTTCAGGTGTCCGCCAGGTCCGGCTGCGTGCGGTCAGCAGAACCGTCCCGCCCCGCTGGATGATGTTAGCCACGTCGCGCGCGCCCATTACGGAAAGTTCGCCGCGGTGCAGACCCGAGAATCCACGGCGGACGCCGATCATTTCAATGCCCTGCTGGGTGCCGGTCCGCACGACGGCCCGAATGGCGGCGTTCATGCCGGGCGCGTCACCGCCGCTGGTCAGCACGGCGAGCCGGCGCACTCCGGCAGGGTTAGGGCGGGCGGTCTGGCCAGGGACAGCGGTGGGGTTGGGGGATGTCGGATGCTCTGTCATGGTGACACTCTCTTTTCAGGGGTGGGCTTACGGGAACAAACAGGACGCCACTCGTGCGGTGCAGCAGTCAGTTCTGGGTGGCCTGCAGGGCCAGGGCGTAAGCGTCATTCTTACGCAAACCCTGGGCAGTCAGGCGGTCACGTATATCCCTGACCCCCAGTCCAGCCTGGGCCCATTCCCGTGCCTGCTGCGCGGGGTCCGTGACCGGCTGTGTCAGTTCAGCTGCTCCCTCAGGGCGGCCCTCGACAACCACGACGAGTTCTCCCTTGACCGGGCCGGAGAAGTGCTGTGCGAGGTCTTCCAGGGGACCACGGCGGGTTTCCTCGAAGCGCTTGGACAGTTCCCGGGTCACGCTGGCGGGGCGCCGGGGGCCACAGGCGGCCGCCAGATCCGTCAGCGTGGCGTGCAGCCGGTGAGGGCTTTCATACAGCACGCTGGTTTCTGCGCGGGCCGCGATCAGGGCGAAGCGCGCCTTGCGTTCCCGGCCCGACCGCGGCACAAAGCCTTCGAAGGTAAACCGGGCACCGGGCAGTCCCGAGAGGATCAGGGCCGGCACAAATGCCGTGGCCCCTGGCAGCACCTCCACGGGAATATCGGCATCCAGGGCGGCGCGCACCAGTTCGGCGCCCGGGTCGCTGATTCCCGGCGTCCCGGCGTCGCTGACATAGGCCAGACGGGCGTGGCGCTCCAGGACCTGAGGCGCGCGGTGCATGGTATGGGCATCAAGGCGCACCAGGGGACGGCGGATGCCCAGGTAGGACAGCAGGGCGCCTGTCCGGCGGGTGTCCTCACAGGCCACGGCGTCGGCAGCCCGCAGGACGTTCAGGGCGCGCAGGGTGATGTCACCCAGATTGCCGACCGGCGTGGGCACCAGCCACACCCGGGGACCGTCCGGAATGGGCGAGGTCGCTTCGGGCAGCTGTGGAGCCCACTGGGAATCAGCCAGCCCCTGGTCCGGTGGGTCCGGTTCCGGCCACTCCAGTTCAGGTTGGTCCGTGTCTGGATCACGGCCTGCGGGCTCAGTCATGGTCTGTGTGCGTTGCGCTGCCGTCCAGCCCGGCTTCCATGGCCAGGCCCGGGGTCGGCTTGAGCCGGACCCTGATCTTGCGGGGACGCTTGAGCACACTGGTGATTCTGGCCCGCAGCAGTTCACCCTCGCCGACGGTCACCGTGACGACTGTGCCTTCCGGGAGACGTGCGCCGACCACCACGACCACGCCATTTTCCACGATGCCCTTGTATGCCCTCATGCTTCCCTCCCCTGCGCGCGGCGCTGCCGACGCTCGGCGCGTGACAGTGCTTCGTGCAGTGCAACAATTTCTGACTCGCGCGCTCCACCCAGCCGCGCATAGCGGTCGATCACCTCGGCTGCTTCCCTCCGCCTGCCCTGGCGCAGCAGCATAGCCCCAAGATGCTCACCACGCACAAAATAGGACCGTGGGTTGTCCGGGTCGGACCGGACCTGCGAACGGGCGGCCTCCAGCTGCTCAAGCTGGAAACGGTGATGGCGGACCTGCCAGCGGACCAGGTAAGCGGTCGAGGTAAAGGTCAGCAGTGCTCCCAGCGTGGTGGCCATAATGGCCTCCGGCACCCCGACCTGAGCCCCCAGCCGGACGGTCAGGGGAAAGCAGAAGGCCAGAACCACCAGCACCGCCAGAGTCGCCGCGTAGTTCAAAGGCACCTCCGGCGTGCCGCGCCGCGGCCCGGGGCCGGGCACCAGATGCAGGTGGCAGTCTTCATACGGCACAGTTTAACGGCGGGGCAGCCCCGGGTGGCTCAAGGCTTCCTATAGCATCAGCATGTGCGGCTGCACCTGATCACTGTAGGAGAACCCAAACTCGCCTATGCCCGGCTGGGATGGGACGAATACGAGAAACGGCTGCGGCGTTACCACAAGCTGCAGGTCACACGCGTCGCGGGCCGGACGCAGGCCCTGGAAAGCGAGGCGGTGCGGCGCGCGGCCGGCAAAGCCCCCCTGGTGCTGCTCGATCCGCGTGGCCGGCAGTTCGCGTCCCCGGACCTGAGCGCCTACCTTGACGCCCAGGCGGTCGGAGGCGTGGGAGAACTCGCGTTTGCCATTGGGGGACCGGACGGCCACACCGATGAACTGCGTTCTGGCGCTCATCTGCTGTGGGGTCTGGGGCAGCTGACCCTGCCACATGATCTCGCGATGGTGGTGCTCCTGGAGGCACTTTACCGCGCGGCGACCATCAGTGCGGGCGAACCCTACCACCGCTGACCCGCCCGCGCCTGAGCAGGCGGTCTATCCAGAATGAAACTTGAAACTCCCGTGACCCGGCAAAAAGAACCAGCGAACTGCGTCTTCTCCCCTTTCCGGCTGGCTACAGTAGTCGGCATGAGCACAAGCGCCCCGGTCTTTCCTGCAGCCCCTGCACCCGCCGAGGAATGGTTCCGCACGCCGGTCCTTACGGGCCGGGTCATCACCCTGGAAGCCCTGCGTGAGGAGCACGCCCCAGACCTGAATTCCGGGGCTGACGCCGACACCCTGCGGTTTCTGGCGCGTGGAGGTCCGGAGGCCGCCACAGACGAGGCCTGGGCCGCATTCATAGGTCGCCTGAACGCCCTGCCAAACCGGGTGAATTTTGCCGTGCGCCTGAACGATGGGGGCAAAGTGGTGGGTCGGATCAGCTACAGCGAGATCAGGGTGGCCGACCGCTGGGCAGAGATAGGAACCATGCTGCTGCCTGCCGCGCAGGGCACTGCCGTGAATCCGGAGGCCAAACTGCTGATGATGACCCGGGCCTTTGAGGTACTGGGTGCCGGTCGGGTGCAGTTCAAGGTGGATCTGCGCAACGAGCGGAGTCTGCGCGCCATGGAAAAGCTGGGCGCGGTGCGCGAAGGTACGCTGCGGCAGTATCAGGTCCGCCCCGATGGTCTGGGCCGCGACAGCGTGGTGTTCAGCGTCTTGCAGGCAGAGTGGCCGGCTATCCGCGCAGGACTTGACACCCGGGTGTCCCAGATCATGAGCCGAAAATGAAATTCACCACAAGATTGCCATAGTCCAGTTGATAGCCTGAGAAGGTGATGCCTGTGAGCCGCACCCTGACTGCCCTTGTGTCTGCCGCGCTTCTGTGTATATCCGGTGTGGCCGGCGCCCTGGTTGTTCCTCTCAATGGCTGGACACCTGTCAATGGAAACGCCCAGGAGTGGATTGACCCGGCAGGAGCCTGCGTCCTGCGCGAGGAACGCCATGGTCAGGCTTTTCCTGTCTTCCGTTCTGTAGCAGAGGCGCGCACGTTCGCCGAAAAACTGCAGACCACGCTGATCCGTCAGGGCAGCGCCCAGAGGCTCAGCGAAGTGGTGGCGCAGCCGGTGGACCGAGCCGGTGTCTGGAGTGTTCTGGCGGCCTACAGCTTTGAATCGGCCGGTGTGAAGTACCGGGTCTCCCAGCTGTACCTCAGCGACAAGGGAATTCTGCGCACCGTTACCGGAAGCAGCGCCCAGCATGAAGCCAGCTCGTGTGTGAACAGCATGCGCGACTTTATCCGTTACATGGCGAACTGAGCTTAGGCGGTATCGATGCAGCCTCTGCCCAGTCAGAGGCTGTTTGCTTGCAAGTCCAGTCTGAATGGGGCGCTCCGCTTGACCGGGCCGTGCGGCACGGCGGGGCCTGACCTGACAGGTACTCGGCATTCCAGGCCCGCCAGAAGCACGTCAGGCCAGACTTCCAGAGGCCGCACATGCACGAGCTGATAGTCAGCCACGGTTGACTACTTAGGAAGAAGCTTTAGGATGAGACGGGCCATCGTCCCGGACACGGACCGGGCGCATCCGCACGACGGTGGGGCGTGGTAACCTCGCCGATTGAGATGAGGCATGCATTCGAAGGTGCGACGCAGGTGACCACACAGTGTTGATGGTCACCGCGCTGCTGTCGTGGTTCCTGGTGGGTCTGTTTATCCGCGTCAGCAAGGCGCGTGGCTGGGGTCAGCCGGTTCGCAAGGACGGCCCGCAGACCCATCTGGTGAAAGAGGGGACGCCGACTGCGGGCGGGGTGGCGTTTGTGCTGGCCATGGCTCTGGTGTTCTTTCCGCTGTACCTGAGTGGCAACGGGGGCGGTGAACGCGAACTGCTGATCATGCTTACGGCACTGGCCATGGGCGTGGTGGGTGGCGTCGATGACTGGCTGAAAATACAGTCGCGGATGCGGGGCAGCGGCAAGAAGGAACTGCTGGCCCGTGAGAAGTTTCCGCTGCAGTTTCTGGTTGCCCTGGTCTTTGCGTGGCTGGCAGCGCCTCTGGCCAGCCACGAGCTTGTGCCCAGCCTGGGCCCTGTCCTTGACGTGATCCTGGTGGCGCTGGTCATGGTCGGCAGCGTCAATGCCTTTAACTTCACCGATGGTCTCGACGGCCTGCTGGGCGGCGTGGCAATCATCGTGCTGCTGCCGCTGCTGGCGTTCTCGCCGGTTTCGGCGCTGCTGGTCGCGGCCCTGCTGGGCTTCCTGTGGTTCAACGCGCATCCGGCCCGGGTATTCATGGGTGATATGGGGTCACATGCCATAGGTGCGGTGGCGGCTGGAGCCTACATCCTGTATGCAGACATCTGGCTGCTGCCCATTGCCGCGATTATTCCGGTCGTTGCGGTGCTGAGCGTGATGATTCAGGTCATCTCGTTCAAGACGCGTGGCAAGCGCGTTTTCCGGATGAGCCCCATCCAGCATCACTTCGAACTGAGCGGCTGGCCCGAAACCCACGTCACGATCCGGTTCTGGGTGATCACAGCCGTGGCGACGGCAGCCGTATGGTGGCTGCTGGGCGCCCGGCCCTAGCGCACCCCACAGATGTCCTGGGCCTGAAGATGATCTTCAGGCCCGGTTCCTTTTCGTGGGCCGAGTGTTCTGCAGGCGTAGACTCGGCAGCGTGCTCATCCCCGAAGTTCCAGATCTGGTCTCCCTGCTTGGCCACCGAGCCCACCTGAGTGCCCAGGGCACGACCATCTACCGGGGCGTCCACACCACCGAAACCGGTGGAGCCTTCGCGCTGGATATCGCCGGTGACGCTGGAGTTCTCAGCCTCTATCAGGACCTGAGCGCGCAGGAAGAAACGGAGCTTGCCACGCGCTGCGCCGAGGCGGCCGGGCTGGCGGGCGTGTACCTCAAGCGGCGGCCGGTCGAGGCCCGCCACACCGCCAATGTGGCGCGCGAGTGGTTGTCCCCTCCAAACCCGGTCTGGGGAGAATCCCGATCCGAGGTCACGGCGCTTGAAAGCGGCGTGCCTTTTCTGATCCGGCCCGGAGGCGACCTGAGCACCGGTCTGTTTACGGATGCCCGGCCGGCCCGTGAGTATGTACGTGCCTCGGCGCCGGCCCGGGTGCTGAACACCTTCGCCTACACCTGCGGTTTTGGCCTGAGTGCGGCGCTGGGCGGGGCCGAGACGGTAAAAAACGTGGACCTGTCACGGAGGGTCCTGAGCTGGGGTCAGGACAACTATGACCTGAGCGGTCTGAGTGCCCCGGACACGGACTTTCTGTATGGGGACGTGTTCGAATGGCTCGCCCGCCTTCAGCGGCGCGGAGACCGGTTTGATCTGGTGGTGCTGGACCCACCCAGTTTTGCGCGCGGCAAGACCGGCATCTGGCGGGCCGAGAAGGATTACGGGCGTCTGGTGGCCCTGGCCGCCGCGGTAGTAGCGCCGGGCGGGCGGGTGCTGGCCCTGCTCAACCACGGGGGCGTCGGCACAGAAGCATTCGGGCGCATGATTCAGACCGGGCTGGGTCAGGCGGGCCGCTCCGGGCGGGTCACCAGTCGCCTGACAGCGGGGGAAGATTATCCCGGCGCGCGTCACCTGAAAATTCAGGCCTGGACCCTGGACTGAGCAGGGGCCTGAGAAGCCGCTAGTCAGGACCTCACAGCGGGGTTCGTGCCTCGCCTCACTTCGTTTTCTAAAGCGGCGGGTATGCTGTGGGCATGACACAAGCCACTCCAGCTGAGAACCAACAGGTGCTCGTACCCCTGACCACCCCCGAAGAGGTGGAGCAGTTCCTGACCGAATACCCGCTTGCTGCTGTCTTTAAGGCCGGAACCTGCCACAAGACCATGCAGGGTTTTGGGGTGCTGGAAACCTTCCTGCAGCGGCATGAGCTGCCGGTCGGCTTTATCCGGGTGGTGGACTGGCGCCCGGCCAGCAACCACGTGGCCCAGCGCACCGGCATCGTGCACCACAGCCCGCAGTTCATCCTGTTCCGCGACGGCGAGGTCCAGTTCGAGGTCAACAACTGGGACATCACTCCCGAGGCGCTGCGGCCAATCTTCGATACCCAGGTGCCTCAGCGCACGGGCAGCGCGGCGATCGCTACCGACGACAACGTGGAGCCCTACCGCCGCCTGATGCGTGATTTCGTGGACGGCCGCCTGAACGAATGGGCCTTCCAGGATCAGTACGTGACCATGTTCCGTGACGACGCCAGCCTGCGCAGCCAGCGCGAATTCGAGCTGCTCTCCCGCCTGTTCGGTGACCCGGACGCCTACCACGGCGGCCTGCACCAGCTGGGCGCCCCACAGGACCGCGGAGACCTGCGTGCCCGCGTCCAGGCACTGCTTCAGGAGCTTGGCTAAGCGACACCCGATTTCCACTGCGCCGCCTTCCTTTATCTGGGAGGCGGCGTGATCTTTTCGATGTATGTAAGCGTGCGGTAAGAGTCAAAAGAGTCAGATGAAGGCGCGATACGACGAGCCCGTGATCTCCTCACCTCCTCTTCACGACCCTGGACGCTACCCACGCATGGCTGAAACTACCCTTCTTCCCCCCTCCCTGAGCCGTTTCCCGCTCCCGGCAGACCGCGCGGTGTACCGTGACCTGTCGACCGACCACTATCCCTGGACCGAAATCAGCGCCGACTTCGAGGCCCGTCAGGACGAAAGCTTCAGCGGAATGCTGGATATCTGGCAAGGCGAGCGATGGGCGCGTTTTGCGCTGGTGCAGGGCGCTGCGCGCGCCGGCTTCACACAGGGTGGCCACGAGGTCAGCTGGGCGGCCGCGATGCAGGCCATGCCACGCGCGCAGGTCACGCTGACCCGAATGGACGGCGTGATCAGCGACCTGATCTGGGCCCTGCGCGCCGCAGACGAGCCGACCCCTCTCAAAGTGCCGTGGCCAGCCGCCCAGCATGAGCTTCAGCGGGTGCATTTCACCGGCGCACTGATCTCCGGTGGCAGTTGCAGCTACTGGAAGGCGGGTCAGTTACTTGAGGGCACCCTCCCGCAGAGCGGAGCAGCGTGCCAGATGGTCTCCACCTACCGTGCCAACGACCGCGAAGGCACCCTGAGCTTCTGGCAGGAACTGCTGCGCACCGTGAACTCGCAGGTTCCCCTGGCCGAGCCGTGGCGGCAGGCCACCGTGGCCCTGTCCGACGAGCATCCCTGCCTCGATCCGTTTGCACAGGAGGTCGTGTTGACCAACGGCATACTGCAGGTCGATCCCGAGCTGGAGCTGCAGGAACTGCGCCCCGCGCTAAGCGCCGCCCTGCGTCAGATGATGAACCGCGCTGGAGTGCGCCTGGCGGACCTGCCGCTTGGCGCGCTGAGGCAGCGGCCCGAGTGGCTTGCTGCCGAACTGGAGGTGAGTTGAGATGGCAGTCGTCAGCTGGCCCGAGGGCCTGAGCGATCAGACTCCGCTGCCCTACGGCGTGTGGAAGATCATGACGCACGTCAACGGCGAGCGCGACAGCGCTCAGGTGGCCAGGATGGCGGCCGTCAGCGACGCCGATGTGCTGACGGCCGTGCAGCAGTCGCAACAGTGGGTCGAGCGGGCCACCGCGCAGCAGCGGCCAGTATCGGCCGCACTGGAGGCCGAGCTCACCAAGATCCTGGTCAGTGTGGTAGGCCCGATGGCCACACTGATGATGGACGACGCCATGGAGGACCTGGGCGAGACCGCCACACTCAGTGCGCTGCTCTCGACCCTGGCCAGCGAACTGGATGCCAGCCAGATGGACGCGTTTGTCCGGCAGGTCCGCGCCCGGGGCTTTCTGTGAGCCTGCGCACCGCCCCTCACATCTCAACTCACGCCGCGCCGCGCGGTCATAAGGGAGTCAACGCATGAAGTACACGGTCGTCATCCGGCAGCCTGTGCCCGAAGAATCGCTGCCCGCACTGGAAGTGCAGCTTACCGAACGGTTCGGACTGAACCCTGAACAGGCCAAGCGTCTGGCCACCCGCCGCGCCGGTCGTCTGATGAAACCCACCGGCCGGGCCCGCGCCGAGCTGCTGCTCAGCGTGTTTGAAAGCATCGGTGCTCAGGTGGTTCTCGAAGAAGTCCGCGAGGAAACCGGCCTGCTCAGCGAGCCGTTCCAGGGTGTGGCCAGCCGGCCCGCTGCCACTTCCGCCTTCGCCATGGCGGGTGCCACGTCGGGCAGTACCGCTGTTCTGGACGACGCCCCACTGGCCACTGCGCCGGCGTCAGGCATGTCCGCTCCCAGCTGGGGTGCCGCGCCGTCCGCCGGATCGGTGGCCGGCTGGAACGAAGAGCCGGGCGGTAAGGCAGCGGTCAGCGCCTGGCCCGAAGCGTCCGCACCGTCCAGCACTGCTGACCCGTTCAGCACCTCCGTGACCGCCATGCCCAGCGCCCCCTTCCTGCCTGACGCTGGCAGCGCTGACCAGGTGCCGCTGGTGACCACCCCCGCTGCCAGCCAGACCGCAGCCGAGCCCCAGGTCATCACCGCCACGGCTGCTCCTGAAGCAGACGTGTGGTCCGACTTCACCGGCGCACTGACCATCACGGACAGCTCGCCGGCCAAGACGGCGGCCGAACCAGCAGCCGTCATCACGGCCCTGAACGAGGAGCCGGGCGCCGTCACCACCAAGCGCCGCCGCAGCCTGGCACAGCAGCTCACCGTCAGCACCCTGACGCCGCTGCTGCTGTCCACCGGTCTGACGCTGGGCCTGCTGAGCCTGATCCTGCCGGGACTGCAGCGCCAGCTGGTACAGCAGAACGCACAGGCCGTCGCCGTGGCCGTGGGAACCAGCCTCGATACCCGCAACCAGGAGTCGGTGAACTCGCAGCTCGACACGCTGCTGTCCCGTTCGGCCGTGGGTTTCGTGCGTGTGGAACTGCCTGACGGCACGACCTACTTCCGCAGCCGCAATCCGGCCGTGGACAGCATCATGCAGGCACGCGTGGCCGAGTTCGTGCGCGATAACCCCAACAGCGGGACCTTCCAGTCCAGCGGCAGCGCGGCCGACGCCTACCGCGAGCAGCTCAAGCAGCTTGAGGACGTGGGCGCAGGAGAAAGCACCCAGGCCCAGGAACTGCGCGCCGCCATCCAGGAGCCGTCGAACAGCAAAAATGACCGCACCGCCTACGTCACCAGCCGTCTGGGCGTGATTGAAACCGAAGACGGCAGCCGCTCCACGGTCACGGGCGCGACGGACAGCGCGGATCTGCTGTACCGCATCTCGGTAGGCGTGCCGAACACCCAGGCAGCAGCCAACCTGCGCAACACGCTGCTGCTGGTGCTGGCCGTCTCGCTGCTGGCCCTGGGTCTGGCCGCTGCCCTGGCCCTGCGTGCCGCGCGCCGCGTGGTTGAGCCGATCGAGCGTCTGGTGAAGGTGGCCGACGCAATCAGCATGGGTGACCTGACCCACCCCGTGCGGGCCGAGCGCAACGACGAGATCGGTGACCTGGCACACGCCCTGGAACGCATGCGTCTGAGCCTGGAAGCCGCCATGGAGCGTCTGCGTCGCCGCAAGCGCAGCTGACCAGAGCCGCTATGCAGCCGCCGCCCGCGAACATTCGCGGGCGGCGCTGTTCTGGTCTGGTTGCCCACCCTGAGCGCCCTGCGCCGCAGCCAGCACCAGGGCCTCAGCTCCGCTGTTCCTGCTGCGACTCCAGATGCTCGGCCAGACGGTCCCAGGTTTCGGTGATGCCCTGCAGCATGCCCATGTCCATGACGGTCTTCAGCCCGTCTTCCGAGCTGTACATGGCCCGGTTCACGACCTTCGTGCCACCCTCGACCTCTTCAAAGGTCAGCGTCGAAAGCGTGGGAGGCATGGTTTCGTTGATGTTGGCTTCGGAATCAGAGAAATAGTCGGTGTAGACGATGCGTGCTGGCTCCTCGATGTCGCGGTAGATGCCCAGGCCCCACGATTCCATGCCGTAGAAGTTTTCCTGGGCCCGGTCGACACACTTCATGCAGTAGTGCCACTTGCCGCCAGGACGGAAGTCGACGGTGCAGTGAGGAACCTCCCATCCCCGGGGACCCCACCATCTGCTCAGATGCTCAGCGTTCGAAAAAGCATCGAATACCAGCTGGCGAGGGGCCTTGAAGACGCGTTCGAGGACAAGTTCCCTTCCAGCTTCGACTCGTGAGATCATGGGGGACGTTGCGGTGCTGGTCATAAAAAACCTCCTGAAGGGGGATGGGGACGCCCTGACTTGCCGGGTACTGTTGTGGCCAATCTTGTCTCAATGCGTCATACCAGGCCTCCTGCGTGAAGCCGGGAGTTACTCGTCAGGTGTGCTCTCAGTAGGGCCGGTCCGGGGCACCCCGGAATCCTGGTCCGTCTGCTGAAGCTGCTGCAAATAAGTGTCGAGCTGGTCGAAACGGTCTTCCCAGAGGTGCCGGTAGGTGCTGAGCCAGCCGTCGAGGTCCTGAAAAGGCTCGGGACGAAGACGGCAGATGCGCCGGTTGGCCACCGCCTGCATTTCCACGACCCCCGCGTCACTCAGAACGCGCAGATGCTTGGACGCCTGAGGCTGACGGATATCAAGGCGTGTGGCGATTTCACCGACAGTCAGGGGCTGCTCGAGCAGCAGCTCGACAATCTGGAAACGGTGCGGTTCCGCTAAAGCACTGAAGGTGACGGCATTCATGTAGGCAACTCCTCCCTGGCCCTGTTCGTAACTCTCGCCCGATCCAACTATACCATTCTGGGAATATTCCTGCAAGTGAATATTCAGGTCGAGGCACTACCGCAAACGTGACAACGCATAGCCAGTCTTCCCTTCTGCACCAGAGTTGCGGTTCATCCAAGGCAGGAGCCGTTCCTTCCAGGAGACTCCCCGTGTAAGGGAACAGGATCGAAATTCATCGCAATGGGGTTAGAGGGGGTTATCAGTGGGCATAACTGGGACCCGTGGCGGCGCAACTCAGACCGGGGCCGATCAAACATGGTGCTACGCGCCCGTTCTGCAGGCAAAGTTTTGCAGTGTCAGGCTCCGGTTTTCCTGCACGCTGGTCATACCAGAGGTTAGTCCGGCCACAAGCAATCCCAGCGGCGACGGGGGACGCCTACAGACCGCCGTGTCCATACATTCACCGGCAATGGACCAGATTATGCGAGTTGTCATGCCAGGCGTCCTCAAAGCGCATCTCAATGCCGCACTCTGAATCAGACCGGAAAGGTCACTCTGGAGTGTCCCGCACAAGTTCAAACGGCTGCTCCAGCCCGGCTTTCGCCGTATCCAGGGCAATCCGGGGAGCATAGGAAAGTGCCAGAACCGCCCGGTAGGTTCTCTGGGCCAGGTCGCGGTCACCCATGGCGTCGCGAACCTGACCCAGCCGCGCCAGGGTCAGCCCGGCCAGACTGCGTGGCTGATCGTCATTGAGGGCGTGTACAGCGCGCTCCAGCAGGGTCCGGGCGTCGCCCAGCTGACCGACAGCCAGATAGATGCTGGCTGCCGCCGCGTCCAATTCTGCGCGCGGTGTCACGGCGTCGCCGGGCTCCCGGTCCAGTGCCGAGAGCAGTGCACTCAGGTCGTCCTCCTCGCGCAGCTGCCAGGCACGGTCGGCCAGCGCGCGGACCCGGCTCATCTCACCGGCACTGAAGGACGACACGTCAGGCACCTGGGCCCCTGGCAGGCGGTCAAGGAGACCGGGCAGGTCATCGAGCGGCGCGATCACGACCCCATCCTGACCCTGCAGCTGCGCCGCGACCTCGTCGAGGCGGCGCGCCTGCCAGCGGGTGCCCGGACCTTCATCCAGCGCGGCACGCAGGTCATCGTGATACCGACGGGCCAGTTCCAGAAACCCCGGACCCAGCAGTTGCGCAGCCGTCAGTGGCCCTTGCAGGTGGGCGGCATATTCCCGTTCAGCCCGCGCGGCGGCATTGAGTCGTTCACGGCCCTGCGGATACTGGCCGAGGAAGCTACGCAGCTGCTCATGCTCGGTCTCGGCCCAGCTCCAGTCCGCCTGTTCGAGGTCATGAATGCCGATGCGCGCGGCCGGCAATGCGTCACGCAGCGGATGGTCCGGGTCGCTGGACGTGGCCCACTGCACCCCGGACGCGCCCAGATACCGCAGCAGTTCGACCACAGTGCCCGCGTTGTACTGCGGATGCAGGCGCAGCAGGTCCCCGAGGTCAGGAGCCAGCAGCAGGTTCATATGATCTCCCCGGACCTACAGATCGATATGGGCTTCACGCGCTGGCTCCGTTGCGGGCGCGTCCACCGTTGCGGCTTTTGCCACCCCGCACCAGATCCGTTACACCGTCAACCCGCATCAGGGCGGCGCGCAGGCGTTCCAGGTCGGAGTTGCCCGCCATTGCCAGACGCAGGTGAATGGTCGCAGTATTGTCGGCAGCCACACCCGCCTCCAACTTCATGGGGCTACGTTTCTCGGCCGCCAGAACCCCCAACACATCGGCGAGCAGACCGCTGCGGTCCTGCGCAATGACGTCCAGATCCATGATCACGTTGCCGGGCGTTCCGCTGTTCCAGGACGCCGCCACACAGCGTTCGGGCTCGTCCTTGAGCAGCCGGATCATGTTGGGGCAGTCGATGCGGTGCACACTGACCCCACGCCCCCGGGTCAGGTAACCCATGATCTGGTCGCCGCGGATGGGATTGCAGCACTGGCTGAGCTTGGAGTTGGTGGTAAAACCCTCGACATACACGCCACCGGGCTCCGGGGGACGCGGCACCGGGGCGCGGCGGCCCGGGGTCACGGAGGCCTGTTCCTGCGCCAGGCTGGGAGACAACACGCGGGCCACCGCACTGGGGGTTGTCTTGGACGCATGCAGCGCGAGGTACAGGTCGTCCGGGTTCCGGGTGCCGACCAGCTTGTGAGTCGCGTCTTCCAGCAGCTTGGTGCGCATCAGCTGACGGACCGGCAGGTGCCGCTTACGCAGGTAGCGCTCCAGCAGGTCGTGGCCGCGTTTCAGGGCGTCCTCACGCTCCTGGGTACGGAAATGGTGACGGATCTTGGCCCGGGCCGAGCGGGTCACGGCGAAATTCAGCCAGTCCTTGCTGGGCTTGCCGTTCTTGCTGGTGACAATCTCGACCATATCGCCGTTTTTCAGATGATGCGACAGCGGCACGATGCTGCCGTTGACCCGTGACCCCACGGTGGTCTCGCCGATGCGGGTGTGGATGTGGTACGCGAAATCGATGCTGGTGCTGCCGGCCGGCAGGCTGATGGCCAGCCCCTTGGGCGTAAACACCCGCACGCGCTGCGACAGGATGTCGGACTTCACGGCGTCCATGTAGTCGGACGCGTCGTTGATCTCGTTCTGCAGTTCCTTGAGCTGCGAGATCCAGTTCTCGCGGTCGCGGGCCGCCAGCTGCGCGCCCTGCTTGTACATCCAGTGGGCCGCCACCCCGTATTCGGCAACCTCGTGCATGCGCCGCGAGCGGATCTGCACCTCGATAGGCTGCCCGCTCTGACTGATCACGGTGGTGTGCAGGCTCTGGTAGCCGTTGGGTTTGGGCACCGCAATGTAGTCCTTGAAGCGCCCAGGCAGCGGCGTCCACATGCTGTGCACGATACTGACGGTGTGGTAACAGATACGCTTCTCGCGGGTCTCCTCGGCCCGCTCGCGGCGCTTCTCGTCGGTGCCGGGCGGCACGATCAGGTCCTTGGGTGTCAGGATCACGCGGATGGCCAGCAGGTCGAAAATCTGCTCCAGCGCCTTGCCCTCGCGTTTCATCTTGGTGTGGATGCTCCACAGGTGTTTGCTGCGCCCGGCAATGTCGATCTCGCCGACCCATTCGGGCAGTTCCAGGTCGTCTTCCAGCGCTTCGCGCAGCTGCTTGACCGCGCCCTGGATCAGCGCGTCACGTTCTTCCTGGCGGGTGCGCAGGCGCGACTGCAGGTAGGCATAGTCGTCGGGCTGCAGGTACTGGAAGCTCAGGTCCTCCAGTTCCCATTTGATCTTCCCGATGCCCAGCCGGTGGGCCAGCGGCGCGAAGATTTCCATGGTCTCCCGCGCAATACGCTGCTGTTTTTCGGGCTTCATGGAGCCCAGGGTCCGCATGTTGTGCAGCCGGTCGGCCAGCTTGACCACGATGATGCGGATATCGGCCGTCATGGCGATCAGCATCTGGCGTAGGTTCTCGGCCTGCATGTCACGCCCGGTGTGGGCCACCTCAGCCTGCTGGCTGCCCTGCTTGGAGAGCTTGCTGACCTTGGTCTCCCCTTCCACGATGCGCCGCACGTCGGGGCCGAACAGTTCCTCGATGCTCTCGAAGGTCACGCCCTCGACATCCTCCACGGTGTCATGCAGCAACCCGGCCATGACGCTGTCGGTGTCCATGCCCAGGCGGGCCAGAATGACCGCGACCGCCACCGGATGGGTGATGTAGGGTTCACCACTCTTGCGGTTGACTCCCTTGTGGGCGTCACGAGCAAATTCGTAGGCCAGGTCAACGCGGTCGCGGTCAGATTGCGGGCGCCCGCTGACCAGCGCCCTGAGTTCGCTCATTCCATGATCCGACGCTTCCGGCACGACCGCCAGAATAGCGCCTGCCCCCCGTCTGACACCGTGGCCATCTGCGCTGCTTTGGGGGTACTTTCCCTCCAGGCCTCGTCGTCCCACAAAAACATCCACCCCAGGGGGTGGACGGAAAGCAGGTGGATTGAAGAGGGGGCCCGTTAACGCCTTTGACGCACGCGGACAGGCACCGGTTGAGGCTGTGGCTGCGACGCGCCCTTGAGCACTTCACGGAGCCATTCGATAAATTCTCCGAGGCCCTTCATGGATCTATTTTAGGACCTGAAGTCTGACGGATATGGCACGACGCTGACCATATGTTTACCTCAAGGGGAAAGGGTCACAATGCCAGATAGGCCTCGCGGACGCTCGGATCGGCCAGCAGGACAGCGCCCGTGCCCTGATTGACCACCTGGCCATTTTCGAGCACGTAGGCACGGCTGGCCAGCTTCAGACTCAGGCCCACGTTCTGCTCGACCAGCAGCACGCTCACGCCCTCGGCATTCACGGCTTTGAGTGCACCGAACACCGTCTGGGTCATCAGTGGGGACAGGCCCAGGCTGGGCTCGTCCACCACCAGCACACTGGGCTTGGCCATCAGGGCGCGACCGACCGCGACCATCTGCTGCTCGCCACCCGACAGCGTCCCGGCCAGCTGACCCGAGCGCTCACGCAGGCGCGGAAAGAGGGTATAGACCCGCTCAAGAGTCTCGGCCTGTGCGGAGCGGGCCTCGGGGCGCATGGCTGCCCCCAGTTCCAGGTTTTCGCGCACCGTCATCAGGGCGAACAGTTCACGGCCCTCGGGCACGTGGGCCAGCCCCATTCCCACAATCTGCGAGGGCGTGGCGCTGGTGATGTCCTGTCCACCCAGCAGGATCCGCCCTGCGGTCGGCCGGACCACGCCGCTAACCGCGCGCAGGGTGCTGGTCTTACCCGCCCCGTTGGCCCCGATCATAGCCACGAACTCGCCGGGGCCGACGCGTACGCTAACGTCCCACAGGACCTGGACCTTGCCGTAGCCGGCCGCCAGGTTCTCGATCACCAGTTCCTGGCCCTTCGTGTGTTGTGTCATCAGGCTGCCCCTTTGTTCCAGGCCGTCCCGATGTTCACGGGCCGCCCTTCGACTGCCAGACCTCCTGGCACATGTCCGCTCGCTCCGCCGGGAAAAAGCAGGTGCTGCTTATTCGGCCTCATGCGTGCAGCTCCGTTTCGGTACCCAGATAGGCGCTGACCACCTGGGGATTGGCGGTGACCTCGCGGTAAGTGCCCTCGGCGATCACCTGTCCCTGATCCATGACCACCACGCGGTCGGCCAGATCCCGCACGACCGGCATGATGTGCTCGATAAACAGCACGCTGACGCCGCTCTCCTGCACGCTGCGCACCAGCGCGACCGCTTCCTGTGCCTCGGCGGGACGCAGGCCGGCCATCACCTCGTCCAGCAGCAGCACCTGCGGCTGGGTGGCCAGGGCTCGTGCGACTTCCAGGCGCTTGTCCTGCAGCAGGGTGAGTTCATGGGCCGCCTTATCGGCGTGGGCAGCCAGACCCGTGCGTTCCAGCAGGTCGTAGGCCCTTTCGCGGGCCTGAGGAAGATTCATGCCGCGCTTGCCGAACAGCGCGCCCACAGTGACGTTCTCGTGCACGGTCATTTCCGGGAAGGGACGCACGATCTGAAAGGCGCGGCCCAGCCCGGCGTGACAGCGCGCTTCCATGGCATGAGCGGTGACGTCGTTGCCCAGCAGCCATAGCTGACCACTGGTGGGCCGGTAGACGCCCGATAGCAGGTTCAGCAGTGTGGTCTTGCCAGCACCGTTTGGGCCGATGACCGCCAGGATCTCGCCGGCGTACTGGGTAAACGAGACGTTCTGCACGGCCAGCAGGCCACCGAAGCGTTTGCTGAGGCCCTCAGCGCGCAGCACGACCTTCCCCTGGGCAGGTGTAGTCGAAGCAGGCATCACAGCGGTCACAGGTCACCTCCATGTTTGCCGCGGCGCAGCAGGCCCATCAGCCCGCGTGGCAGCCACAGGATGCTGAGCATCAGGACCAGGCCGTACACGACCAGATAGCCGTTCTTGACGTTGCTGTGCAGGATTTCCTCGGCCACACGCAGCACTGTGGCGCCCAGCACGGGGCCCAGGGTGGTGTAGAGCCCACCGAAGATACTGGTGGTCAGCGGTGCGATCGAATTGGCCAGACTGAAGGTCTCCAGCGGGTTGATAAAGAAGGTCTTGCCGGCGTACAGCACGCCCGCCAGTGCCGCCAGCACACTGGAAATGAAGAAGGCCGCGAGCTTGTAGCGCACGATCGACACCCCCAGTACCCGGGCGGTTTCCTCACCCTGACGGATGGCCGCGAAAGCGTGGTGCAGGCGGGTCAAACGCACGATGAGGCTGACCCCCACCGTGAGCAGCAGCAGCGAGAGCGCCAGCAGGTACTGTCCGCGCGAGTTGCCTCCCAGCAGGGCCGGCACCAGCATGCCGTTGGCACCGCCAGCCACGCTTTCGGGAAGGTTCTGGATGACGGTGCGGACCACCTCGGTAAAGGCCAGGGTGGCAATCGCGAAGTACATGCCGCTCAGGCGCATGGTCACTGCGCCCAGCACCAGACTGAACAGACCGGCAAGCAGGGCGGCGGCCGGCATGGCTGCCACCCACGGCAGTCCCACCTTGATCAGCAGGGCGTAACTGTAGGCGCCCAGGCCGTAGAAGGCCGCGTGGGCCAGGCTGACCTGCCCGCTGCGCGCTAGGATGTCCCATGACAGCGCCATAATGCCGGCGACCAGCGTGAAAAAGCCGATCTGCAGCAGGAATTCGCGTTTGTCTCCCAGCGGCAGGAACGGGAAAATCAGGGCCAGCGCAAAAAACACGGCCAGCGGCCACAGCTTGGCCACGGTGAAGTCAGGGCGACGGGTCATGGTCCGGCCCAGCACGCCTTTTTCGGCCACGTCCGCCAGGGCGGTGTCAGCAGCATTTCGGATGTGGCTCATTTGGCCTCCCGGTACGAGCGCCAGACCAGCGTGCCGAAAATCATCAGGAAGAACACGGCGTCGCTCCAGCCACCGCCTCCCGGTACGTAGGTCTGGACCAGTGCCTCGGAAACGCCCAGGATGACCGAGGCCCACAATACGCCGGTCAGGTTGCCCAGGCCCGCCATCACGATGATTGCGAAGGCCTTCAGGGCGAACACCAGTCCCACCGTCGGGCTGGCGAACAGCAGCACGCTGACCAGCACACCGGCAATGGCAGCCAGTCCGCAGGAAACCCCGAACGCCAGCAGATACACCCGGTCCACATCGACGCCGATCAGCTGGGCGCCGCGACGGTTCTGCGCCACAGCGCGCATCTGGCGGCCCAGGGTGGTGCGGTAGAGCACGAAGTACAGCGCCGCAAGAATGGCGACAGCAAGGCCGAATGCGATGGCCTTAGGCCCGCCAACACTGAGTTCGCCGAGGTTCAAGCTGGCGGCCTGATACGGCGTGCTGACCGTGCGGGTGTTGCCACCCAGCAGCATCAGCGCGAGGTTCTGCAGCAGGATGCCCAGCCCGAAGGTCAGCAGCATCTGGTTGAGTTCAGGGGCCAGCAGCACGTGGCGGATACTGACGCGGTAGGTCAGGCCACCGATAGCGAAGACGGCCAGCGCCACCAGCGGCAGCGACAGCAGCGGGTCCACCCCCAGAAAGGCACTGGCGGCCCAGGCCAGGAAAGCGCCGATCATCAGGTACTCGCCGTGGGCGAAGTTCACGATGCCGACCACCCCCACTGCCAGGGCCAGACCCGAGGCGACCAGCGCGTAGATGCCGCTTTGCAGCAGACCGTTGAGCAGGGTTTGTAAAAAAAGCTCCATGTCACCTCCAGGTGATCCGGAATTCGGCGCGCCTCTCAGGAGGCAGACCACGGGCCGCCCTGTGGCACTCGGGCGGCCCGTGGTCTCCCGTCAGGCGCGGCGGGAAAGGGGGCTCAGCGGGCCCAGACGGTGGTGTTCTTGGCGAACCTCAGCGGGAAGACCGGGGCGCGTGCGTCCTTGAGGTACTGGAAGCTCAGCCAGCTGCCGGCCTTGAAGCCCTGGTACTGGGTCTTGTTGCTCTTGGTGAAGGTCAGCGGACCGAAGGGCGTGGGGGTGTTGGTCCTGGCCATTTCGGCCGCGACCTTGTCCTTGTCGGTGCTGCCGGCGCGGTTGATCGCGGCAGCCAGGGTTTTGAGGTTCACGTAGGCCAGCGGCGCGAAGTATTCCTCGGTCACGGTGCCGAACTTCTTGCGGTAGGCGTTGACGAAGGCGCGACTCTGCGCGTTGGGGCTGCTGGGCAGCCACAGGCTCAGGCCCGCGACGTTGTCGGCCAGATTGTTCTTCTCGAAGCCCACGGGCCAGCTCGGCGGTGTGCCGTAGATCAGGCCCACATTCAGGTTCTGCTGCTTGGCCTCGGTGACCAGCGGCAGGGCGTCGGTGTCGTAGCCCACCCAGTACAGGATGTCGGGCTTGGCCGCCTTGGCCTTGCTGACCAGCGGCCCGAAACTGCCGCTGCCGGTCTTGAACTTCTCGGTCATGACCACGTTGAAGCCCGCCTTCTTGAAGCCGGCGACGGTGTCGTTGATGCCGGCGCTGCCGAAGGGACCGTCCTCGTAGGCGATGGCGATGTTGCGCGCCTTCTTGGTCACGCGCAGGTGCTTGAAGTAATCCAGGATGGCTTCGAAGTTGTAATAGGACCAGGGGTGGTAGTGGAAGAAGTACTTGTGGTCCGCGAACGCGTCCTCAACCGGCACTGCCGCGGCCCCGATCCAGGCCATGAAGGTGTTGTACTGCTTGGCCGGACCGCTGATGGCAATGCTGGTGGCGCTGCTGACGCCTCCGGCCATGAAGTCCACCTTCTCGACCGTTACCAGCTTGACGAATTCGGGCACGGCCTTGGCGGGCGCGCTGCCGTCATCGGCAATTTCCAGCTCCAGAGGTTTGCCGAGCACGCCACCGGCCCGGTTGATTTCATCCAGCGCCAGCAGGTAGCCGTTCCGTGCGGCCTGCCCGGTCACACTGCTCCCCCCGCTCAGGGGAAGCAGGACGCCGACCTTCACTGCACCGGCTGTGGAAAGCGCCATCAGAACGCCTGTCAATAGCATCTTTTTCATGTACGTTTCGAGTCTAGAGCGGTGCCGTCACATCCGCGTTACACCCCTGGCCACATTTGCGGGTGTGACCGCGGCGTAACGCAACCCGCCTACGCTGGGACGCAATGCAAGACAAGGGGTTATGGTCAGGGGAAGGACCGCCTGGCGTGTTCGTGCTGAACACGGAGGCGCTCCTGGGCGGCGTGCGCGTACGGGTGCGGCTGGGCGCGCAGTCATGGGGCACGCTGAGCAGCGCACGCGACAACGCGGTGCTGGTGTGCCATTACTACACCGGCACCATGCGCGCCGCCGGGCGCAATCCGGACGGTACACCCGCCTGGTGGGACGCGCTGATCGGCCCCGGCAAGGCCATCGACACGGACCGGTTTTTCGTGGTGTGCATGAATACGCCGTCCAACGCCCAGTGCCTGGACAGCGGTATGGTGACCACCGGACCGGACACCCTGCACCCTGACGGTCGGCTCTGGGGCAGCCGTTTTCCGGCCTGGGACTTCGGCGACCTGCACGCCCTGCAACTGGACCTGATGCACCAGCTGGGCGTCCCGCGCTGGCACGCGGTGGTGGGCCCCAGCCTGGGCGGCATTCAGGCCCTGCACTGGGCGGCACGGACACCGGAACTTGCCCCCCGCGTGGCCGCCGTGGTAACCAGCCCGAAGGCCGGACCGGTGCTGCGCGACGCGTTTGCGCCATTGCTGCGTGACGTAGCGGCCAGCGGTGGCGTGGAGGGGGCGCTGCGCCTGATCTCGTTTTTCGGCCTGGGGGCCGACGGGCTGGAGCGGCAGTTCCGGGAGGCAAACTTCAGCACCTATCTGCGCACCCGCATGGGCACGTGCAGCCTGAGCCATGTGCTGGACCTGAGCCGGCTGGTCGCCACCCACGATCTGAAACAGGTGGTGCCGGAGGAACAGCTGTTCGAGCGCTGGCGACAGACTGGCCTGCAGCTGCTGAGCGTGAACGTCACGGTGGATCAGTTCTTTCCGGTGGCCGAGATGCGCCGCTTTGCCCTGGCGGCCCAGGCCGCCGGAGTCGCGCACACCCACGTGGAGTTCGACTCTCCTTATGGCCACCTGGGCTGTCTGCAGGACACGCGGGAATACGCTCACCACCTGCAGGCTCTCCTCGACACCCCACCACCCGATCTGGTCATGAGCACCCCGCTGAAGAACGCCCATGCCTGACCAGCCCACTGAACATGGGGTTCTGGTCGCCTTACACGGGAATTTCGCGTCCGGTGCCTGGTGGTCCGATCTGATGGCTCACCCGCCCGTGGGTTGGCGGGTCCTGGCACCGGATCTTCCGGGCTTCGCCGGCAGTCCCCATGAGGGAGAACCCAGCATCGCGTCCTACGCGGCGTGGCTGCGCGACTGGCTGTCGGCCTGCCTGCACGCGCAGCAGAAACGTCCGGTGCTGCTGGGACACTCGCTGGGAGGCGCCGTGGCCCTCGAATTTGCCGCGCGGTGGCCGGCAGAGTTGCGGGGTCTGGTCCTGGCAGCGAGCGCCCCTCTGGGTGGGCTGGTTACGCCTGAAGAGAATTATCCGGTCCTGGAGATGATGCGCGGCAATCCAGCCCTGCTGGAGATGAGCCTGGGAGCACTGTTTCCGTCGGGCCGACCTGCGAACTTTGACCGGCTGGTGCACGACGCGGGGCGCATGAACACGGCCCATTACAGTGGGAATGCCCGCGCCCTGGCCGCCTGGAAGATCGATCCCGGCACCCTGGCTGGTCTGCCGGTGCTGGTGCTGGGCGGCGAGCTGGACCGCCTGATCTCTCCTGAAATGGTGCAGACTCAGGCCGCCGCTCTGGGAGGCGCGGCCACCATTGTGGAAGGCCGGGGTCATGGCTTTCCTCAGGAAGACCCGCTGACCTTCCTGCACCACCTGCAACCCTTCCTCGATCACCTGCCTAACGAGCGTTAGGGACTTAAGTTACACTGGAGACCACATGAACAAGGTGTATCCGAGCGCCAGTGAAGCGCTGCAAGACATCGTGCAGGACGGCCAGACCGTTGCCGTGGGTGGCTTTGGCCTGTGCGGGATTCCCGAACAGCTGATTCTCGCCCTGCGTGACAGCGGCAAGCGCGACCTGACCGCCGTCAGCAACAATGCCGGTGTGGACGGCTGGGGGCTGGGTCTGCTGCTCGAAACCCGGCAGATCCGCAAGATGATTTCCAGCTACGTCGGCGAGAACAAGGAATTCGAGCGGCAATACCTGGCTGGCGAACTGGAGCTGGAATTTACCCCGCAGGGCACCCTGGCCGAGCGCATGCGCGCAGGTGGAGCCGGCATCCCGGGTTTCTACACCAAAACCGGTGTGGGCACCGTGGTCGCCGAGGGCAAGGAGCACAAGGACTTCGACGGCGAGACCTTCATCCTCGAGCGCGGCATCCGCGCGGACGTGGCGCTGGTCAAGGCCTGGAAGGCCGACAAGTCGGGAAATCTCGTGTACCGCAAGACGGCCCGCAACTTCAACCCCATGGCCGCGACCTGTGGCCGGATCACCGTGGCCGAGGTCGAGGAAATTGTCGAGGTCGGTCAGCTGGACCCGGACGACATTGACACTCCTGGCATTTTCGTGCAGCGGGTGGTTCTGAACGCCACACCCGAGAAGCGCATCGAGCAGCGCACCGTGCGTCAGGTGGCTGCAGCTGCACCGGCGGGAACCGGCGAGGAGGTCTGAAATGACTGGCCTCGAACTCAGGGGCAGCCCATTCCCGCGCCTGCCGCGCGTCCAGAGGCGGCTCCGGACGCTGCGCAGCTCGTTTTTCTTGACAGGGACTACGCGTCTCTGGAGGTTGTGATGCCCTGGAACCGAGATGAAATGGCGGCCCGCGCCGCGAAAGAATTGCAGGACGGCTACTACGTGAACCTGGGCATCGGCCTGCCCACCCTGGTCGCCAACCACATCCCCGAGGGCGTCAGCGTGATGCTTCAGTCCGAAAACGGACTGCTGGGCATCGGCCCCTTTCCCACCGAGGACGAGGTGGACCCCGACCTGATCAATGCCGGCAAGCAGACGGTGACGGCCCTGCCGGGTGCCAGCTTCTTTTCCAGCGCCGACAGCTTTGCCATGATCCGCGGCGGACACGTCAACCTGGCCATCCTGGGGGCCATGCAGGTCAGTGAAAATGGTGACCTGGCCAACTGGATGATCCCCGGCAAGATGGTCAAGGGCATGGGCGGCGCCATGGATCTGGTGGCCGGCGTGCAGCGCGTGGTGGTGCTGATGGAGCACGTAGCCAGGGGCGACGCACACAAGATTCTCCAGGAGTGCAGCCTGCCTCTGACAGGCAAGGCCGTGGTGGACCGCATCATCACCGATCTGGGTGTGCTGGACGTGACGTCGCAGGGCCTGCAACTCGTGGAACTCGCGCCAGGCGTCACGCTGGATGAACTGCGCACCAAGACCGGAGCCAGCGTCCGGGAGTAAGCCCCGCACTGCAAGGATCAGGCCGGACGGCACGAACGCGTCCGGTCGTTTTTCTTGACATACTGGCTCCCCCAGCATTCGGATCAGCAGTCCTCCAGCCCAGTAAGACGGCTGTGCCGGTCCCTGCGTACAGTGACCCTACGGCTATTCAGACGCCGGGTCCCGAGGTTTCTGTCATGCAAGATGTAGCGCCTTCACAAGAAGACCTGCCGCCCACCGGTGCGGCGGAGTGCCAGGTAGACGACCTGCTGTCGCGGGCCGAGCACGCGCGGCAGACCTCTCCTCAGCAGGCCCTGACGCTCGCGCAGCAAGCCATGGCGCATCGCTGCCCGACTACAGGCCACGGTCCGGGCCAGCGACACCGTGGCGCGGCTGGGCGGCGACGAATTCACGCTGGTCGAACGGCTGCGCGGGCCACAGGACGCACTGACCATCGCCTCCCAGCTGCTCAGGGCCATCGAAATGCCCGTGCTGCTGGCCGGCCGGGAGGTCTCGGTCAGTGCGTCTGTGGGAGTCAGCCTCTATCCGCAGCATGGCGCTGACGGTGCCACACTGCAAAAGCAGGCAGACACCGCCATGTACGAGGCCAAGCACGGGGGCAAACGTGCGGTGCGTCTCTGGGGCCCCGGACCTGAACCGGGCAACGCCCACGGACGCTGACATGCGCCTCAGTGCGCTCTGATGCTCTGCACGGTGTACTGCACGCGGCCAGCCTCAAGCTCGACGTCGAAGGTCTCGCCCTCACGCCGCCCCAGCAGGGCCTGGCCCACAGGGCTATCGTCGCTGACCTGGGTGACTCCCTCGGTCAGGGCGCTGACCTCGACCGCGCTGACCAGCTGAACCTGCAGCTCGCGGCCGTGTTCGGCGTCCTGAAGCGTCACCACGGAACCGACGGCTACCTGATCACGCGGCAGATCGCCTTCCTCGACAATCACGGCGCGTGACAGGACGTCTTCGAGTTCCAGGATGCGTGCCTCAATGGCGGGCAGCTCCTGCTGGAACTGCGCGGCATTCAGGCTGCGGTTTTCCAGATCCATGGCGTCGTCCACGGTGATGGCCATGCTGGTCACCGTTTCTTCGAGGCGCTGGCGTTCTTTTTCCAGGGACTGCTCCAGGCGTTCGTAACCTTCTCGGGTGAGCTGAATTTCGTCGGGCATGTGTGGCTCCTTTGTGGGTGAGGTCGAGAGGCCAAAGTCGGCGGGGAAGCCACGTGGCTGGGCTGACTAAGTGGCTGAGCTGACTAAGTGCCTGGGCCGGCCATCAGCCTGGGAACTCATGATGAGCAGCAGTCCCGGCACATGCATAAGGGAGACCCCAACCTCCCTTCCGGAAGCTTTCATCGGCCCTGCAAGGTCAGCCGGTCTACTTCGGGTGCTCAGCCACGGCGCCTGATCCAGGGGCGCAGCGGCGCCAGGAGGAACAGCATGCCCAAAAAAGCCAATAAAGATTCCGCAAGCGGTAACCCGGCAGCAGCTGACGACCAGGCCCAGGCCTCTGCTGACCGTGATCTGGCAGTTCCTGAGACCGTGGACTTCTCGCTGCCCGAAGACGATCTTCCAGAAAACCAGGACGATCAGTCCAATGCCGACCGGATCAGAGCAGCCCAGGATGACCTTGATGACCTCCCGGTTTCAGGCGATGTGACAGGCGGCAACCACAGCCCAGGAACAGACGCGCTGGCTGGCGCCGGCATTGCCCTGGACGACGGCATCGACCCTTCCATCCGCACCGAGATGCTGGACAATGCGGTCGCCTACCTCGATGACGCGCCGGCCGGCAACGTCAACGACGAGCCCGGCTTCGATGACGGTGTGCCCAACAGCATCTCGGATTTCAGCGTGATCACCCCGGACAACCCCGGAGGCGTCACCCGGCTGGCCGACCCCAGCTTTGACGCGGGCGGGGAAGTGCATGGACCGCGCGTTGGAGGCTCGGGCGCATTCGATGGAGGTCCGCCGCGGACCACGCCTCTTCCCGGTAGCAACGACGACGAGTAACGTAACGTCGAGCGCCAGGGCCCACTGCGGTCCTGGCGTTTTGTTGTCTTCCTCCCAGGAGCTGCCGGACTCCCACGACGCCCGATCGGCCTCCGGCTTCCCTCCCTGGTTTCCCACCCTCGTCCCACCATTCCAAACGAGCGTTTGTTAGACTGTAGTCACAGATGACCCAGCCTGACACCCGCGCTGCGGCGCCCTCCACCCCTGGCTCTGAGGCCTGGACCGACGCCCTGGCGCGCCTGCAGGCGGATCAGGCGCGTGTGCGTATGGGGGGCGGCCCCAAGGCGCAGCAACGCCAGCATGACAAGAACCGCCTGACTGCCCGCGAGCGCATTGCCCGCCTGGTGGACCCGGGCACTCCCTTCGACGAACTGATGACCTTTGCCGGCTACGGCATGTACGAGGACGTCGGCGGCTGCCCCAGCGGCGGCACCGTGACCGGCATCGGTGTCATCGCGGGCCGTCCCTGGATGGTCATCGCCAACGACGCCACTGTGAAGGCTGGGGCCTTCTTTCCCATCACGGCCAAGAAGGTGATCCGGGCCCAGACGATCGCCCTGGAAAACCACCTGCCAATCGTATATCTGGTGGACAGTGCCGGCGTGTACCTGCCCATGCAGGACGAGATTTTCCCCGATCAGGACGACTTCGGGCGGGTGTTCTACCTGAATGCCCGCATGAGCGCCAAGGGCATTCCGCAGATCGCCGCAATCATGGGCAACTGCGTGGCCGGGGGAGCCTACCTGCCGGTGATGTGCGACACGCTGATCATGACTGAGGGCTCGGGCCTGTATCTGGCTGGCCCGGCGCTGGTCAAGGCTGCTATCGGACAGGTCGTGGACGGTGAAGATCTGGGCGGCGCGGGCATGCACGCCAGCATCGCCGGCACCGTGGACTACAAGGAACCCGACGACGACGCGGCGCTGGCCCGCATCCGCGCTCTGGCTGACCTGTACGCGCAGGGAGAAGTGGCCCCCTGGGCCCGCCGGCGCTCTGAGGTGCGAGGCGCCCCCGCCCGCGACCTGACCGACCTCGTGGGCTTTGACGGCAGCAAGACCTACGACGTGCGCGAGCTGATCACCTCTATTGTCGACGCGGGCGAGTTCCACGAGTTCAAGGCCGAGTACGGCGAGACGCTGGTGTGCGGCTTCGCGCGGGTCGGGGGGTATCCGGTGGCCTTTGTGGCCAACCAGCGCACCGTGATCAAGAAGAAGCTCAAGGCCGGAGGCGAGCCAGGGCTGCGCACCCGCATCGAGGTCGGCGGCGTGATTTACGGTGACAGCGCTGACAAGGCCGCGCGTTTCATCCTCGATGCCAATCAGGCCGGGGTGCCGCTGGTGTTCCTGTCGGACGTGACCGGCTTCATGGTCGGCCGCGACAGCGAGCAGGAAGGCATCATCCGGCGCGGCGCCAAGCTGGTAAATGCCGTGAGCAACAGCGTGGTCCCCAAGATCACCATCATAACCGGCGGCTCCTTTGGGGCTGGCAACTACGCCATGAACGGCAAGGCCTACGGTCCCCGTTTCCTGTTTGCCTGGCCCAGTGCCAAGTACGCCGTCATGAGCGGCAATGCGGCGGCCAAGACCCTGCTCGACATTCAGCTCGCGGCCCTCAAGCGCAGCGGTCACGAGCCGGACGACGAGGAGTTGCAGCGCCTGTATGACGAGGTCAAGGCCAAGTACGACACCGAACTCGACCCCCGCTACGCCGCCGCCCGCCTGTGGGTGGACGAGATCATCGAGCCTAATGACACCCGTGAGCGCCTGATCCGCGCCCTGGAAGCCTGCGCCCAGAACCCCGAGCAGGAAGCCCTGCGCGTGGGCGTTTTCCAGGTCTGACCACTCCCCTGCCCCATCACCCCATCTCCCGGAGGATTCCCCATGACCAGCACGCTTGACCGTCCAAACAGCACCTTCGTCAGCCCCATGAACGACGACCAGCGCACCATCATCGGCGCCCTGAAAAGCTTCCTGAAGAACAAGGTGGAGCCCGGCGCCGCAGAGCGCGACCAGACCAGCGAGTTCCCGTCCGAGATCGTGCGCGAACTCGGCGAGATGGGCATCATGGGCGCCCAGACCCCCGAGCAGTACGGCGGCACCGGGCTCGACACCGCCACCTTCGCCATGATTATCGAGGAAATTGCGGCGGTTGACGGCAGCCTGTGCCTGACGGTCGCCTCGCACAACAGCCTGTGCCAGGGCCACATCCTGATCGGCGGCACCGAGGCCCAGAAGGCCAAGTTCCTGCCTGATCTGGCCAGCGCGAAAAAACTCGGCGCCTGGGGCCTGACCGAGCCCGGCAGCGGCTCGGACAGCGGTGGCATGCAGTCGCGCGCCGTGGAGCAGCCCGACGGCAGCTGGATTCTGAACGGCTCCAAGAACTTCATCACCCAGGGCAGCGTGGGCGGGACCTACGTGGTGCTGGCACGCACCGACGCCGCGCGCGAAGGCAAGGGCAAGAATGACGGCATCAGCGCCTTCGTGTTCAACCGCGACGAGGTGCAGGGCTTCTCGATCGGCCGGAAGGAAGACAAGCTGGGCCTGCGCAGCAGCGACACCGCGCAGCTGATCTTCGAGGACATTCACCTTCCCGCAGACGCGCTGCTGGGCGAGCGCGGCAACGCCTTCAAGGACGTCATGAAGGTGCTTGACGGCGGCCGCGTGGGCATCGCCGCCATGGGACTGGGACTGGGACGCGCCGCGTTCGAGTACGCCGCGAAGTACACCATGACCCGCGAGCAGTTCGGCAAGCCCATTGGCCACAACCAGAACCTGGCCTTCCGCCTGGCCGACATGGACACCAAGCTGGAAGCCGCCCGCCTGCTGATCCGCAAGGCCGCCGATCTGAAAGATGCCGGCCAGAACTTCACGGTGCCGGTGGCCCGCGCCAAACTGTTTGCCACCACAGTGGGCGTCGAGGCCTGCGATGAAGCCATTCAGATGCTCGGCGGCTACGGCTATATCAAGGAGTACCCGGTGGAGCGCTTCTGGCGCGACAACCGCCTGACCCGCATCGGGGAGGGGACCGACGAGGTGCAGCGTCTGGTAATCAGTCGCGACGTGCTCAAGCGCTTCGCCGACTGAAAATACAAGTTGATCCATAGGCGTGCCCGCGGGCACGCCTTTTCCCGTTCTGGTGCCCTGTCTCCCCCAGCGGGTGACACCCCAGCGCCCCCTGTGGTGGCTGTAGCATGCCGCTCAGATGTCCCTGAACTGGCGTGACCTGACTTCGAGCCGCCGCGCCCGCTGGCCCACCGTGCAGGGTGCTGTGGCCCGGCCGCGCCTGCGGGCCCTGCTGGTCCAAGCGCGTGTGCTGATGGTGGTCGCTCCGGCAGGCTTCGGGAAAACCACTGCGCTGGCAGCCGGTGCACCTGGCCTGGGAGGACCCGGCGCCTGGTTGACCCTGGACGCCGACGACGCCGATCCCCAGGTGCTGGCCGGCGGCCTGGCCCTGGCGGTGGAGGGCCTCCCGGGAGGCGCGGCGGCCGCTGCCCTGCTGGATGCCGGAGCGTCGCCACGGCGGGTGGCCGCCCGCGTGGCCGACGTGCTGGATGCCAGCGGGGCCCTGCTGGTCCTGGACGAGGCGCAGCACCTGACCGGTCCTCTGACGGGCGACGTGCTGCGCGAGCTGGTCTCCGGCGGGGCAGGCCGGGTGGCGCTGCTCTCACGGGTGCCGCTGACGCTGCCGGACCTGACCCGGCTGGAAGCCCAGGGCGACGTCCAGCATCTGTCAGCCACGGATCTGGCCTTTACTGCTGACGAAGTCGGGGAACTGCTGGGTGCGCTGAATGTGCCGGCAACAGGCGCAGACGTCCGGCTGGCCCACAGCGTGACCGAAGGCTGGCCGATTGCCGTGCGCTTTCTGGCCCAGGCTGCCGCCCAGGGCCGCGTCCACCTGCGTCAGCTGGCCGATCTGGACGGTGGCGAGGCGCAGCTGGGTACCCTGTTCACCTATCTTGCTCAGGAGGTGATGGGACCGCTGGACCCAGCGCTGCGGATTTTGCTCACGCGCTCGAGCGTCTTTGATGAGCTGACACCGGAACTGCTGGAAGCGGTGCTGGACCAGCCGCAGGCCCGCGAGCTGCTGGACGCGCTGGCTCGGAGCGGCATCTTCCTGACTCGGGTCGGCGAGGAGGGCTACCGGGCTCATCCTTTGCTGCGGGCCCACCTGCGCGCTGGCCTGCCTGCCGCAGAGGTCAGAGCCGTGGCAGCCAGAGGCGCAGCCTATTTCGAGTCCACGGGACGGCCACGCCGGGCCATGGCGGCGCATCTGCTGGCCGGAAACGCCGAGCGGGCTGCGCAGCTGCTCTCGGCCCACGGCCGGCTGTGGCTGCGTCTGGGCCGGGTCACCCTGGTCGAACGCAGCCTGGGACGGCTGCCGAAAACGGCCTGGACCCCGGACCTGCATGCCCTGGCCGGAGACGCCCTGCGGCTTTCGTCGCGCTACGGCGAGGCGCTGGCCGCCTATGCCCAGGCCGCGCCGCTCGAACGTGCCCTGGGCGAGGTGCAGGTGGCCCTGGACACGGTTCAGCCGGAACTGGCCTGGGAGGCACTGGACACCGCCGAGCGGCTTTCGCCTCCGGAACTTTGGGACACGGTCCGGCGCCTGCGCGCCGAGAACCTGCTGAACGTGGGCCAGCTGACCGAGGCAGTGAAGCTCTCGCCGTCCCTGGCCGGCGGAGCCCGGTATGCGCTGCGCTCCGGCGATATCTCTGGCGCCCTGACCCTGGCGCTGGAGGCCGCCCGGGGCGAGGCTGGAGGTGCCCGGGCTGCTCAGAACCACCGCGAGGGTCTGCTGCTGGCCAGCTTTCTGCACGCCCTGATGGGTGAGCCGGATCCGGCCGTCCGCCGCGCCAGGGAGGGTCTGGCCGAAGGCACGCGCCTGGAAAGCCCGTTCGTGCAGGCGCTGGCCTGGGCACGACTTGGACACGCGCAGGTGGCAGCCGGCCAGACCGAGCAGGCCCGTCAGGCCTACGAGGAGGCCCGCACCCTGGCACGTGGCGTGGCCGGGCGCCTTCAGGTCGAGCCCCTGATGGGACTGAGCTATCTGGCCGGACTGGCCGGAGACGTGACCCGGGCCGCGTCCCTGCGCGCCGAAGCGGTGCTTCCCACGGCTGGAGACCGTTACATGCAGGGGCTGCTGTATCTCACGTCTGCCCTGGGTGTTCTGCATGCTGGCCGGACCGATGCCGTGGAGCTGGAGGAGGCGCGTGCGGCCTTCATGACCTGTGGGGACCGCTTTGGACTGGCCGCGGTGGCGCTGGCCGCGTTCGCCGCCGGCCAGGGGGAAGCGGGGGCAGCAGCCCACGCGGCCGCGCAGTTTCCCCTGCTGCTGGGACGGCGCACGTTGCTCTCGCCGTATCCCGACCGTGCCCGGCGCGCCGCTCTGCTGGCCCGGCTGGCTGCTGCCGTGCCGGACACCATGGGTGCACTGCGCGGTGCGGCCCGTGACCTGGGTTACGCGGACGTGCCCTTCCCTGCCGAGGCGCCGGGTTTCGAGGTGCGTGTGCAGGTGCTTGAGCGGCTGGCCGTCACGCGCAGCGACGATCCCAGACCGCGCGACTGGGGCCGCGCCAAGGCCCGTGACCTGCTGGCGCTGCTGTCGGTTCACGAGGAAGGACTGGCCCGTGACTCCGCGCAGGAAGCGCTGTTTCCGGAAGCGGACCCTGGTGTGGGTGAGCGCAACTTCCGCGTGACCTTGCACGCCCTGGGACAGGTGCTGGAAGAGGGTGCACCCAGCGGCGCATTCCTGGAGCGCGGCGAGTGGCTGCGGCTGCGGAAGGGTCCAGACCTGCACATCGATCTGCACGCGGCCCGGGCGCTGCTGTCCCAGCCCACAGGCACCCCTGGACGGCTTGAAGCGCTGATCTGGCTGCCCGGTCAGTTGGCCGATACTGAACTGGCAACCGTCCAGCAGGAGGCCGAACGCTACGCGGCCCGGCTGCCCGAAGCCCTTGGTGCCGAGGCCACGCACGCCCTAGAGCAGGGTCAGCCGGACCGTGCAGCCAGGGCTGCGGAGCGGGCCCTGAACCTGGACCCTGCCCATGAACCGGCGGCCCGGGTGCTGATGCGCGTGTGCCACCTGCGGGGCGGCGCCTCAGCACTCCAGCGCGTATACGGCAACCTCCGCACCGCCCTGTCCGAGCTGGGCCTCGAACCCCTGCCGGAGACTGCCGCGCTGTACCGCGCGCTGGGCGGCACCCCGTGACGGCCGCGTAACCGGCCTGTCACGCCCCGCTTCTAGACTCTGCCCATGACATCTGGAGGACGGGCATCACAAGAGGACAGAACCGCGCTGGTGACTGGCGGAACAAGTGGGATCGGACTGGCCATCGCACGGCGATTTCAGCAGGACGGCATGCGGGTGGCCGTGCTGGACCTCGACCGTCCGCATGCCCGTGAAGTGGCCGATACGCATGGGCTGATTTATATCGCCGCAGACCTGACCCGCCGGGAGGAATGCCGCCGCGCTATCACCGACACCGTAGAGGCCCTGGGAGGTCTGGACGTCCTGGTGAACAACGCCGGCTTTCAGCACATCGACCCGGTGGCCGACTTTCCCGAGGACACCTGGGACGCCATGATTCATGTGATGCTGACGGCGCCCTTTCTGCTGTCCAAGTACGCATGGCCGTACCTGACCCGCAGCGGACACGGCCGCATCATCAATGTGGCCAGCATTCACGGGCACGTGGCCAGTCCGTTCAAAAGTGCCTATATCAGCGCCAAACACGGCGTCATCGGATTTACCCGCACGGCGGCCCTGGAAGCCGGCGAGCAGGGGCTGACAGTCAATGCCATCTGCCCGGGCTATGTGCGCACTCCCCTTGTCGAGGGCCAGATCGCCGACCAGGCCCGCACCCGCGGCATCACACCTCAGGAAGTGGAGCAGAAGGTGATGCTGGAACCTGCCGCCATCAAGCGCCTGCTCGACCCCGAGGACGTGGCTGCACTGGCAAGTTACGTCGCCAGTCCCGCCGCCTGGGGCATGACCGGAGCGGTACTGGACCTGGACCTGGGCTGGACCGCCCGCTGATATCAGAACGCATTCTGGGAGCCTCTCTCCTGCGCGCGACAGGAGAGAAGCTCCCAAGAGCCTTTTCTCAGCGGGGCTGACTGCTCAGCACGATCACGTAAGCCGTGCCGCGTGCCCCCTGGATGATGCTGGCCCCCGCGTGGGTGTAGCGGCCTTCAGTCATCCAGTAGCAGTGCACCGGGCTGCTGAGCCACCACTGCATCGCTGCTTCGGGGTTGACACCGCGGCCCATGAAGATAATCTCCGTCACACTCACGGCATTCACACCGGTACTGGCGGCGCGAATTTTGGGCGTGCTGCCGCCGGGCCCGGTGTGCGAGATGCTGCCGGTGCTCCCCATGTGCAGGGCCTGAAGTTGCGCGGCCCGTGCATGCTGGTTGGTTTGCACCAGGCTGCCCGCCACCGGGCGCCGGCCGTTGCCCGGACAGTTGACGCCCTGTGCGCGGACCTCGTTGAGACGAGAAATCAGCGTGGCCTCGGCAGCAGACTGCGCCTGCACGGCAGAAGACAGCAGCATGGCCCCAGCCATGACAGCACCCAGTACTCCGCGAAGTTTCATGTGCTGTTCATGCTAGCTCAACAGAGCTTTCAGAAATATGAAAAATCGGACGCCCGGCCACAATCGCCGGGCGCCCTGGATGAATGGCTTCAGCTTTCGAGCAGACCGCTGCGGCGCAGCAGGGCGTCCGCATCGGGATCACGGCCCATGAAGTCACGGTACAGCTGGGCAGGGTCATCACTGTTGCCGCGCGACAGGATGGTGTCTACGTAGGTGCGCCCCGTCTCGCGATTGAAAATACCTTCCCTGGCAAAGCGGCTGAAGGCGTCGGCGTCGAGGACCTCGGCCCACTTGTAGCTGTAGTAGCCGGCACCATACCCAACCGGGCTGCTGAACAGATGCCCGAACTGCGCGACCTGGGCGTAGTTCTCCGGCAGCGGGTGGGCCGTGAAGGTCCCCATGATTTCCCGGGCCACCGTGATGGGGTCAGCCTCGCTGTTCGGATCGTACTCGACATGCAGGCTCAGGTCGGTCAGGCCGAAGGAGTACTGACGCATGGCGGTGTTCGCGGCGCGGTAGTTCTGCGCAGCACGCAGGCGGTCATACAGATCCTGCGGCAGCTTCTCGCCGGTCTGGTAGTGCGCCGCGAACAGGTCCAGCGCCTCGCGCTCCATGACCCAGTTCTCCATGATCTGGCTGGGCAGTTCCACGAAATCCCAGGGCACCTGGGTGCCACTCAGGCTGCGCACCGGCACGCGGCTCATGGCGTGGTGCAGCAGGTGACCGAACTCGTGGAACACGGTCTCCACCTCGCGCACCGACAGTAGGCTGGGGGTGTCGCCGCTGGGGGCCGTCATGTTGCCGCACATCAGGCCCAGGTGGGGTTCCACACCGTTCTCACGGGGACCGCCGGTGACGAAGGCGTTCATCCAGGCGCCGGCGCGCTTGCTGTCACGCGGGAACCAGTCGGTGTAGAAGCTGGCGATGTGTACGCCCGCCTCATCATGAATGTCGTAGTACTGCACTTCGGGGTGCCAGCCAGGTGCCTGAGTCTCGGTCACGGTAATACCGAAGACCCGGTTGCAGATCTCGAACAGGCCCGAGAGCACGCGCGGCATAGGGAAGTACGGGCGCAGCGCTTCCTCGTCGAAGTCGAACTTCTCCTGGCGCTGCTTTTCGGCCCAGTAGGCGCCGTCCCAAGGCTGCAGGTCAGGAGCGTCCGCCCCGGCGTGGGCGCGGTAGTAGGCTTCCAGTTCGGCGTTCTCGCGCTCGTAGGCAGGACGGGTACGGGCGTCGAGGTCCCGCTCGAACTTCAGGGCGTTCTCGCCGCTGCCGGCCATCCGGTCCTCCAGCACGTAGTCGGCAAAGTTGCGGAAGCCCAGCAGCTCGGCCTGCTCGCGGCGCAGCTGCAGAATTTCGCGGACCAGGGGGCGGTTGTCACGCCCCTCCTGCTGGCCGACCATCAGCTGGGCTTCCCACAGCTCCCGTCGCAGCTCACGGTCGTCCGCATAGGTCAGCACTGGGGTAATCACCGGCTGGTGCAGGGTCAGGCGGTGGCCGTCCTTGCCCTTGCTCTCGGCGTCACGCCGGGTGGCGTCCAGAACACGCTGTGGCACGCCGGCCAGGCGCTCGGACGGCACGTACAGTTCATATGCGGTTGTGGCGTCCAGAACGTTTTTGGAGAAGGTGTTGGTGACCTGCGCCAGCCGGGTATTGACCTCCAGCAGCCGGGTCTTCTTGTCTTCGGGCAGGTCAGCACCCTGACGCCGGAATTCATCGATGGTCAGCTTCAGGTGGCGCGCCTGCACGGGGTCCAGCGTCTGGACGTGCTCGGAGTCGGCGAAGGTCTTCAACGCCTGCCACAGGCCAGGATGCAGGCTCAGCTGGGTGTAGAACTCGCTGGTCTTGGGAATAATGGCCTCAACAGCCGCCTTCCACTCGTCGCTGCTCATCACGCTGTTGAGGTGCCGCACGATGGTGTTGACGGTGTCAAGCTGCTCCGTCAGCGTGTCGAGGTCCAGCATGAAGTTCTCGAACCCGCGCTCCTGGGCCCCTGCCAAGGCTTCGAGCTTCTCAGAGGTCACTGCCAGCAGCGTGTCCACCGCCCCCTCGGCGTGCTCAGGACGGATCTGGTCGAAAGGAATGCGGAAACCCACGTTAAGCAGCGGGTTGCCACCCGGCACAGTTGAATTCGTCATCCCTGCGAGTATAGGCGCGTTGGCACAGGCCTTCCTAAGCCGCTTGGCGCATTTCGCAAGCCACCACCATGTGCTTTCCTGCGCCATGCAAGTGCTGCCTTTCGCTGATCTTGCCGGCATCACGTTTCTGGAAGCCACGCCCGCCGACCTGCCACATGTCGCAGCATTTCTGAGCCGCGCCCATCCAGACTCCCCCGTGGTGACAGCTGATCTGGAACGCGCCGACAGCTTCCGCCTGTCTGGTGAGGCGTTCCGGCGCACACTCGCCTACCGTGGAGCGGATCTGGTCGGCCTGGCCGAGGTCAGTGTGCCGCGCTCCGAGAATTACCCCGGCTGGCTGCTGCTGGAGGTCAACGTGATGCCGGACGAGGCAAGGGTTGACCTCCCTGGTACGCTGCTGGCACTGGCCGAAAACTATGCTGTCAGCCAGGGTGGTGCCACGTTCCTGGCCCGGGTCAAGGAGAACTGGCCGGAACGAGAGCTGTTCGAATCGGGCGGCTACACCGAACACGACCGGCTGTGGCCCAGCACACTTGACCTGCGCACGTTGAACTTCGAGGCGTTCGCGGCTGCAGAAGTCCAGGCAGCAGCAACCGGAGTGCGTCTTGTTCCTCTGAGCAGTTTTGGCCCGCTGGATGAGCCCCTGCAGCGCCGCCTGTACGACCTGATCGCCGCGCTGCTGCGGGACGTGCCCAGCACCACTCCAATTAAAATCTGGCCTTTTGAACTCTGGCAGCAGAGGTATGTGCCGACGCTCAAGCATCCGGAAGGACTTTTTCTCGCCGTGGTGCCGGATGGGCAGTGGGTGGGGGTCAGTGAACTGCATATGCCCATCCCGCAGCGGCCGGGCACGCTTCATAACGGCCTGACCGGAGTTCTGCCCGGCTGGCGCGGTCGCCGGCTGGCTCTGGCGCTGAAACTGGCTGCAGCGCGTGCGGCGCTTTCACGGGGGTTTACGCATTCGCGGACCAGCAATCACAGCATTAACCGGCCCATGCTGGCCATTAATGACCGGCTGGGGTTTGTTCGGGAAGCGGCGACGTTGACGTTGAAGAAGGATATTTAGACGGATTTTTTGTTTGATATTTCTGGTTTGCCCCACCCCCCAGCCCCCTACCCCGGAGGGGCAGGGGGTGCTTTCGTTGCACTGGGTAAGGTGGGAGCGGAGGTGGTAGGGATGCTGGGGCCTTCCAGCGTTCCTGCTTCGACGCCATGCTCCGGGATCGCTCTATGGCCCGCGCGCTCCGCGCACGACGGCCCCGGTTGCCATGACGGTACAGGGGCAGGGTGTTCTGGTGCGGCCAACAAGGTTCTACTGAAAAGAAGAGGCAGGGTTTCTCTCTCGTTTTTCCTTCCCACCTTCCCGTTTAAAAAACCAGCAACGGAAGCCGTCGTGCGCGCAGCGCGCGGGCTCTTCCAACGGGCACGAAAGATGGCGTCAAGGCCGGAAACGAAAATGGACTTAGCAACTCTGCGACCTCAGTCAAACCTCTTGCCCAGTGCAACGAAAGCACCCCCTGCCCCTCCGGGGTAGGGGGCCGGGGGGCGGGGCAGAACCAAACGAAACAACTTCCCCTACCCCCGCAAGTTCTCCAGCAACATCGCGTCCCCCAGCGAATAAAACCGGTACCCCCCGGAAAGCGCCGCATCATACGCCGCCCTGATCCGCTCCTCTCCCGCAAACGCCGCCACCAGCAGCAGCAGCGTGCTTCCCGGCAAATGCAGGTTGGTAATCAGAAGGTCCGGAACGTTGACCGGCGTTCCCGGAGTGATGAAGATCCGGGTGTCTCCCTCGCCGGCGCGCACGGCGCTGCCGTCCCAGGCACTTTCCAGGGTACGCACAGTGGTCGTGCCCACTGCAATCACACGGCGCCCTTCCTGACGGGCCCGGTTGATGGTGCTGGCCGCTTCGGCACTTACCACATACCGCTCGGCATGCATTACATGGTCGGCCACCGACCCGGTGATGGGTTTAAAGGTACCGGCCCCCACGTGCAGGATCACGCTGACCCGCTCGATGCCCCGCGCCTCCAGACGGGAGAGCAGTTCAGGCGTGAAGTGCAGTCCGGCGGTCGGGGCCGCGACGCTGCCGGGTTCCCGCGCGTACACGGTCTGGTACCGCTCGCGCCAGACCTCATCGCTGCTGCCGGCGTCGATGTAGGGCGGAAGCGGCAGCCGCCCGATGTCGTCCAGGTGCGGCTTGATGTCGTACCCGAAGCGCAGGAGGCGGGCGCCGTCTTCCAGCTGACCGACCACCTCAGCGTGGTGCTCGCCCATCCATAAGTCCTTGCCGGCCCGGCGGGCGGGTTTCAGGTACGCGCTCCAGACGTGCTGCCCCAGGTCCGGAGTTTCTTCCTCGCGCAGCAGCAGCACCTCAACCTGGCCGCCGCCGAGGCCACCCACCAGCGGTTTGCGGGCCATCACGCGCGCAGGAATGACCCGTGATTCGTTGAAGACGAGCAGGTCGCCGCTTCTCAAAAGCTCCGGCAGCTCATTGAAAATATGGTGCGACAGCGTCTGCCCCACCAGCATCAGGTGGGAGCTGTCGCGGGGTTCTGCACCGGTCTGCGCGATCCGGTCCTCGGGCAGATCGAAGTTCAGCCGTGCCAGGGCCGCGTCGGCTGAATCAGGCGTCATCGCCGCCCTGTTTCGGGGGATTGGGGACAGGTTTGACGCGGGCAGGCATCAGCGCACCGTCCAGATCCGGCAGATGCATGAAACGGTCGGCGGCGTCGATCAGCTTCTGGGCGGTGTGCTCGCGGAAGGCAATGACTTCCACGCGCTTGCCACGCTCCTGCAGCACTTCCACGATGTCGGTGTAATCGCCGTCGCCGCTCCCCAGCACCACCACGTCAAGATGGTCCATCAGGCGCACCATATCCGCCACGATGCCCATGTCCCAGTTGCCTTCGTAGATGGCCTTGCCGCCGTCGGTGACGTGGTGCAGGGTCAGGTTCATGCGCCGCACCTTGTAACCCAGCGCCGAAAGCTTGTAGATAAACGGGCGCGCGGTGGCCTCTCCCTCGCGCTCCACGGTGTAGCTGATGGCGTGCACCAGTTCACGGCCCTCGGTGGCGACATTCAGGATCGTCTCGAAGTTGACGGTGCGTTCCAGCAGGTCGCGGGCGGAATGGTAGAGGTTCTGCGTGTCTACAAAAAGACCCACGCGCGGGCGGTGGACAACATATTGCATTGAGGTTCTCCTGTTGGGCTGAGCCGAAAGTGAAAAGGGACAAAGTGGTGACGGACAAAAAGAGACAGGGGCAATGAGCACCGTTGATGGGCACCGTGCCCAGCCATGAGGACGGGCGAACCCCAGCCTGCGTCACCAAGTGTACGGCCGGGCCAGCCAGGATCAAGGGCTGAGCGACCGGGCTCCTTTGCGGGCAGGTGACTCAAACAACCCGCCCAGCCGCCTGGGTGAGGCGCGCTACCCTGGTCGGCATGACCAGTGACGCCCTGACCCAGGCCCGCGCCGCATACGACGCCTTCAAGGCCCGTGGCCTGAAGCTCAACATGCAGCGTGGCCAGCCCAGCGACGCGGACTTCGACCTCAGCAATGGCCTGCTGACCGCGCTGGGTGAAATGGACACGCACATGGACGGCCTGGACCTGCGCAACTATCCGGGAGGCGTCGCCGGGCTGCCCAGCGCCCGAGCACTGTTCGCGCAGTACCTGGATGTGAAGGCCGAGAACGTCATCGTGTGGAATAACAGCAGCCTGGAGCTGCAGGGAATGGTGCTGACCTTTGCCCTGCTGCACGGCGTGCGTGGCAGTGACCGGCCCTGGGCGCGCCTGGAAGGCGCAGTGAAGCCGAAGATGATCGTGACCCTGCCCGGCTACGACCGGCATTTCCTTCTGCTGCAGACGCTGGGCTTTGACCTGCTGACGGTGGACATGCAGCCCGACGGGCCGGATGTGGACGCCATCGAGCGTCTCGCCGCCTCCGATGAATCGGTGAAAGGTGTGCTGTTCGTGCCCACGTACAGCAACCCTGGTGGCGAAAGCATCAGTGCCGACAAGGCCCGGAGGCTGGCCACCGTTCAGGCTGCAGCCGGTGACTTCACGATCTTTGCCGACGACGCCTACCGGGTACATCACCTCTCGGACGACCAGCAGGACACCCCGGTCAACTTTGTGACCCTGAGCCGTGACGCCGGTTTTCCGGACCGCGCGTTCGTGTTCGCCAGCACCAGCAAGGTGACCTTTGCCAGCGGCGGCCTGGGCTTCGTGGCCAGCAGCGAAGATAACATCCGCTGGCTGAGTAAATATCTCAACGCCCAGAGCATCGGCCCCAACAAGCTGGAGCAGGCCCGGCACGTAAAGTTCCTCCAGTCGTACCCAGACGGCCTGGAGGGCCTGATGCGCGACCACGGCCGACTGATCGCCCCAAAATTCAAGGCGGTTGACGATACGCTGAGCACCGAACTGGGGAACAGCGGCGAGTACGCGACCTGGACCTCGCCGCGCGGGGGCTACTTCATCAGCCTGGACACGGCCGCACCGGTCGCGGACCGGGTCGTGGAACTTGCCGAGGCTGCCGGAGTCAGCCTGACGCCCGCCGGGGCCACGTTTCCATCGTGCCAGGACCCGCAAAACCGCAACATCCGGCTGGCCCCGACCCGTCCGCCATTGGATGAGGTGTATACCGCTATGCAGGGGGTGGCGGCATGCATTCGCCTGGCCACCGAGGAGTACCGCGCCGGGAAGCACTAAATCTGCAACCGGTGAAGTCGAAATGTATTACACTGCCGCCCAGTCGATATGCCCACCCGTTATGCAGGTCTCCCCGAGGAACGCGCCGCCCTGGACGCCTATATCAAGCTGTGGCGCGCCGCACACGCCGTGGAAGTCAGCGCCAACCGGCACCTGAGCAATGATGGGCTGACGGTCAGCCAGTTTGGAGTCATGGAAGCGCTGTACCACCTGGGACCGCTCAGCCAGCGGGCGCTGGCCGACAAGATCCTGCGCTCGAGCGGAAACCTCACGATGGTCATCGACAACCTGGAGCGCGACGGTCTGGTCCGCCGTGAACGCGACGAGAGGGACCGCCGGGTCATGAAGGTCTCGCTGACTGCCGAAGGACAGGCCCTGATCGAGCGGGTCCTGCCTCGCCATGTGGAAGGTATCCGGCAGGTCTTCGAGGTGCTGAGCCCTGAGGAGATGGCCCTGCTGACGGCACTGACCCGCAAACTGGGCCTGGCTTCGCAAACGGCGACTCAGCGCCCGGTCGTGCAACGCCGGCGGTCCTGATCAGCCTCCGTTTCCTGCTGGTTTGAATAGGCCTTTTCGTGAGGGTCCGCGCCAGATGCGGGCCAAAGCATGCCAGGGCGGCATGGGCTTGTCATCTCACTGCGCTCCCTACCTCATATCGGCGAGTCAGCCGGAACTTTCGAGATGCGCGTGCCGCTAGGCTGGACCTCCTGCATCATCTGCACACGGTCACCAGTCGCATATGCGTCCTCTGACAATCAACGCACCTGACCGGCCACCACAAACGCATCGGCATTCGGGCCCTCGAACCCCGGGGTATAGGCCCGGATGACCGCGACCACCCGGTTACCCTGCACATCCAGTCGTTCCAGGGCGTAACTGGCGGCACACTGCCGGTCTTCAGGAAGTGCGCGGTCCTGATACAGGAGCTGGCCATTGATCCGCAGGGCCATGCCGGAAGGCCGGCCAGCAACCGGCAGCATGTCCTGATACCTACACCGGGACGGCAGCATAAAGGTGCGGAGTTCCACCGGCACCGGCCGCGACCACAGCCGCGCCTGAACCGTCAGGCTGTGGCCTGCGCCCACCCCCTCAGACCAGACCGGGGCCAGCACCGGGAAGGTCCGGCGGTATACCGGCGTCGAGGTCCGGCCAGGCCACAGCCCCAGGCGCTGAAGCGTCGTCCTGTGCTGCCTGGTCAGGGATACGATGGTCTGGCCCACACCGGCGTGTTCTGAGCGCAACCGGGCACGAAGCACCGTTACCCCGCCCCTTGTCTCCAGCACCTGCAGTTCAGCGGCACTGAAACCACTTCCGTCGAGGCTGCCAGCCGTGAGCACGAGCACGTGAGTGCCCGCCGCATTGAAGGCCACCCGCTGGACTTCGAGCCGGTTTCCCGCCACAGCCGATGACAGCACAAGCAGCGCAAGAAGGGGCAAGAACCACCGCATGGAAGGAGCCGTTACTTGAATTTCACCGTGGCCAGCACTTTGCTGAACAGCGCGCTGGCCTGGGCGTAGCGGGCTGGCGAATCGGTCAGCTGGAACGAATACAGGTTCTTGGCTCCGGTGCCGTACCAGACACGCATCTGCACCTTGCCTTTGGGATGGGACAGCAGATATTCCCGCTCCAGCCCGCCGACTCCGCCGTACTTCACCTGCCGGCTGGCGGTCTGTTTGAGGGTCATTCCTCCGCCCTTGATCCCGCCTTCGAACTTCTGGAATTCCTGCTGGGGAGTGACCGCCATGCCACCCTTGCCCACGAATAGCAGCCGCATCAGGGTGGCCGGGGGCTTCTTGCCCGATACCAGGCTGACTCCACTGGCCCCATCGTCAAATTTCACCCCGAGCCAGCCCTTGGGCAGACTGACGGTAAATGGTAATTTGGCATCTTTGAAGGGCGTCAGCGTCTGGGCACTGGCCGACGCGCTTAGCAGCAGGACAGGAAGAAGGACTCGGCACACTTTCATGGTCTGCAACGTACCAGCCGAATGTGAGGATCGCCCGGAGCCCTGGGCCTGCACAGCGGTCGCCGTCAGTTTCCGGAGGCGTCCGGTCCCACCAGGCTGGGACGAGGCCACAGACGCAGGTTGGCCGGGCCCGCCGAGTCCCGCAGGTGCACCAGACCATAGGCGCGGCTGTCCAGGCTCGCCCCAAGCTGGCGGTTGTCTCCCAGGACCCAGACCTTCCCGGGCGGCACTGTCACCGGCGGCTGGTCGTTCATAAAACCCTCGCTGCCGTGAGGATCAGGCGCAACCCGGCCATTGACCACCAGGCGGCTGTCCTCGATCGCCACCGTGTCACCCGGAAGGCCCATCACCCGCTTGATGTTGTAGGGGCGGTACCGGATTCCCCACCGCGTCTCGTAGCTGTAGGGACTGTCCGCTGGTCCTTTGAAGATCAGAACGTCACCCCGCTTCGGATACGGGGTGGGGACTCCCCAGGCCTGCAGCCAGCGGGGATATTTGAGCAGCACCAGCAGGTCGCCATGCTGTAGCGTACGCTGCATACTTTCGCCGTCCACCCGCGCCAGGGTGCCCACAAAGGTCGTCAGCAGATACACCGGCAGCAAGGCGCCCACAATCCAGGTCCGCCAGGCGGCCCGCAGCTCGTGACCGAAACCATGCCGCGCACGAGAGGAGGAAGGGGGCGGGACCGGCACGGCAGGCAGGCTAGCAGAGCCGAGAGCGGCGCTGCGCGGACCCACTCTGTCCTCAAACAGCAAGGCCGGCACCTTCATGCACACTTCAGACTGTGGCGGTTCGTCCTGGGGAGGCGGGTAGTCTGACCCCCATGACCGCCGAAGGACTGATCGTCGATAAGTACCATGAGGGCACCGGACCCGCCGCCCAGGCTGGAAAAATGGTGCGGGTGCACTACACCGGCACACTGGAAAACGGCCAGAAGTTCGATTCCAGCCGCGACCGGGGCGAGCCCATCGAGTTTCCGTTAGGCGTCGGTTACGTCATTCCCGGGTGGGATCAGGGCATTGCTCAGTTGCGGGTGGGAGACAAGGCCAGGCTGACCGTGCCCGCCCACCTGGGCTACGGAGCCGCAGGCGTGCCCGGAGTGATTCCAGGTGGCGCGACCCTGATTTTCGATGTCGAGCTGGTCGACGTCCGCTAAGCACCAGAGGCGGAAACCAGATCCATTACCCGGGGGCCGGACGTCATTGTCCGGCCCTCACGCATTGCGGGCGGGTGAGGGTCTGTGCCCTACTGGCTCTCTTCGTCCGAATCGCTCTTCCCCGTGTAATTTCCCTGTTCGTCCAACAGGCCTTGCTGGTCGGTGGTCATGCTGGTCCCAGGGCTGTCCTGGACCACTCCACGGTCACTCTGGGGCAGGTGGGCAATGTCTTCCGAATCGGTGCTGCGCTGCCCCTCGGGACGGTCGGGGTACTCGTCGCTGTGGCGTCCAGTCATGTCGGTACCCTAGGTTGCCTGCCCGTGGGCCAGGGTGTGGGGGGAGTCAAGAGACATTTACGTGGCCAACGAGAACCGCCACTTCAGCACCCTGACGCAGTCAGCACGCAGGCTCAGTCAGCATCTAGACTCTGCTGGTGACCAAAACTCCCCTGCACGTGATTCTGGACGGCGACCCGGGCCTGGACGACGCTGTGGCGTGGCTGCTGGCGTTGGCCAGTCCCGAACTGAAGGTGCTGGGCGTGACCACCGTGCACGGAAATGTGGATCTGTCGCTGACCACCCGAAATGCCGGAGTGACACTGGCCCTAGGCAAAAGCACCGACGTGCCCGTCTATGCCGGGGCGGACCGGCCGCTGATCCGCGAGCTGATGGGCGCGGCTGCGGTTCATGGGGACACGGGTCTGCCGGCCAACGGACTGCCCGACCCGTACCGTGAACCAGAGGCGGAACACGCCGTGAACTATCTGATCCGAGCGGCCCGTGAACAGCCCGGGGAAGTGACACTGATCGCCACCGGGCCACTGACCAATGTGGCGCTGGCCTTCCGCATGGAGCCTGCCTTGCCGCAGCTTCTGCGTGAGGTGATGTGGATGGGCGGCAGCACGGCCCATGGCAACCGCACCCCGGCAGCCGAATTCAATGTGCTGGCCGATCCACATGCCGCAGATGTCGTGTTCAGGTCAGGAGCAGCCCTGCGAATGGTCGGACTGAACGTCACCATGCAGTGCGTGGCCACGCCAGACCGGGTCGAGGCCCTGCGTCAGCTCGGCACGCCGGTGGGTCTTGCCTGCGCCGAGATGCTGACGTTCTACGCGGCAGCCTACCGACGTCGCTACAACCTGAGCGGCGGCGCCCTGCATGATCCGCTGGCAGTGGCGGCTGTGTTGTGGCCTGACCTGCTGACCTGGCAGGCCATGCACGTGGAAGTGGATACCCACGAGGGCGCAGACCTGGGCCGCACCGTGTGCGACCTGTATGGCGTGACGGGAAAGCCCGCCAATGCCCGTGTGGCTGTCGGCGTGGATGACCCGACCTTTTTCAGTCGGCTGCTCGAGCGGCTCTCGCGTTTCTAGGAGGGCCGCTCGGGAATGGCCTTTCCACCGGCTGCCTCCTCGCCGCCCACATGCAGCGGCACCCGCCTGCCTTCCGGCAGCAGGTAGGCACACAGTACCTGTCCGGCCACGTCTGCAATCAGGTAGGGCACCGGATAGGCCGCGAGCCGGGTATCGCTCAGGCTGGGCGAAGCCGGGCCACGCGGATGGCTGTGGTACAGGGCCACCAGACTCAAGCCTTCTCCCTGCATGGCCCGCAGGGCTCGCAGCAGCTGTCCCGGGTCCGCCAGATACTCGCGTTCAGGGTCCGCGGCAATGTTGGCCAGCGGGTACAGGGTTTTCGCGTGGGCCACCCCGGTATCGACCCTGCCGCCCAGAGCTCCCACGCATTCGTGCGGCCACGCCTGACGCGCCTGGGCCCACAGGGCGTCGGCCAGAGCGGCGGGCAGGTTCAAAGCCAGCATAGGTGCACGCTCAGTATGCCGCGCCCGGCCCGGCGAACGTGAGAAACCTCGTGCTGGCCGATGCGCGGCGGCCAATAAGGTACACTGCGCCCCATGGCGAAGGCTCGTACAAAAGCGGCTCCTCCGGTAAATAGATTTGATGGAGAAGCGCTGGGCCTGGTGCTGTTTGCGCTGGGTATTTTTCTAGGAGTAACGCTGCTGCTGCCTCAGGGTGAGGCAGGCGGGTTCATGACGCAGGCCAACCAGATGCTGACCGGTCAACTGGGCTGGGCAGCGTTTCTGCTGCCGGTCGTGCCGGTGGCGTTTGGCGTGCTGGTGTTTCTGGGCCGGGATCTGCGCAATCTGACCCGGCGGGTTCTGGGCGGTGCGGTGGTGGTGTTCTCCCTGCTGGCGCTGCATGAACTGGCGCAGCCGGGTGCAGCGGGTCAGCTGGCTGCCCAGGCGATGGCCCCGCTGTTCCGCGCCCTGAGCTACGCGGCGGCGCTGCTGCCGCTGGCGACCCTCACGCTGGGTCTGGAAGTCATGCTGCGCATGACGCCTCTGAGTATGCTCAAGGGCTTTTTCCGCGCGGTCAGTGTGCTGCTGGGCGGCGCGAGCGCCAATGTGCAGGGCGCCATCGAATCCCGTCAGGAAGGCCGCGAGTCGGCACGCGCGCGTGGCGGGGTACGTCAGGGACTCGCGGCATATGCCCGGGACCTGGAGGCCCTGCGCCGTCACTATCCGCTGGCCCGCGAACTGCGCGACCAGGCCCAGGAGGTCAAGGCCGCGCAGCGGGACCTGCGCACCCTGGACGAGGCCGGACTGAAAAATCTGGAACGCGATCTGGCCGGCTGGCGTGAGGTCACCACGACCTTCGTGGGCAATGCGGCCCGCGACCTGCGCGAACAGGTCAGCGCTGAGGCCCCCGACGCCGGTGCCGACGCGGAAGCGGTCGCCAACGAGTTACGGGCCGGACGACACGAGCTGAGCGTCGAACTGCCCAGCACCATGGCCAGTGCCGCTCTGGAACGCCTACGCCGCTCGATGGTGCTGGATATCCAGAGGCTCGCGCAGCGCGCAGGCAAGCTGGAACGCGAGCGCAAGGCGGCCGAAAAGGCTTTACAGAACCCCGATATTGCCATCCTGATCCGGGAGGATCCAGCCCACCGCGACCGTGTCCGGGCGTGGCAGGAACTGGCGGAGGACTTCACCAGCTGGCGCTCGCGTGCCCAGGATTATCCCGGCTGGCCGGACCTCAGCGCGGCCTTTGACCGCGCCCCTACCGAGGTGGCCGCCCAGCTGGCAGAGGCCATCGCGGCTGACCCGGACGGCACCCTGTCACAGCCGGAAGAATGGCGCGCCCGGCTGGCACGCGCGCAGGACGAGGCACGTCGGCGCGCCGAGGCCATGATTTCGCAGCCAAGCGTGGCCGCTTCGGTGCCCGCGCCGCCCACCCTGGACTTTGATTTCAGCGACCCCACAGGTTCGGAACTGGCCACAGCCATGCCGGTGTCCGAGGCCGCCCTGCCCGGGGTGGCCGCCATGGCAGCTGTGCCGCTGGCTCCCTGGACCCCACCAGCCCAGACCCGCACCGCCGTCACCGAGCCGTCCACCGGCTTTGATCCGTTCGCCGACCTGGACGAGGACGAGGACCTGCCATTCGGGCCGTCGGGCTCTCCTCCACCCCGCCCACAGGCTGCTCCCCATCTGGCCGTAGAGGCCCTGACCCGCACCGCGCAGCTCAGCAATGTGCAGCCCAGCGTTACAGAGGCCGACACGACGGGCGCGGCAGTACAGCGCGCGCCAGCCCATGGCCCGGCCACCAGCGACGCTCCCTGGGCCAGCACCGAGCCCGAGTCGCGCGCCAGGGTCGGCGCCATAGACCTGGCCCTGCCGGGATATTCCCTGCTCGACCCCGTGCCGGCCGCCGCCCTGAACACCGCACAGCTTGATAGCTCTGCGCGGCAGCGGGCGGGGCTGATCGACGAGACCCTGCGGCACTTCAACCTGCAGGCGCGGGTGGTGGACTTTGCCCGGGGACCGACCGTGACCCGCTATGAGATCGAGCCGGCCCCCGGCGAGAAAATCAGCCGTATTTCCGGGCTCAGCAACGATCTGGCACGCGCCCTGGCCGTCGGGGGCGTGCGCGTGGAGGCCCCGGTGCCGGGCAAGAGCGTGATCGGCCTGGAAGTGCCGAATGCCGAGCGCGAGCCGGTCACCTTTCACCAGGCAGCCGCAGCGCCCAGTTTCCGCGCCACCCGGGCCAAGCTGCCGATCATTCTGGGCAAGAGCATCGACGGAGAACTGATGGTGGGCGATCTGGCCAAGATGCCCCACCTGCTGGTGGCCGGCAGCACCGGCAGCGGCAAGTCGGTGTGTGTCAACACGCTGATCACCTCACTGCTGTTCAAGTACCTGCCCACCGAACTGCGCTTCCTGATGATCGACCCGAAAATGGTGGAGCTGACGCCATATGACGGAATTCCGCACCTGGTGCGCAGTGTCGTGACCAATCCGGTGGATGCGGCAGGCGTGCTGCTGGGCGCTGTGGCCCACATGGAACGGCGCTACAAGATGATGTCGCAGGTGGGTGCCAAGAACCTGGAGCAATTTAACGCCAAGATGCGCCAGACCGGCGAAACCGAGTTGCCGCATCTGGTGATCATCATTGACGAGTTGGCTGACCTGATGATCACCTCTCCCAAGGAGGTGGAGTCGGCCATCATGCGTCTGGCCCAGATGGCGCGCGCTACCGGCATGCATCTGGTCCTGGCCACCCAGCGGCCCAGTGTGGATATTCTGACCAGCCTGATCAAGGTCAACGTGCCGGCGCGCATTGCGTTCGCGGTGAGCAGCAGCCACGACTCACGGACCATTCTCGACACCATGGGGGCCGAACGGCTGACCGGCATGGGCGACATGCTGTTCTATCAGCCTGGACTGATCAAACCGGTCCGTTTGCAGGGACCATACATCTCTGAGGTGGAATCGGCCCGCATCACCGATGAGCTGCGGCGCCAGGTCTTTGAAGATGCGTTCGTCGAGGCGTACGGGTCGGACTTCGAGGGCGGCATCGAGGCCAGCGGGCCCACCGCCGACAAGACCAACATGGATTTCAGCGATCCACTGCTGCGACAGGCAGCCCAGATCTGTATCGAGGAAGGCCAGGGCAGTGTTTCCAGGCTGCAGCGGCGTCTCAGTGTGGGACATGCCCGCGCCGGCAAGCTGATGGACATGCTGGAGGCCATGGGCATCGTGAGCAAACATCAGGGCAGCAAGCCCCGCGACATCCTGGTTGCGGAAGCCGACCTCGCAGAGTACTTCGGGCGGTAGCATCCAGCACCGTCGGACCTGTCTTAAAATGAGTATCGAATGAGTTACCCCCTAACTTAGGGGGGCTTTTTATTTAGCAGATCTGTCTGAAATCTGGTTGATGTTGCAATTCCACGGACCATAGGCAAGATTAAGGACCGGCATTTCAATTCAGTCTTTACACGAGGTGAGTTCATGAAAAAGCAAACTAGCCTAATTACTCTTGGTCTGATGCTCGTCACGCCTGCCCTGGCCGGCGGTGGCGGTGCACCAGCGACCAAGGCCGCTGCGCCCGCGTGCCGCAGCATTGCCCAGATTGTCATGACGGACCCGAACTTCAGCACCCTGGCCACCGCTGTCGAAGCTGCTGGTCTGTCCCAGACGCTGATGGGCGGTCAGTTCACTGTGTTCGCGCCAACCAACGCCGCGTTCGCGAAGTTGCCCAGTGACCGACTGGCTGCCGTTCTGAACGACCCCGAGATGCTGCGCAGTGTCCTGACCTACCACGTTGTGGCAGGCAAGGTCACCGCCAAGCAGGTCATGGGCATGAAAGCCGGCAAAACGGTTCAGGGCGCCAACGTCAGCATCATGACCAGCGGCAACCGTGTGATGGTTGGTGGCGCCACCGTCACTCGCGCTGATGTCATGGCCTGCAACGGCATCATCCACGTGATCGACACCGTGCTGATGCCTCCCATGGCCGCTGCTCCTGCTGCAGCTCCTGTCACCGCTGCGCCTGCGACCACCACTACGACGACCACGACCGTGACGACCACGGCTCCGATGGCGTTTGATATCACCAAGATTCCCGCCACGCCTCTGAGTGGCGCAACCGTCAGCACCACCGGAACGGCCACGACGGCCACCACGACCACCGAGACCGCCACGACGGAAACCACGACCACCGAGACCGCCACGACGGAAACCACCACGGAAACGACCGAAACCACTGAAACGGCCGTGGCCGGTGACACCCTGTATGACGTGATCGTCTCTGACGACCGCTTCAGCACTCTGCGCGACCTGCTCAGCGACGCTGAACTGACCGAGATGCTGACCAGTGGTGAGTTCACCATCTTCGCTCCGACCAACGAAGCGTTTGAGGCTCTGGATCAGGATCAGCTGGCCCTGATCGCCAGCAACCCCGAAACCCTGCGCCTGGTGCTGCAGTACCACGTGGTCCAGGGCCGCGTGACCGCTGAGCAGCTCTCCGGCAACCAGGCACTGACCACCGTGCAGGGCGCCACCCTGACCCCCGCTCAGGGCGTCAGCGGTCAGCCTCTGACCGCCAGCAACGGCACCATCTACGTGGTTAACCGCGTGTTCCTGCCCCAGGGCCTGGTTATCCCCACGGCACCGGCTGGCGAGGCGACCACGGCCACCACGACCACCGCGACGACGACCACTACTACCACTCCAGCTGCCCCCGCCACCACGGCCACGGCGCCTGCGACGACCACGGCCACCACGTCGACCATCACCTTCACCACCAGCACCCAGCCCATTTTCGCGAGCCTGGTGGCCAACCCGCTGTACACCACCCTGGTTGACCTGCTGCGTGCCGCCGGCCTCGAGCAGATGCTGAGCAGCGGTGACTACACCATCCTGGCACCCACCAACGAGGCGTTCGGCCGTATTCCTGCTGCTGACCTGACGGCGCTGCGGGCCAACCCCACCCGCCTGCGTCAGGTGCTGATGGGCCACATCATCCCCAGCCGCGTGACCGGCACGGCCATGGGCACCGTCACTGAGCTCAGGACCTCCGGAGGCGCGACCCTGACGGTCCAGCGCGGAGGAACCCCCGCGGTGACCCGGATCGGCGACGCCACGCTGCTGATGACTGGTGCCATCGAAACCAGCAACGGCCCGATCTACAGCATCGACACCGTGTTGATGCCCCGCTAAACCCTAAAGCAAATGGTGCCCAGACGCATTGCGCGCCTGGGCACCATTTGCTGTGCCTGCTCACTGAAAAAGTTGCAAAAACGTGGCCCAGGTCGATGGCGTACGCGGCAGGTCACCCTCCTCGGTCCACTGCCAGAACGGGGTGTACAGACTGCGGGCGGTAATCACCTCGTCCCGGAAAATCTGTGCGCTGAGTCCAGTGCGCAGCAGGCCGCTGGTCTCAAACCGGCGCAGCACCCCCTGGCGGTCATACGGCACCGCTCTGAGCTCCGGCACCCAGCCCTGCGCTGTGACGCTCAGCAGCAGGTACTGCGCGCGGGGGTCACGGTTGGCCGGCGCGCCCACCGCACCGGTGTTCAGCACCAGAGTGCCGTCGATCGTAGCCTGCGCCGGGCGGTGAATATGAGAACCCACCAGCACTGCGGCTTCGTTTTTCCCCTGTGACCGCAGAGCCTGAACGCGGTCCACCGGGGTCTTCTCACTGAGGCTTTCGCGGTAATGGTCGGCCGTGCCGTGGGCGATCCGCACGTCGGGCAGCTCAGGGTGAGACACGGTCAGGGCCATCGGCCAGTCTGCTGGCACGTGCAGCAAGCCTGCACGGTCCAGCTGACGGGCACTCCAGTCGGTGGCTCCCCAGAAGGGATCGGCGAACCAGTCTGAAGGCAGCGTCTCGCTGCGCTGCTCCCACAGGCGCAAGAGGTCGTCGTGGTTGCCCAGACTGAAGGACACGCCCGGCTGCCCCAGGAGAGTTTCCATGACCTCGACCGAATCCGGTCCACGGTTGACCACATCGCCATTCACGATCAGGCGGTCAGCGCCGTGCTGCCGGAGATCAGCCAGCACGGCGCCCAGGGCGTCGGCGTTGCCATGAATGTCTGCAATGATCGCCAGCCGCATCTCAGCTGAAGGTAGCAGGCTCAAAGAGCAGACAATGGGCCTAGAGGGTGGGGAAACCTACACCGGCGCCCCCACCCTCACCCGAACTGTCATAAAGGCCGGGAGTATCTCGGTGGCTCCACGGCAACACGCCCATGAGTGGGCTCTACGTCCAGCGCGGACTCCTTTCCTGTCCGCCCCATGGTGCGCTGGTCCGCGCGCCAGCCAGGAGCCCCGATCAGTTGCGGAAAATGACCTCTTCCCGGTTAAAGCTGCGCAGCGCCAGCACACTCAGGATCAGGGCGCCCAGCAGGTTGGCCAGCATGGCCAGCAGGACGTGCGGAGCTGTGACTGCCCCCCGAACGGTATCCAGGATGGCCAGCATGCCTCCAAACAGCGGGAGGGCATACAGCCCGCTTTGCAGGTCCAGAAATTCGCTGAACTGCAGCATGACGGCGGGAATCACGATCGCCATGCTCAGGGGAGCGATGTAGGTCTGCGCCTCTTTGAAGCTGCGGGCGTAGATCCCGATGGCGATAAGGGCAGCACTGATCAGGAGCGCGGCGCTGATGCCGACTCCCAGCAGCGCCACGGCGGAGCCCAGCGTCAGGGACAGCTGACCCCCCATGGACTGTGCAATCTCAGCGCCTGCACCTTCCTGACGACCGGTAAAAGCCCGCACCGCCAGACCGCTCAGCAAAAAGCCCACCACACTGAAGCACGCACTGGTCAGCGCGGTGATCGTCGTGGCCAGCAGCTTGCCCGCCACCACCTCGGAGCGGCGGACCGGAGCCACCAGCAGGCTTTCGAGGGTGCCTCTTTCCTTTTCACCGGCGGTGGCATCTACAGCAGTCGCCATGGCCCCAGCCAGGATGAACTGAAGCATCAGCATGGGCACCAGAAAGGCCAGTTGCCCACTGCGCTGTGCCTGCTCAAGACTGGCGTCTACCGGCCGCACCGTGACCGGTGTCAGGGCCTGCTCGCTCAGGCCCAGAGGCTTTAAGCGCTCCAGCGTCAGCCGACGGTTGTACCGGTCAACCACCTGAGTCACCTTGATTAGGGCGCCGGACTGTGCGCGGATGCTGCCCAGCTTGGCATACACCTCCAGCGTACCGCTGCTTTCTCCAGCCCGGGTTGGCAGGGGTGCCGGAGCACGCAGGGCAGCCTCGACATCGCCATCCTGCACGGCCAGTCGGGCGTTCTTGACCGGCACCAGGGTCACGCCCGCACGCACTACCTGACCGTCGGGAGCTTTCTCATCGCGCACCAGTTCGGCCCGCAGGCCCGGTGGCAAGACGCCGACCACCCCGACCTTCTGCCGCTCCTGCTGCTGACCGCCGATGAAACTGCCCAGCATCAGGGGCAGCCCCAGGGTGAACAGCGGGATCAGGATCAGGGGCATCAGGATGGTCGCGTTCAACGTGCGTCGGTCGCGCAGGGTGGACAGCAGGTCACGCAGGGCAATCCGCCAGACCATCGGCCAGCGCAGGGCCTCAGACCGCACAGGCATCCTCCCTCCTGACCAGCGTGAAAAAGGCCTGCTCCAGGTTGTTCTGGCCCGTGCGGGCCAGAATCTCGGAAATGGTTCCAAGCGTCAGCAGCTGACCCTGGTGCAGGATGGCCACCCGGTCGCACACCTCCTCGGCCTCGCTCATGACGTGGGTGGAATACAGCGTGAGCCGGCCGGGGGCCCGTGTGGCGTGCACGAAGTCGAGCAGGGTGCGTCTGGCGAAGATATCCAGTCCGCTGGCCGCCTCGTCCAGAATCAGGACCGTCGGGTCGTGAATCACCGCGCGGGCAATCACCACTTTCTGCTTCATGCCGGTGCTGTACTCGCCGGCGCGCACATCCAGCGTGCGGCCCAACTCCAGCTGGTCGTCCAGCTGGGCAATGCGCGCCTCGGCAGTGTTCCCGTTCAGCCCGTACAGTCCCGCAAACGAGCGTAGCACCTCCCGGCCGGTGAGCCGGGCAGGCAGGCCCATCCCCCCGTTGACCACCCCGATCATGCGCCGGACCGCTTCGGGCTGCCGGGCCACATCGTGCTCCCCCACCCAGACATGCCCTGAGGTCGGGCTCAGAAGAGTTGCGAGGATACGTAACAGCGTGGTTTTTCCGGCCCCGTTGGGACCCAGCAGGCCAAACACCTCGCCTTCGCCGGCCGAGAACGACACCTCCTTGAGGGCCGTGAACTTTCCGTAGGTCTTGGTAACGTCCTGAATATCCAGCATGAGGCTCCTTGCGCGAAGACAAATCGTAATCTGCGTCCTCTTCCTTTACGTGCCAGACACCCTGAAGGTTTCAGTAAGGTGACGCAGGATGTGGCGACTACATGAGCATCTGGATGACGGTCCTTGTCGTCGCCTCATGCAAAATGAGAAAAAACCTGAATATAATAGGAAAGTTGCACACACGGGCCCCACTCCCGGAGCCCGCGGCGTCCCCGCTTCTCTTTTCCCCTTTTTCTGCGTCCGGGCCGAGTTCCAGTGGCCTGGTCTGTAGTCCCCCGGAGGCTTTCATGTTTAACCCCCCTACCCTGGAAGACCTGCAAGAAACCCGTCGCGCCAATGAGAAACTGGTTCTCAAGGCGCTGGAAAGCAAACCCGAATGGGTTGAGACCGAACTGGCCAAGACGACTGGTCTGGCCCTGTCGCACCTGCGCGCCGCACTGGCCAGCCTGCTGGACCAGGGCCGTGTACGCCGCCTGCCGGGAACCGGCACGCGCGCGGTCTATGGTCTGGCTGACCCTGGTCTGGCCGACGTGCCCGCCACCCCGCTGACGGCTGATGCCAAGCGGATTCGTGACTACCTGGAAGGCCGTGCCGACAGCGCGCTGTACATGAGTGAGCAGCTGCGCATGAGCCGCGAGGACATCATGACCGCGCTGAGCCTGCTCAACGCGCACGGAATGATCACCTGCACCTTCGTGGGCAGCCTGGTGATTTTCCGCCTGAAGGAAACCCAGGCGCTGGGTCAGGAGCAGAGCGCTCCCGAGAAGGCCACCAAGAAAAAACAGGTTGCCTGAGCGGTCCTTTCGGATAGCCTAGATAGAGAACCAGCCCGCCCAATCAACCGGGCGGGCTGGTTCTCTGCTGGGTTTAGCGTCCTACAAACACTGCCGTGGTCAGCGCTGGCACCGTCACACTGTTGCCTGAGGACTGACTGCTCTTGACGGTCGCGTCCGTGCTGGCCGCCAGTACCGGATGCAGGCGCAGATTCAGGCCGGTGAGCTTCGCGTCCGTGTAGGTCACGGCCTTCCCACTGGCGTTGAAGACCACCACGACGTGTGGGTAGGGATTGGTCGCCGACACGGCGCCGCTGAGCTTCATGACGATCAGGCCCGGCGTCTGCTGCGGACCGACGTTCAGGAAGGTCAGGTTCTGCTGAACCTCCTGGGTGGTCGCCATGCGAAACAGCGTGGAGGAGTAACGCACGCGCAGCATCTCGCGGTAGTGGTCTGCTGCCCGGGTGATGTCGGCTGGGGTGACCTTCAGAGCTGCGTTGGCGAGCAATGGGCGGTACAGGTCCCAGTTCGCAGCGTTCTTCTCGGCGGGCGGCAGGCCCTTGCCAAAGCCGTTGGTCTGGCGGGTGAAATCCAGCGTGTTAAACCAGTCGCCACTGTTGTAGCTGTCGGTGTCGAAGGATTTGCTGCGCAGGATCTCGTCGCCCGCGTAGCTGAAGGGCAGACCCTGGCCCAGCAGAATCAGGCTGTGGGCCAGGTTCTGCATGCGCACACGCTGGGCGCTGTTGGCAGCAGCGGGAGCCTTGAGCAGCACGGCATCCCAGAGTGTCTGGTTGTCGTGCGCGCTGGCGTAGTTGATGGTCTCGCGCGGTGAGGAGGCGTACCCGACCGGCGCGGCACCGTAGGCCAGGTCCGCACCCTTGATGGTCTGGCCGGAGGCATTCGTGAAGCGGTAGTCGCGCAGGTTGCCGCTGAGGCCCACGCGGATATGATCGGCCAGCCGCAGGGCCGCGTCACGGTTGGTGTTCTGGGGCAGGCCGTTGGGCAGGGTGAACAGCCCGGTCGCGAAGCCCTGGTCACGCAGGCCGCCGAAGGGGTTGCCGCCCCGGATGGCGTCGCGGATACGGTCGTTGAAGGTGCCGATGCCCTGACCGTACACGTTGAGCTGCGTGGCATTGACGCCGCGTCGGTTCTTCTCCACTTCCCCAAAATCCCAGCCCTCACCGTACAGGTAGATCTGCCGGCCGTCCACGCCGTCTTTCTGCACGGTCAGGGCGTCCAGGGCCTGTCGGGCGGCCTGCATGTCCGCGAGCATGTGGTGGCCCATCAGGTCAAAGCGGAAGCCGTCGACCTTGTAGGCGCGGGCCATCAGAACCAGCGTGTCGACCATGAGCCTGCGCATCATGGTGTGCTCGGTGGCGGTGTTGGCGCAGCAGGTGGAGGTCTCCACGGCGCCGTCCGCGTTGAGGCGGTGGTAGTACCCCGGCACGATCCGGTCGAGCACGCTGCGCTCGGCCTGCCCGCTGGCGTTGGTGTGGTTGAATACCACGTCCTGCACCACCCGCAGCCCGGCGTTGTTAAGTGCCATGACCATCTGGCGGTACTCCAGGATGCGCTGGTCCGGGCGAACGGCGTAGCTGCCTTCCGGCACCATGAAGTGGTAGGGGTCGTAGCCCCAGTTGTAGGGGTCGGCGTCCTTTATGGACGTGATAGTCTTCTGCTGCTCCTCGCTATTGGGCGCCAGCCGGCTGAGGTCCGGGGTGAACTTCCACTGTCCCTTGTCCTCGTTAATGGTGGCGATATCGAAGGTGGGCAGTAGATGCACGGCCTTGAGCCCCGCATCGGCCAGGGACTTGAGGTGCTTCATGCCGTTGCTGCCGGCCTGCGTGAAGGCCAGGTAGGTGCCGCGCTGGGCCGCCGGAACACTGGCATCGGCCGCGCTGAAGTCACGCAGGTGCAGTTCGTAGAAGCTGAGGTCGGAAACCGAACGCAGCGCAGGTTTGCGCAGCGCGGCCCACCCGGCCGGCGTATGCGCCGCGTCGCTGAGATCCACGAACAGGCTGCGGGTGCTGTTGAGGCTCAGGCCCACGGAATAAGGGTCGGTGACCAGATTCGTCTCGACCTTCCCGGTACTCGGGGCAAACACCTTGACCTCGAAGCGGTAGCCCATGCCTTTCCAGCCCGCGTCTCCGGTGGCGGTCCAGACGCCCTGGGCGCTGCGTGTCATGGGCACCGTGCGCTCACCCGTGCCGTCGGCCTTCGAGACGCGCAGGGCCACGTTCTGAGCGGTGGGAGCCCAGAGGTGAACCGTGGGCTTCCCGCCCTGCCAGGTCACGCCCAGCGGCCCATTATAGGCGTAAAGGTCATCCAGCGCCCGCGCCGTCTGCACGCTGGTGGCGTCCAGCACGATGCCGTCCGGCATCACCGAGGACACGGCGAGCTGACCACGCAGCGCCTCGGGCAGCCGGGCGCGGTCCTCAGCCCGCACCTGCAGCAGCTTGTAATTCGCCAGATGTGGCGTGCGGGTGCGCTGTGCAGCGGTGAGCCCTCCAGGCACCTCCTCCAGAGTCAGGGTGCTGCCCCCCTGGATGCCGGCCGGAGTGAGGCTCAGTCCGGCATTCGGGGCGGCATGCAAGGTCAGCAGGGCCCCGGGCTGCACCAGCTCAGGCTTCACGGCAATCAGGTCGCGTGACAGCATGATCGCCTGCTGGCGCATCAGGTCACCCACACGGCGAACGGTGGTATCCGGGCGGGTGGTGTGAAGCGTCGGCTGACCGCTGACAATCCAGGCCTGCTGCCCCTGTTCGCGGTTGAGGAACAGGTCTGGACCCGGGTCCTTCTCGTCGCCCTTGTGGATAATGAATCCCAGCTTCTTCCAGTCGGTTTTCATTGGCACGTCCCAGTACACTCCAAAGCTGCTGCGGCCAGTCTGGTTGAGGGGCTTGGTCCATTCGACGGTGGCGGTGGTGTCTTCCCAGGCGTGCAGTCCCCAGCCCTCGTATTTGCCGTCGGGACGGTAGTAGTTGATGCGGGTCATGCCGGCCGGTACAGGCGGGTCGGCGCTGACATAGGCAAAGTCGGCCTTGCCACTGGTCACCAGTACCTCGCGGCCCTTGGTCAGGTCGGCGAACATATCAGCACCGGGGTCCTTTTCGTCGCCCTTGTGCACAATAAAGCCCACCCTGGCGGCGCCGGCCTTGAGAGGCACGTCCCAGTACGCGCCGCCAGCGTCCACGCCGGTCGGCACCAGGGGTTTGGTCCATTCGACGGTGGCGGTGGTGTCTTCCCAGGCATGCAGTCCCCAGCCCTCGTACTTGCCGTCCGGGCGCAGGTAGCGCACCCGCAAGACGCCCTGGGGCACTCCCTGGGCCGGAGCCGTGGCCGCTGCCTTCGCTGGCGCCGCCTGAGCCACCGGCGTCTTGGAAGCGTCCACGTTCAGTGGCGCGCCCTTGGCATAGGCGACCAGCGTGCTGCCGGATTTGACAAACAGTTCGCGGCCCTTGGTCACGTCGATCCAGAGGTCCACGTTATGGTCTTTCTGGTCACCCTTGTGGACGATGAACCCGACTTTCTGGGCCCCGGCTTTCAGTGGGATATCGAAATAGGCACCCCAGTCGTCCTGGCCGACCGGCGCAAGAGGCTTGGCCCAATCGACAGTCACCGCCGTGTCCTCCCAGGCATGCAGTCCCCAACCGGCATACGCGTTGTCGGCGCGCTGGTAATGCACCCGGGCCACATTGGCGGGCAAAGAGGTTTGCGCCGCAGCCGAAGCTGCCAGCACGACCGTCAGAAGGGTCGCCAGTTTTTTCATATATCCAGAATTGTAGCGCTTCCAAAACCTACCCGGACTACAGTGCGGCTGGATATTCTGCCTTGCCCAGAAGGAATGAAGCCTGTGACACTTTCTACCGCTCTGGTATGCTCTGGGGCATGAAGCTTGTGCTGGCCGTGATTCAAGACGCCGACGCCACCGCCCTGGTGCGTGTCCTGTCCGAAAACGCCTTTGAGGTCACCAAGCTCGCCAGCACCGGCGGGTTCCTGCGTGAGGGCAACACCACCCTGATGATCGGGGTGACCGAAGAACGCCTGGGCGAACTCAAACGCCGGGTTCAGCAGACCTGCCGCTCCCGCACCCGGCTGGTGGCCCCCAGCGTACCGATGGGCGAACAGCATGAAGGGCTGGCCAGCGACCCGGTCGAGGTTCCGGTGGGAGGCGCCGTGATGTTCGTGATGGATGTCGCTGAGTTCGTCAAGGTCTGAGACAGCCAGCTAAGCGCGGCCGGCTGCTGTATGGAGCCCCGGCCGCGTCTGATTTCCTGGTCCTGTTCTGGGTGTTATTTCGTGTCGAACCAGTTGGGCCCCACGCCCACCTCTACCGCCAGCGGCACGCTGAGCTTCGCGGCGCCCTCCATGACCTCGCGGGTCACCCGGGCCACGTCCTCGGCGCGGTGTTCGGGGGCCTCAATCAGCAGTTCGTCGTGGACCTGCAGCAGCAATCGCCCACCCAGCGCCTCCAGTTCGCGGTCCAGTCGGATCATGGCGTGCTTGATGATGTCCGCGGCCGTGCCCTGGATGGGCATGTTGTAGGCCAGCCGCTCGCCAGCCTCGCGGACATTCCGGTTGGTCGCCGCCAGTTCCGGAACGTAGCGCCTCCGGCCATACAGCGTTTCGACGTAGCCCTGGGTGCGCCCGAATTCCAGCGTCCGGTCGATATAGCCGCGAATGCCGGGGTAGGTACTGAAATACGTCTCGATAAAGCCGGCAGCTTCGGCGTATGGGATGCCGAGCTCATTGCTGAGGCGGTGGGCACTCATGCCGTACAGCACGCCGAAGTTGACCGTTTTCGCTGCGCGGCGCTGATTGGAGGTAATGCTGTGTTCCTCCAGCCCCAGGACCTGCGCGGCCGTGCGGCGGTGAATGTCCGCGCCCTCACGGAAGGCCTGCTGCATCAGGGGATCGTCGGCGATATGGGCCAGCAGTCTGAGCTCGATCTGCGAGTAGTCGGCACTGATCAGGCAGTACCCCCGGTCAGCGATAAAGCCCTTGCGGATCTCGCGGCCGATATCGCTTCGGATCGGGATGTTCTGCAGGTTGGGGTTGAGGCTGCTCAGGCGTCCAGTGGCCACGGCCGTCTGTGCGAAGGTGGTATGCAGCCGTCCGGTGCGCGGATTGACCAGACTGGGCAGAGGGTCAAGGTAGGTGCCTCGCAGTTTATCCAGCTCGCGGAATTCCAGAATCAGTGGAATGACCGGGTGCTCATCACGCAGAGGCTCGAGGGCCGCTACGGCCGTGGACCGCTTACCGGTCAGCTTGGTCTTGCGACCACTGGCCAGCCCGAGTTCGTCGTACAGCACCGTTTCGAGCTGAGATGGGCTGCGCACGCTGAATTCATGCCCCACGTGCTGGTAGATCTCGGCTTCCAGCGCCGCCAGGCGGGCAGCAGCGGCGCCTGCCAGGCCCTGGATATACTCGCTGTCCAGGCGCACGCCCCGCACTTCCATCCGGGTTAGGACCGCCGCGAGCGGCTTTTCCATTTCGGAATAGAGCTTCGTGCGCGCCTCGTCAAGCTGAGGAGGCAGGTCCCGGAGCAGCCGCGCCGCAACCGTCGCCCGACCGGCAGCGTCCGCAGGCCAGGGCATCCCCAGATACCGGGGCGTGACCGTGGCCATGGTGGTGTTCGCGGGGTCGAGCAGGTAGGCGTGCAGCAGCGGGTCGTCCCCCGGATCCACCGCGGTTCCCCGAACGCTGAGGTGAGCAGCGAGCGCCTTGGCCCCGGCGGCCGTGACCGCCCGCTGCCCGATGAATTCGGCCTCGCTGACGGTGTCGGGATACCTTGCGGCCAGCTTCGCGGCGGCCTTTTCCGCCTCGCGCCGGGCCTTTTCCTGGGCCTTGAGCTGCGCCTTGGTGGGAGGCGCGGCACCTTCGGGGGCCAGCATGCCGTCAAACAGCGACTCTTGCGCCGCACCTGAACCGGTCTGACGTTGATCCTGCTTCAGGACCGGCGCCACGCGTACCACACCTGCCCCCTCGGCCTCTGTGGTCTCAAACGTCGCGGCGGCGGTCAGGTCAGCGGTCAGGTCATCTTCACGCGACAGCACGTACCCCCAGACCACGCCTGCCGCTGGGGTGCGCCACGGAGCCTCGACCGGAGTTTCCAGCGGGCCGGCGGGTTCGGGGCGCGCGACAGCTTCTGCGTCGTGGATGCTGTCCGGAACCTTCAGATCGGCGCCGGAAGCCGAGTTGAGGGCCAGTATGTCGCGCCTCACCGAGTGCAATTCCAGCTCGGTCAGCAGTTCGTCGAGGCGGGCCGGGTCACCCGGGAGGCGGCCCACACCGAAATCCACCTCCAGCGGCAGGTTCGTGACCATGCACGACAGCTCGTGGCTGAATTTAACCGCTTGTTCGGACTCCAGCAGTTTCTGACGGGTTCCGTCGGGCTTCAGGGTGCCGGCCCTGGCGGCCTCGTAGATGCCTGTCAGGCTGCCGTATTCCTGGAGCAGCTTGGCCGCCGTCTTGGGTCCGATGCCTTTGGCGCCGGGAATGTTGTCACTGGCATCACCGGTCAGCGCGCGGTAGTCCACCCACTGACGTACGGTGACCCCATACTTTTCGAGCACCTGATCCGGTCCGATCAGAGAAAAGTCGTTGGCAATCACCTTGACGTGATCGTCAAGCAGCTGGTAGGCGTCGCGGTCACTGGTCACGATGCGCACCTGCATGCCGCTGCCCTCGGCCTTGCGGGTCAGGGAGGCGATCACATCGTCCGCCTCGTATCCAGGTTCCTCCAGCCGGGGAAAACCCAGGGCGTCGACCAGCGCCCGGATGCGGTTGATCTGCCCCGGCAGGTCCGCCGGGGTCTCGGCGCGGCCGGACTTGTAGCCGTCGAACTGTTCGTGTCGGAAGGTCTTGACCGGCGGGTCGAACACCACGATCACCTGATTGGTGCGCTGCCTGGCCAGACGCAGGGTCATGCGCAGGAACCCCAGAATCGCGTTCGTCGCCTCGCCCCGGCTGTTGGTCAGGGGCGGCAGCGCAAAGTACGAACGGAACGCCAGCGCGTGACCGTCAATCAGCACCAGCGTGTCGGGGATGGGGGACGTGGTCATACCGGGCATTCTACCGGGCCGCCGCATTCTTCTGAGAACAGAACGCAACCGGGACAGGAAGTACCCTGTCCCGGAACGAAGCGATGTAGCCGCGGCTCAGGCCTGACCGCGCGCCTCGACCACGCTGGCCAGGACGCGGGCCACCTCGTGGATCTCGGTGGCGTCCTGGCCCTCGACCATGACGCGGATCAGGTTTTCTGTGCCGCTGGGGCGCAGGTTGACGCGTCCTCTCCCCGAGAGGCGCTCCTGAGCCTGCTGCACCGCCTGCTGGACCTGATCGTCCATGGCGATGGCCTTCTTGTCCTGCACACGCACGTTGACCAGGGTCTGGGGGTACATCACAAGGTCGTCGTGCAGGGCGTCGAGCGTGGTGCCCAGCTTCTTCATGCTGGCCAGCGTGAGCAGCGCAGTCAGCACGCCGTCACCGGTCGGCGAGATGTCCAGGAAAAGCACGTGGCCGCTCTGCTCGCCGCCCAGACTCAGCCCTTTCTCGTGCAGGCGCTCGTGCACGTAGCGGTCGCCGACCGCAGTGCGCTCCAGCGGTATTCCGGCGTCCTGCAGCTTGGCCTCCAGGGCCATGTTCGTCATGATCGTGGCCACCACCGCCTGCTCGCCACGGGCACGGGCGTTGAGCAGCAGCATATGGTCCCCATGCACTACCTGACCACGTGAATCCACGAACAGCGCGCGGTCGGCGTCACCATCGAAAGCCACCCCGAGGTCATACTCGCCCTCGCGTACGATCTGGCGCAGATGGTCCATATGGGTGCTGCCGCAGCCCCGGTTGATGTTGCGCCCGTCGGGCGTGGTGTAGACCGCAAAGACGTCAGCCCCTGCGGCCTGGAACACCTTGGGCGCGACCCGGTAGGCCGCGCCGTTGGCACAGTCCAGTGCGATTTTCAGGCCGCGCAGGTCCGGAGCGTGGCTTTTCAGGAAGTCGGTGTACAGGCGCTCAGCCTCGGTGTAGTTGGTCACGCTGCCCATCGCCGTTCCCGTCAGCGGCTCGAAGCCAGGAACCTCATCGATGGCGGCCTCGATCTGATGCTCGGTGGCGTCACTGAGCTTCTGGCCATCTGCCCCGAAGAACTTGATGCCGTTGTCCTCGTAGGGGTTGTGGGAGGCGCTGATGACAACCCCGGCATCCGCTTTCAGGTGCCGGGTCAGGTAACTGACGCCGGGGGTAGGCAACACTCCGACGTGAATCACGGTGACGCCCCGGCTGGTCAGGCCGGCAGCGAGCGCGGCTTCGAGCATGTCACCGCTCTGGCGGGTGTCCTTGCCAATCACGACGCGGGCCTGCGGATTGACGCGGCGCAACACCTCACCGGCAGCGGCACCCAGGCTCATGACCCAGGCGGATGTCAGGGGAAATTCTCCGGCCACGGCCCGCACCCCATCGGTGCCGAAATACTTGCGTTCACTCATGCTGCGCGCATCATACGCCCATGAGTGACGTGAGTAGCTGACGCATCCTTCACTGCCCGAGTTCCCGATCAATCTTGCCGCAACTTCTTGGGCCTTCAGGGCGTACCCTGAGGCATGAGTGGATTTTCTGGAGGAGGATTCTCGTTCAGCCGCAGCGGTCGTGGTCGCGGAGGCTTTTTCGCCCATTCACGCTCCAGCGGCCACCGCCGCGGGATGGTCGGCGGCCTGATGGGCCACAGCCACAGCAGCGGGCGGCGCGGCCACTATGCCCAGGGCGGCCACTACCGTCAGGTGAAACGGCGCCGCTCTGGCGGATGCCTGGGCGCCTTTCTGGTCATGGCCGGGCTGGCCGGAGCCGGGGTGCTGGGCCTGGTGTCGCTGATCGCTTGATCCTGGATCCACCGCTGGCCGCGCTGCACGACGCCTGGACGCTGGTACACGGTACCGGTCCCGCAGGCGCGGCCCGTCTGTGGCCTCCGGTATTGCGTGCAGCTTTCCCCGGCCGGCGCCGGCTCGTGGAAACCTGGACAGGTGAAGGAGCCGCTTTCGCGCGCTACGCCACGGCCGAGGGGCCGCTGTTTCTGAAATATCTGCCCGCCGGCTGGAGGGACCGGAATGCCTACCGCCGGCTGGAACGTGAGGTCAGGTTTCTGCGAGACCTCGCACCAGCGATGCCGGTGGACCACGCGCCACTGCTGCATGGTGCGCTTGACCGTGCGCGACTGCGCGCACACCTGCTGACCCCCGATCTCACGGACCAGACCACAGGGTGGGGAGCGTTGAGCACGGATGAGCAGCGGGAAGACGCGCTGCACGAAATCGTGCGGCTGCTCGCCCGCCTTCATGCCTTCTGGGCCGGACCAGGGTCTGGACTGCTGACCGGGCGGTGGGCCTGGACCCCTCAGGATGTGCTGGCCCAGGCGGGGCGCATCGCTTCGGACTTTCCACCTCATCATCCGGCATGGGTGACCGTGCAGGCGACTGCCGAGGCCCTGCCTGCCCTGCTGGAGGCAGCGCCCCAAATCACGCTGGTGCACGGTGACATTCACTCCGGACAGGTGCTGTGGCGTGTGCCGGACCGCCACCCGGTGCTGATTGATTACGGGCAGGTCCACACCTCGCTTCCTGGCGAGGACTTGGCACATCTGCTGAGTGTGCGCCTCAGCGCTGTGGAACGCCTGCGGCTTGGTCCCGCACTCAGAGCGACCTACCAGGAAACCCTGGCAGATCAGGGCCTTGTCCTTTCCCCTGCTGCCCTGGCAGCCCAGGAGCGGGCCGGTACGGCGCTGAACCTGCTGTCCACGGCACGGCAGGCGCGGCAGTCTTCAGGCAGCGGGGTCCAGGAGGCGCTGTCCAACGTGGCCCAGGCCTGGGTGGAACAGAGCTGAGCGTTTACCCGCCCAGGCCCAGGAAAATCTCATAGCGGCCGAGCTCTGCCTCCAGCCCACGGCGCAGCGCTGCAGTCTGGCGCACACCCGGTACGAATCCGAAATCAGCTTGTAGCCCACCGGCCTCCACGCGCAGGTTGGCCCAGCCGACAGCCCGTTCAGCCTGGAACACCGGCAGGGCGTAGTAGCCCATGCTGCGTTTCGCCGGGGGCGTGTAGGCCTCGAAGCGGTAGGTCCACCCGTGCAGGTGCGTGAAGCGGCGACGGTCCCAGACGAGTGGATCGAAAGGTCCCACGATGCGAACACCTCGTGGCGCACTGGCGCCTTCCAGCTGCTGTTCGGGCAACCAGACGTAGCGCAGGCCATCCACAACGGCCATATGCAGCTCCTCACGCACGATTTGCCTGCTGACCGCACGCAACGTGCTGTGCAGGTGTGGGAAGCCGAACCGGGACAGGCTGATCAGATAACCCAGGCTGGCTTCCGGCAAAGGACCGTAGAGGCGGGCCAGAAGATGAACAGCGCCCCGCAGCCGTTGCTCCTCCGGCCAGGGAACTTCACGCAGCGCCTGGAGGTGCGGAGCAGGAGCGTACAGGCGAACGCCGCCGGCGCGGCGGGTCACACGGGCCCCTCCCTGGTAATGCAGGGCTTCCAGGGCCCGGGTGGTGGCACTGGACTGTCCTCCCCAGGCATTCATGACCCGGCTGGACCCCAGGGCCGCCGAGACCTCACGCGGATGCAGCTCGCCGCGTTCACGCAGCAGCGCGCGCACCTGCGCAAGCAGTTCCGGGTACTGACGTTCTACCCGGCTCTGGGTTGGCTCACGTGGATGCAGCAGGGCCTGCACCTGCCTCGGCACGAAGCCGTAGTTGGGCAGCATGTCCTCCTCGGCGTTCAGCTGTGGATAGAGCTGTTCCAGGTCTCCGGCACGGTAGCCGCGCACCCGCTGCATCAAGGTGAGGTCCTGGGCGCGGGCGGGAGCACGGATCGGGTCGGCCTGCACGAAGCCCATCCGGTCAAGCGCGCCCTGCAGCGTTCCACGGAGTCCGAAGGTAGAAAAGGCCGCTGCCCGCAAGGCCGCCGGGGTCAGGTGCGCTGTCATGCTCCGCCGAGGCTAGCGCACCTGACCCCGTGCTCCTGAGTGCAGAGCACATGGAATACTCCGGGACATGACAGCAGGCCTGCGTGAACGAATTCAGCGCGAATTGCACGTGCAGAGTGCCATCGACCCCGAAGGCGAAATCGAATGCCGCGTCACCTTCCTGTGCGACTACCTCAGCAGCACCCCGGCCCGGGGTTTCGTGCTGGGCATCAGTGGGGGCCAGGACAGCACCCTGGCCGGGCGGCTCTGCCAGCTGGCCGCCGAGCGCTTACGGACTCGGGGCCGTGAGGTGACGTTCGTGGCCATGCGCCTGCCCTATGGCCTGCAGGCGGATGAGGCCGACGCTCAGGCGGCGCTGGCTTTTATCGGACCGGACCGCACCCTCACCCTGAATATTCAACCGGCTGCTGACGCAAGTGCTTCCGCCGCCCACGCTGCACTTGGCTTTGAGCTGCGCGATTTTGTACGGGGCAACATCAAGGCGCGTGAACGCATGGTCGCGCAGTATGCCGTGGCCGGTCAGGAGGGGCTGCTGGTCGTGGGGACCGACCACGCCGCCGAGGCGGTGACCGGCTTTTTCACCAAGTACGGAGACGGCGGCGTGGACCTGACGCCGCTGACCGGTCTGACCAAGCGACAGGGAGCGGCGCTGCTGCAGCACCTGGGCGCCCCTGAATCGACCTGGCGCAAGGTACCGACCGCCGATCTGGAAGACGACCGCCCTGGCTTACCTGACGAAGTCGCGCTGGGCGTTACCTATGAGCAGATTGATGCCTATCTGGAAGGCCGCGAGGTCAGTGAGGAAGCAGCCCGGCGGCTGGAAGGGATGTTTCTCAACACCCGGCACAAACGCCAGCTCCCCGCGACACCCTATGACACCTGGTGGAGGGAAGAAGGCCTCACAGCTCGTTGAATTCGGCCTCTGCGCGGCGCTTGATGGGATTGTGCCGCGTCAGGTCCGACTCGGCGTGTGCGCCGGGGACCATATGGTCATGAGGAGCCGGTGCCGGCAGCAGACGGTTGCTCAGGGCCAGGATGTCGGCGGTGAGTTGCGGGGCCAAAGCCTGGGCATAGCGCAGCATCAGCGCCGGACCGCCAATCATGGCTTCTGCGTCTCCACGAACCAGCGCAGCGACCATTCGGCGCGCGGCAGTGGGCGCGTCCAGCGACAGCACCGGCAGGTTATCCAGGGTGGCAAACAGGGCGTATTCCTTCGCATGCTGGCCCTTGACATGGGCGTGGCGGGGGCTGCCCGTGCGCATCAGGCTGGGATGGACGGCCGTGACGATCACACCCTCGCGCGCCAACTCAGCCCGCAGGGCCTGCGCCAGACCGCCTACTGCGAACTTGCTCATGCAGTACGAGGTCAGGTGCGGCACAGCGACCTTGCTCCCCACCGAGCCCACGATCAGAATCCGCCCCCTGCGGGTCCGCAGGTGCGGCAGGGCGGCGCGTGTCAGGCGCAGGGTGGCAAAAGCGTTGATCTCCATGATCTCGTGAAAGTCATCGTCGGTCAGGTTGGCTAGCGGACCCACCTGGATAATGCTGGCGTTGCTGACCAGCACGTCCAGCCCTCCATGGGCGTTCACGGCTTCCTGAACGGCGCGGTCCACGTCCGACTGCACCGTCACGTCGCCCGCCACCGTGTGGACCCGGGCGCCACGCGAGCGCAGATCGGCCGCGGCTCGCTCCAGGGCGTCGGCGTGCCGGGCCATGAGCGTCATGGCCGCGCCCCGGTCACTCAGTTCCCGGGCCAGCATCAGGCCCAGGCCACGAGATCCGCCGGTGATCAGCACCGAGCGGCCCTGAAGGTCATAGGGCGTGTTGAAGGCACGGCGCGCAGCGACCGCTCCGATGCCGGCGGCGAGCAGCAATCGTTTCGGAAGTCCCATAGCTGCAGTGTGCCGCCCAGCCCGACGGGTCAGCGGGGCATCTAAGGGAACGGCTAAGAACAGGCCCGCCGGAGGCTACAGTGAAGGCATGACCGCGCAGCCCACTCTTTTCGAGCGCATCATCGCCCGCGAAATTCCCAGCGATATCGTGTACGAGGACGAGCACTACATCGCCATCCGCGACATCGCTCCCAAGGCCCCGGTTCACCTGCTGGTGATTCCCAAACGCGTCTCTGCGCGGGTAGATGAGATTACCGATGCCCGGGAGATGGGCGAACTGTGGCTGACCGCCGTCAAGGTCGCCCGGCAGCACGCGGACGATTACCGCCTGCTGGTGAACGCCGGCAGGGGCGGCGGTCAGGTGATTTTCCATACCCACGTTCACATCCTGGCCGGCTGGGAACACGGGCCCGATAACGACACGGGCAGCGCCTGATGCCGGACCAGTTCAGCGCCGTGCTGTTCGATCTCGACGGCGTGCTAGTGGACACTGAGACCATTATTGGAGAGCTGTGGGCCGCCATTTTCAGTGAGCGGGGCCTGGACCTGACCCCGGCCGAGATCACCCGCCTGACCTCAGGCCAGCGCTTTGAGGGTGTCATGCAGGCCCTGGAGCAGCAGCGCGGCTGGAAGGCGCCAGAAGACTTTCTGCCCATGCTTGACCAGCGCTTCAACGGTGCGTTCTCGCATGTTCCGGCGATTGCGGGTGCCGCAGACACGCTGCGTGCGCTGCGAGCGGCGGGGATTCCCTTCGCTGTGGCCAGCAACAGCGAGAAGGGGCGCCTGCACATGAAGCTGCGTGGCGGTGGACTCGCGGAGCTGGTCGAGCCGCATGCCTACGACCCTTCCCTGGTCAATGGCCGTGGCAAGCCCGCGCCGGACCTGTACGTGTATGCCGCTGCGCAGCTTGGCGCAGCACCCCAGCGCTGTCTGGTGGTCGAGGACAGCGTGCCGGGTGCCCAGGCTGGCGTGGCCGCCGGGGCCACCGTCTGGGCCCTGCTGGCTGGCAGTCACATCCTGCCAGACGACGAGGCGCAGTTGCTGGACCTCGGCGCGGCGCGGGTGCTGCGTTCGCACGCCGAACTGCGCGCGGCGCTGGGGCTACGTGCACTGGCCTGAGTGAGCATGATGACTTCGGCGCCACCAATCACGTTGCCCGGGCTGTCACTGTCCGGGTTCCAGACAAGAACCTGATTTCTCAGAGAACACGCTAAAATCAGCGAGGAAATTCCTGCTGCCGGAGCGACGGCAAGAGCCGCCGGAATTGTTCTCCAGCGGTTCTGACGGCTCCCTCAGGCCATCGGAAGTTCGACCATTCCACCCGGCAGGTCACTGTCGTCCTTGCCTTCCATGCGGGCGGTTACGGCCAGCCCGGTGGGGGTCTGGGCCAGCCCGCCGTCGGCCGTTTCACGCAGGGCTGCCGGCATCATGCGTCCGACCGAGGCCATGGCTCCCAGCACTTCGTCGGGCGGAATGAAGCTTTCGAGTTGTGCCAGAGCCAGCTGGGCCGCACTCACCGCGTGCACGGCATAGAACGCGTTGCGACTGACGCAGGGCACTTCCACGTAGCCGCCTACCGGGTCGCACACCAGTCCGATGGTATTCATCAGGGCCAGGGACGCGGCGTGAACGGCAGCGCGAGGCGTACCGCCCAGAAGCTCGGTAACAGCGGCGGCAGCCATGGCAGCGCTGGAGCCGATCTCTGCCTGACAGCCCCCGGCAGCGCCACTGATAAACATGCGTTTGCTGATGGCCTTCCCCACCCCGGCCGCCAGGATCATGGGATCCACGAGCTTCTCATCGGGAATGCCCAGGTGATCGGCCACGCCCAGCAGTGCACCTGGAATGGTACCGGCCGACCCGGCCGTGGGCGCGGCCACGATGCGTCCCATACGGGCGTTTTCTTCGTTGACGGCCATGGCGTAGGCCTGCACGCGGCGGATCAGTGGGGCGTTCAGCACATCCGGCGCGTCCCACAGACCTTTGGCATTCCAGCCCACCATGCCGGTGATGCTCCTGGCCTCGCTTTGCAGGCCACGCTGAATGCTGTCACGCATCTCTCCGATGCGGCGCAGCATCTCCGCACGGATATCTTCGGGGTCCAGGCCGGTTTCCTGGCAGTCACGGTCCAGTACCCACTGACTGGCTGGAGCAGGGGCATTCATCAGTTCTTCGAGGGTCATGGGCGCTCCTTGGCCGCCCGCTCCGGACTGCCTAAAGACCTGCGGGCAGAGAGTGGGGATCGGCGGAATTTTACCCCGTATACAGTAAAAAACCGGGGCTGGACCTCACCAACAGTGTCCAGGAAAGCGGGACCGAAGTGGTGAAACTGCCGGTAGGACTGTCCTTATCCTGTCGCATTCTCCCCGGCATATCAGGCTTCCCGAGCAAGGCGCAGCAGTTCGCCGGACATCACCAGCTCACGCAGCTTCAGCAGATCCGGCTGGAAATAGCGATCCACCTGCATGGTGGGTACGGTTGACCGGATGAGCTCATAGGCGGCCTGGACCCCGAGACCGGCGGGAAACCGGGCAAAATCCAGTGCCTGGGCCGCACACATCAGCTCGATGCTGACCACCGTCTGGGCATGGTCCAGAATCTGCCGGAGCTGCCGGGCACCGTGCGCGCCCATGCTGACGTGGTCTTCCTGGTTGGCGCTGGTCGGAATGCTGTCCACACTGGCCGGATGCGCGAGCACCTTGTTCTCGCTGACCAGGGCCGCCGCGGTGTACTGCGCGATCATGAAGCCGCTGTTGAGGCCGCCCTCGGGCGCGAGGAAGCCCGGCAGACCGGACAGCGCGGGGTTGAGCAGCTGCTCGCAGCGCCGCTCGCTGATACTGGCCAGTTCCGCAACGGCTACTTTCAGCGCGTCGGCGGTCACCGCCAGCGGCTGCCCATGAAAATTGCCGCCCGACACGACCTCACCGGTCTCCGGAAAGATCAGTGGGTTGTCGGTCACGGACGCGAACTCGACCGCCAGCACCCGGGCCGCCTGGCTCAGGGCGTCGTGGGTGGCGCCGTGAACCTGCGGCACCGCGCGCAGGCTGTAGGCATCCTGCACCTTGCCGCAGGTCGCGTGGCTCGGTGCGATCTGGGACTTCCGCAGAAAACGGCGCAGTTCTTCAGCTGTGTGCACCGCTCCCGGGTGCGGCCGCAGGCCCACGACCTCCGCCCCGAACGGCCGGTGCGAGCCGGACAGCGCCTCAACCGTCATGGCCGCCGCGAGGTTGGCAGTGCCCAGCAGAGTCCAGGCGTCGTGCAGGGCCAGCGCCAGCAGGCTGCCCATCAGCTGCGTGCCGTTGATCAGGGCAAGGCCTTCCTTGGCCTGGAGCTGCAACGGCTGCCACCCAAGCTCACTCAGAACCTCGGCGGACGGACGGACCTGACCCCCGAGGTCGATCTGTCCCAGCCCGATCAGGCTCAGCGCAAGGTGTGCCAGCGGCGCCAGATCGCCGGAGGCGCCCACGCTGCCCTGCACCGGAATGACCGGGTGTGCCCCGGCGTTGAGCAGGGCCAGCAGCAGGTCCACGACCTCGGGCCGCACCCCCGAATGCCCCAGGGACAGAGACTGGGCGCGCAGCAGCAGCATGCCGCGTACGACCTCGGCTGGCAGCGGCTCACCGACGCCAATGGCGTGCGAGACGATCAGATTGTGCTGCAGCTGCGCCAGCTGGGTGCGGTCCACGCGCACCGAGGCGAACTTGCCAAAACCAGTATTCACGCCGTACACGGCCTGATCGCCATCGACGATTTGCTCGATGACCGCGCGGGCGCGCATGATCCGGCCGCGTGCCGCGTCAGACAGCTCGACCGGCTCGTGGTGACGGACCACCGCCATGAACTGCTCCAGAGAAAGGGTGGTGTCCAGTATCACGTCAGAAACTCCTTAAAAAAATTGCGAATAGAGCTCGGCAGAGTTCAGGCCTGTATCCCGGCCCGCCACACATCACGGACCGGGCTGGCCCCCAGGGTGTAGGCCAGGTCCCGCCAGTCCGGACTGTGCAAGGCCAGAAAATCGGCCCGCTGTCCGGGTGCGAGCGCTCCCCGGTCCCGCAGGCCCAGGGCGTGGGCAGCATTGACGGTACAGGCACACAGCGCCTCGGGCGGGGTCAGGCCACACAGCCGCACGGCCAACGCCAGGGCCAGCTGGGTGCTGAACACCGGCGAGGAGCCGGGATTGAGATCGGTGCCGACAGCCACCGCAGCGCCCGAGTCGATCAGGTCGCGGCCGGGCGCCGCCGGCAGCCCCAGGTGCAGGGTGACGCCGGGCAGAATCGTGGCCACCGTGTCCGAGGCGGCCAGAGCCCCGATCTGGGCTGGCCCGCTGGCCTCCAGGTGGTCTACGCTGAGCGCTCCAAGCTGGCATGCGAGTTCGGTGCCGCCAATCGCGTGAAACTGGTCGGCGTGAACCTTGACCCGGAGCCCATGAGCCTGCGCCGCCGCAAGAATCTGCCGGGTCTCCTCTACGCTGAACGCTTCCTTCTCACAGAACACGTCCACGGCAGCTGCTAGGTGTTCTGCTGCCACCTGCGGAATCAGGTCCCCGCATACACCCTGCACGTACGCCGCACGGTTGTCCTGCGGTGGAACATGAATAAGCAGCGTGGGCATCAGGTCAAATTCAGCCTGCAGCACCCGCACCGCCTGCAACATCCGCAGTTCGGCCTCAAAGTCCAGGCCGTAGCCGCTCTTCACTTCAACGGTGGTCGCCCCGGAGGCCCGCAACGCTGCCAGGCGTGGCCGGGCCAGCTCCACCAGGACTTGCACGGAACTGGCCGCCGTCGCCCGCATGGTTGACCGGATACCTCCACCCTGCGCCAGGATCTCCTCGTAGGGCACACCTGAAATGCGGGCCTCGAAGTCGGCCAGGCGGTCTCCTGCCCAGACCGCGTGGGTATGCGGGTCCACCAGTCCAGGCACCACGGCCACGTCGCCCAGATCATGAACGCTGGCGGCCGCAGGCGCCTGCCGACGCGTGCCGACCCACGTAATCACGCCGTCTCTGACCAGCATCGCCGCGTCGTTCAGCCGGCTCAGGTTCCGCATGGCCGCTCCGCGCTGCACACTGGTAGCCGGGGTCACGAGTTCAGAAATCCCTGTAAAGAGCGTCTCAGCCATTGCCGGCCGCCTCAAAGACCTCGCACACGGTCTCCATGATCAGCCGGGCGCACAGCAGTTCACTGCGCCCGGTGGGGTCCAGGTTCGGAGCGAGTTCCACGAGGTCCAGACCCACCACGCGGTTGTGCCGGGCTGTGGCCACCAGCACCGCCATGGCCTGGGCGTAGGTAAAGCCGTCCGGTTCGGGGCTGCTCGTCCCCGGAATGACCGAGGGGTCCAGCCCGTCCACATCCACGCTGATGTACACATTCTGACCGCGCGGCAGCTGTTGCATGGCCCCGGCCAGACCGTCCTGAATGTCCGTCATGGGAATCAGGGTGTGTCCGCGGGCACGGGCAGCGCCCACGGCCTCGGGGTCGAAGCGCAGTCCGCGCAGCCCGATGGTGGTGATGTGTACGAGGTTGGGCAGGGCCTCCACCGCCCGGCGAAAGGGGCTGGAGTTGCTCCAGCGGGTGTCATTGCGCACATCGGTGAAATCCAGGTGGGCGTCGAGCTGCACCACGTGCAGATCGGGCACGTCCGCAAAGGCACGCAGCAGCGGGAAGGAGACACTGTGATCTCCCCCAAGGAAGACCGGCAGAGTGCAGCGCTCCCGCAGCGACCGGGCCGCCGTGGTAGTGCGCGACTGCATCAGCTCGGGCTCCAGGCTGGGCAGAACCACGTCGCCGGCATCCGCGAAGGTCACCCCCACCAGACGGGTCCGGCCATCGAGGCCGGTAAACGGCGGCACGCTGCGCAGACTGGCCTCGCGCAGGGCCCGCGGTGCAAAGCGCGCCCCCGGGCGGAAGCCCAGGGCAATGTCGTACGGCACCCCCAGCACCGCCACATCCGCGCGCCAGCTACCCCCGGGTTCAACCTGAGGCGCGCGGGCGAAGGTAGGAATTCCCCCGTAGGGGAGGTGGGCCGGAGTGTTCACTGCTGGCCTTTGGTAAGGTCAGCGATCTCCAGGCTGGGCAGGTCCAGGCCGCGGTCGCGCGCCACGTCGAGGGCCAGGTCATAGCCGGCGTCCGCGTGACGGATCACCCCCATGCCGGGGTCGTTGACCAGGCAGCGGCTCAGGCGTGCGGCAGCCTCGGGGGTGCCGTCGGCCAGCGCCACCAGGCCGCTGTGCTGGGAGAAGCCCAGACCCACGCCGCCCCCGTGGTGAAAGCTCATCCAGGCCGCACCAGACGCGATACCCACCCCGAAGTTCAGCAGAGCCCAGTCGGAAACGGCGTCACTGCCGTCCTTCATCGCCTCGGTCTCGCGGTAGGGACTGGCGACACTGCCGGCGTCGAGGTGGTCACGGCCAATCACGATAGGCGCTCTCAGGCGGCCGTCGGCCACCATCTCGTTGAACAGCTTCGCGGCCCGGTCGCGTTCCTTGTAGCCCAGCCAGCATATGCGCGCCGGCAGCCCCTGGAAGGCGATCTGCTCAGCGGCGTAGGTCAGCCAGCTCTGCAGTCGCTCGTCGTCCGGGAACAGGTCGAGGAGCGCCCGGTCGGTGGCGCGGATATCCTCCGGGTCCCCGGAGAGCGCCACCCAGCGGAATGGCCCCCGACCCTCGCAGAAGGAATCCCGGATAAAGGCCGGCACGAAGCCCGGGTAGTCGAAGGCGTTCTCCACCCCGGCCTCCTGGGCGCGGTGGCGCAGGTTGTTGCCGTAATCGAAGGCCACAGCGCCGCGCCGCTGAAGGTCGAGGATGGCGCGGACATGAGCGGCCATGGCCTCGTAGGCCCGGGCACGGTACTGCTCCGGATGCGCCTCTCGCAGCAGTGCGGCGTCCTCGTCGGGGGTCAGGACCGGGATGTAGCCCCACATCGGGTCGTGAGCGCTGGTCTGGTCGGTAATCAGGTCCGGGGTCCAGTTCATGGCCACGAGCTGCGGAACCAGTTGCGCCGCGTTGCCCTGCACACCGATGGAGCGGGCCTCGCCCGCTGCCTTATACGCCTCGGCGCGGGCAATGGCGTCTTCCAGACTGGCGGCCACCTCGTCGAGATAGCGGGTTTCCAGACGCTTCTGAATGCGCGTGGGGTCGATCTCGATGGTAATGCTCACACCGCCGGCCAGCTTGACCGCCAGTGGCTGCGCCCCCCCCATGCCGCCGAGCCCAGCGGTGACGGTGATGGTTCCCTTCAGTGAGCCGCCGAAGTGCTTGCGGGCCGCCCCGGCGAAGGTCTCGTAGGTGCCCTGCAGAATGCCCTGCGTGCCGATATAAATCCAGCTGCCAGCCGTCATCTGGCCGTACATCATCAGACCCGCCTGATCGAGCTTGTCGAAGGTTTCCCAGTTCGCCCAGTGCGGCACGAGGTTGCTGTTGGCCAGCAGCACACGCGGTGCCCACTCGCTGGTTTTCAGCACAGCCACCGGCTTGCCCGACTGGATCAGCAGCGTCTCGTCGTTTTCAAGGCGGTCCAGGGTCTCCACGATCTTGTGAAACGCAGGCCAGTTGCGCGCGGCCTTGCCGCGTCCGCCGTACACGACCAGCGTCTCGGGATGCTCGGCCACCTCGGGGTCAAGGTTGTTCATGAGCATACGTTTGGCAGCTTCCTGAATCCAGCCTTTGGCGGTGCGCTGCGGCCCCCGGGGAGCACGGACGACAGGAGCAGGTTCGGCGAGGGCGGGCACGGTATGGGTCATGGCAGGTCTCCTGAGAGGAAAAGTGGGTCCGTCGAATCGGTGTTCCCATCGTCCTCCCGATCAAGTGCTGTCACAACGTCGTTTTCCGGAATACCCGGAAATTGGGTAGACTCGTGCCATGCCGCGCACCCTGGCAACCGTAGAACACGCGGTTCATCTGCTCGAACTGTTCGACGCCGACCACACGGAATGGAACCTCAGCAGTCTGTCGCGGCATGTGGGCAAGCCCACTTCGACGGTCCACGAGCAATTGACGACCCTGTGTGAAAGTGGCCTGCTGACCCGGGCAGGGCGCGGCCGCTACCGGCTGGGCTGGCGACTGTTAAAGCTGGCCAGCGCCCTGTATGGCAGCCTCCCGTGGTACGCACCTGCCCACGCTGCTATGGAACGCCTCGCGCGGCGCACCCACCTGCTGGCCTTTCTATGCGTGCTTGACGGTTCCCGGGTGCTGTGCGTGGCCCGATCGGTGCAGGGTCGCGATGGGCCTCCGGTCGCCGGAGAGCTGGACTTTGAGCTTCCAGCCCATGCCACGGCCAGCGGCAAACTGCTGCTGGCTCTGGCTGGGCGCCCACTTCCCTCTCCGGCGGTGGCGTTTACGGATCGGACCGTGACCACAGCGGCCGGCTGGAGTACAGAATCCACCAGAATTCGCCAGAGCGCCCATGCGGTGACCGCCAACGAATGGGCCAGCGGCACGGGCAGTCTGGCCGTTCCTGTCCGGGGTGAAGACGGCGTGGTCCTGGCCGCGCTTGGAATCAGCCTTCCCACCCCCCGGCTGCGTGAAAGTGACACGCTGCTGCGCGCACTCCACGACGCCGCCGATGAAGTGAGCTGGCAGCTGGGTTACCGTACACCAACACGAGCAGGCAGCTCAGAAAATTAGGCTGCCTGCGTCTGCGTGGTAACGATTTGTCTGAGTCTTGGAAACCGAACTTCAACCGGGACTGGAAGCCGTCCCAGCCCGAGGCAACGCCTCAGGATCGACGCGTCTGCGTGGTCTGGGTGGTGGTCTGGGCGCGAGTTCCCTTGTTACGTCCGGCAAGACCAGCCAGTCCAGCCAGACCCAGCAGGCCCCAGGGGAAGCCGGGCCGATTTTCTGTCGCCGTGACGGTGGTCCCAGTTGTCGTTGTCGTGGTATCGGTCGCCGCAGTCCCAGTGGCATCGGTGGTGCCTGTTGCATCCGTGCCCGTGGTGTCGGTCCCCATAGTGTCTGTACCGGTGGCATCTGTGCCGGCTGCATCCGTACCAGTCGTGTCAGTACCGGTTGCGTCGGTACCAGCAGTATCTGTACCGGTCGTATCTGTACCGGTTGCATCGGTGGTGCCTGTTGCATCCGTGCCCGTGGCGTCGGTCCCCGTAGTGTCTGTACCGGTGGCATCTGTGCCGGCTGCATCCGTACCAGTCGTGTCAGTACCGGTTGCGTCGGTACCAGCAGTATCGGTACCAGCAGTATCGGTACCAGCAGTATCGGTACCAGCAGTATCGGTGCCGGTCGCATCGGTGCCGGTCGTATCGGTGCCGGTGACGTCTGTCGTGGTCGTTTCAGTCGCAGTATCGGTCTCGGTCTGGGCGTACGCCACAGGGGCAGAAAGCAACATCAAGGTGACCAGCATGGTTTTCATTGGAGACCTCCTGCGCCGAAGTATGGGCCGCCTCATTCTCAACCCGGTGACAGCCGGATCAATACACCCTGCACCAACGCTCATGGGCGCACCGAATTGGATGAAGCGCAGCACTAGACACCTGGGCTGGGCACTGAAGAGTGAACCTGCCCACACCTCCGCACAGGACTGCACAAACGTCCTAGCCATCCATCAGCTTGGGAAGCAGGCGCACCCAGTCCATATCCGGCCAGTGGTTCAGAAAACCCAGGGCTTGCGGGCTGAGGGGCTGGTCAAGTTCCACAGCCAGCAACGCCTGTCCTCCACGGGCCTGACGAGTACAGGTCAGGGTGGCGATATTCACACCGTCGGCGGCAATGGTTGCCGCGATCCGCGCGATCATGCCCACAGCATCGGTGTACAGCAGCAGTGCTGTGGGACTCGCGGCACTGAAGTTCACTCCCAGCCCCTGAACATGGGTGACCTGAATAACACCGCCACCCGTACTGCTGCCCTGTACGGTGACCTCATGGGCTTCAGACCGCACGGCCAGATGGGCGGTATTGGGGTGCACGTCCCCAAGATCCACATCACGAAACTCGAATTCCAGGCCGGCGACCTTGGCTTCTTCGAAGGCACGAGGCAGGCGGGGATCGTCCGGTGCAAAGCCGAGCAGTCCGGCAATCAGCGCCAGATGCGTGCCGTGCCCTCGGCCTGTCTTGGCAAACGAGGCATGCAGTCCGATGGTCGCGCGCTTCGGAGCCTCGCCCAGCAGGTGATGTGCCACCAGACCCAGGCGGCAGGCTCCGGCGGTGTGGCTGCTGCTGGGTCCGATCATGACCGGGCCAATCATGTCGAGGAGGGACATGGCCAGAAGTATAGGCAGGTCCGCCTGATGGCGTCCTGCCCGCGCAGACAGTCTGAAGAATGGATTATTCGTCGCTGAGGTCGCCCAGGTTCTCGCGCAGTTCCTCGAGTTTTTCCTGCGCGTTGACCGAAGGGTTCATACCGTTGGCATCGACGCTGCCATCGGCCCCCTGCATTCCGTCGTTGATCTGTTCGCCCTGATTCACGTCACCACTTTCCGGATTGGGATTGGTCATGCACGCAGCTTGCTCCGTGGCCACCACAAGACACGTGGGAAAACGCGCAGGGAACCTTTAGAGCAACCCTTAGAGCGGTTCTCCGCCTTACACCACCGGGAAGGCGGCCTCTCGGCGGCTCATACCGCGTCCTGCCCGGCAAAATCTACCCACTCCACCTGGTTAATAAGATGGCATCCTTCTGCCAGATCCCTTAGAGCGACCACGAGGCTCAACGCAATCATTCCTCCCTGTTCTGCATCGTGAAATCAGGGGCACCCATCGCGCCGGGTGGGAGATGTACGCCCGGCGCGATGGGCGCTCTAACTATTCAGAACCTTCTTCACCACTCCTTGGTTCCAACCGGCAGTGAACCGACGCCCCATGGCAAGGCAAGCCTTAGCACCCCTGGACAGATCCAGGGACATTTTTCCATCTGCTAGGCGCGGGAAAATGTGTCTGACAGACCGGTGTGCAAGTAGTCTTTATCACTGGAAGGCTATGTAAACAGACTCTGAAGTCAGAGTGTGGTGGTTGTGCCAGCCGGCACTTGCTACGGCCCCTTACCCTGGTCAGCATGTCTACGCCTCGCCATTCATCCTGCCGTTCCTGGCGCCTTCCAATGACCCTGCTTTCCGTTCCGTTGCTGGCGTCCTGCTCGGCGCAGGACGCCCAGACCACCCTGAACCGGGCCGTGTCCACCAGTGGCCTGAATGTCAACACCAACGTCCGCTACGGTCCGGATGCCCGGAACGTCATGGATATCTATGCCCCGGCCAACGTCAAGGGGGCTCCGACGGTGTTGTTCATTCATGGTGGTTCCTGGGAAGGCGGCGACAAGGAAGGTCACCGGTTTGCCGGCGAGTCCCTGGCACGCGCCGGGTACGTAACGGCAGTGATGAACTACCGGCTGGCGCCGAAAAACCGTTACCCCAGTTATGTGCAGGACGCAGCCTCGGCGCTGAAGGTATTGCGCGACCGATCGGTCAGTCTTGGAGGCAGTCCCGACAATCTGTTCGTGATGGGACACTCGGCCGGGGGTTTCAATGCGGTAGAAGTGGTGGTCAATGAACGCTGGCTGCGCGAGGCCGGGGTGCCGGTCAGCAGCGTGCGTGGCGTGATTGGCATAGCTGGACCGTACAGTTACGATTTCCGGCAGTTCTCGAGTGCCCGGGCCTTCCCGCAGGGTGGAACGCCTGACGAGATCATGCCTGACCGCCACGTGCGTCCTGACGCCCCGCCACATCTGCTGCTGGTCGCAGAGAGTGATTCTGTCGTGTATCCACAGAACGCCGTAAACATGGAAGCGGCCCTCAAGCGCGCCGGCGTGCCAGTGACACGAACCGTGCTGCCCCGCGTCAACCACCTGACGATCATGGCGGCGGTGGCGCGTCCTCTGACCTTCCTGGGCGGCACACGTCAGGCTGTGATTGACTTTATCGAGACCCACCGGCGCCGTTAAGGCGGGTCTGACTCCGGGGATGGGAGGGCCAGCCTCTCACGGCGCGGCCATAAAATGACGTCATGAACCCCCGCCTTGTGACTGGACTGCTGGCCGGTGCGCTATGCGTCACGCTCAGTGCCTGCCGGTACAATTATGTGCCGCTGATTCCTCCTCAGGTCGAGGTGCGTCTGCCCACGCGAGTTACCAACGCGACTCTGGCCCGCGAAGAGCAGCAGCTGAGGCTGAAAGCGCAGATTGACGGGCGTTTCGAGCCAGGTTATCTGACCGTTCAATGGTTTGACGGCAGCCGCGAACTGGGCACCGACAATGTCTACCTGGACAGCGCGCAGCGCGAGGCAGTCTTCAGGCTCGATGCCCCAGCCAAGGGTGCATACCGCGCGGTTCTGTCTTTTGGCGGGGTGGTCTTACGGCAGGTGGAACTGTACGAGGTCAGCCCGTGACCGAGAGCCGGCTGTGGACCGGCGTGGTGGAATGGACTGCTGGGACCCGGGAGCGCTTTGTCTGGCGCGCAGGTAGGGTGGTGCCCTTGCGTACCGAACCGCTGAAGGCTCCAGTGAATTATGGGTGTGTGCCTGGCATATGGAACCCAGCTGACGATGCAGAGGCCGATGCCGTGTGGCTGGGCGCCCCCCTGGCGGTCGGTGAGCAGGTTGCCGGGCTTCCCACTGGCCTTCTTTATTTGCGCGACGGGGACCATAAGGTGGTGTTCGGACCGCTTGAAGAGGGCGCCCAGGCACTGCTGGCATGGTTTCCGGAAGAACGCGGGGCCCAGCTGCTGGACGCCGAGTCCGCTCAACACTGGCTGTCAGGTCTGCCCGCACCCCCGGTCCTCGACGTCGTGGTCGTGAATTAGACCGCGGTCCGCCATCTGGGGCAGGGACCGGAAAGACTGGCTCCACGCCTGTGTGGCTGGGTGCTGCGAGAGAAGCGAACACAGGGCGGGAGTTCTCGTGAAACGCGTGTTACGGCCAAACGCACCGTCGTGGGGGAGCCTTGCCCCGAACAGCTCCAACCCGCGCCTCCCCCAGTCATGACCTACAAGACTTCTGGTCTGGTTGAGCAACCCAGGGCGTCTTGCGGCAACTCCACCTCATAAAGGCCCAAACCTGCACTGGCCCGTACGCAGCGAAAGATATGCCCAAACAAAGAGCAGCAACCATAGAAGGGCCGTCCCAGAAACAGGGCTCACGGGAATTCAGAAATCCCACTCAGGGGGCTTACATACGCAGAGAAACACCAAACGTCGTGTGCACGACCCCAGGGAGGTGCGCGTAAATCGATCCTCCCACCGCCTGGCTGAACGACCGCTCCAGTTCCAGCCAGGCTTCCCACTTCTGCAGGGCCAGGGCATTGAATCCCCGCCTCCGCACCACATCCACGAAGCGTTTTTCCAGCAGACAGAACCCGGCCGACAGGGCCAGCGCGTCACACAGCTGAAGCAGTCGGTCGTACTCGTCGTAGGTGACGGACGCCAGGTAGGACGCGACCAGCGCTTTTTCTTCAGGTGAGCAGTCCCAGACACCAGCCCCGGCGTCAACGTCCTGAAGGGGAAAGGAGTGCGTCATGCTGATGCGCGCCGCCTGTGGAAACACCTGGTCCATCAGGTAGTGGTAGCCATCGATGATGTGCCTCAGGTCGGACACGCCGGCACGGCGCCCGATGTCGTGGATCAGGCCGTAGACGTAAGCCTGCTCAGGGTCGAGATGTTCGGCCAAAGCCCTGGCAGCGGCGGCAACGAAAAGGGAATGGTCCACCCAGGGGCCAGGATTGAGCTCAGCGGCCTCCCCGAGCATCTCCTGGGCCCTGGTAAGTGCCGGAATTGGCATTCCGACAGTTCAGCACAGGTTTATGGTGAGGGAACACGAAAAGCTGGTAGCACCGACGCACCTAGTACCTTGACACCGGAGAAAGCAGCACCTGCCATTCAACTGTTACGTCGGTCATAAAGCTCCGCTTTCATCTCTGATCCGGCCAAGGCACTGCGCCCAGCAGCTGGGGTTCGCATCCGCCGGGCCCAAACGGTGAGGGGGCACTCACCCTCACACAAGCCCAGATGGCACACTAGGCAGCATGAGCGACGCCTCCAATCCTGCCCGCCCCACCCGTGTGCTTCTCAATGTCCGCCTTCAGAACGGGGAACCCATCGACGCTGAAGTGGGCCGCAAAGCTGCGCTGTACATGTCCCGGCAGCCGGGTGTCCTGAAGGCCGAGGGTGGGATGGCCGGCAACCTCGAGGTGCACTATGACGCCGACTCGGTGACCCTGACCGACCTGACCCGGGCGATGGCCAAGGCCGGCCTGCGGGTCGGCATCGTCTGAGCAGCGCTGGGCACAACCGCCATTTCCGGGAATGTGCTGATCTCACTGGCTTGTTAAATACGGGACACAGTAGCCGCCTCAGACTCGGGTACTGCCCTGGCTTGGCAGGATAGAACCTGACAACCAGACAGGCCCACCAGGGGACGCAGCGATGACATCACTGCGTCCCTGGTGCCTTGAAGGCTGTGCCTGGTCAAGGTCAGATGAGCACACGGCGACGGGTGGCCAGCACTCCGCCAATCAGCACCAGTCCGGCCGCCAACGCCACCGCAACTGCCACGGCCGTCACCTCCGGACGCGCAGCGTAGACTCCGTAAAAAGCCCACAACAGAATTGCCGCAAAAGCGAAGTCCCGAAACCTCATGAGGAAGAACACGCCGATCAGGGCGGCGATCACGACCAGCAGGGCTGCCCAGGCGGTGGAGCCCAGCCCGGCCAGTCCTGACGTGACGCCCAGACTGACCAGCCAGGCAGTGATGTTGGCGATGGTGGCAACACTGATCCAGGCCAGATACAGGCTGGCCGGCAGAAGCAGTGTGAAGCGTTCAGTTCCGTGCGGTTCCATTCTTTGCACGGTCAGGTACAGCCAGATCAGACTGCTGAGCAGGGCCAGCATGATGATCACGCTCAGACCATAATTCAGGCTCTGAAAGGCCAGCAACCAGCTGACGTTCAGGACGTTGGACAGCAGAAATGGCCAGAACAGCCGGTCCAGTCTGGGCCCCCGCTGAGCCGGCATCGCCTGATAGACCGCGAACCCCAGGAGACCCAGGAAAATGGGGCCCCAGACGGCGAAGGTGAGTCCGGCTGGAGTAAAGGCGTTGGGCAGGCTGTCACTGACCTCCTTGTTGCTGTTGCCGAACAGTGGCAGCGCGTTGCTGAGGTAGTTCATCAGCAGCGTCACGAGGGTCGCGATCAACAGGGTGGCCTGGCGGGAGAGTCCGGTCATACATCACCTCTGGGCATAAAGGGCGGAAATAAGCTGAGAGCTGCGGCAATGTGGTCAGCCGGACACGGACTGGCGCTCGACCAGCAGCGTCGGAACCCGGATGACCCGCTCGGGCTTCCTGCCTTCCATTCCCGCTACAAGCGCGCTTATTGCCTGCCGTGCCAGCTCGGCGTAATTGTGGTTCACGCTGGTCAGGGGGGGACACATCACCTGGGCCAGAAATACATCGTCGAATCCCACGACAGAGAAGTCTCCGGGAACGTCGAACCCTTCGTCTCGCGCCGCCTTAAGCACTCCAGCCGCAACGAGATCATTGATACACACCAGGGCGGTGGGCCGCTGCGACGCCTGGCCGAGGCGATGGAGGGCCTCCTCTCCCGCCCGAATGGTCAGCCCGGTGAAGTGCACCCACTCAGGAAGGGCGTTCGGGTAAAACTCCCGGTATACCGCGAGCTTTTCCAGACTGCTGGTCACGCTGCTGTCTCCCCCGAGGAACGCGACTTTGGTATGTCCCCGTCCCTGCAGATGGGTCAGCACACTGCGCATCCCACCGGCCTCGTCCGAGGTGACACTGCACAGAAGGTCTACCCCTGGCAGGTCGCCGTTGACCGCCACGATGGGCAAACGCTCGGCAACCTCGCGCACCGCCTGAACGCCGGCTTCGGGAGGCTCAGGGTGGTTTGTCAGACCGCCCAGCAGAAGCAGGCCATCGACCTGCCGCTCCACGAGGCTGCGGACCAGGGTCTGCTCAAGGTCAGGGTTGCTGGTGGTATTGCCCAGAATGACTGTGTATCCCAGTTCCGATGCTCCGACTTCCAACTGCAAAAACAGCTGGGCGAAATAGGGGTTGGTGATATCGGGCAGGATGCAGCCGATGGTGTTCGAGCGGCGGTGGTACAGGGTCTGGGCAATCCGGTTGGGGCGGAAACGAAGTTCATGGATGGCATGTTCGACCCGGGTGCGGAGCTCGGGATGAACGGTGTCGTGCCCATTCATGACCCGCGAGACCGTGGAGACCGAGACCTGGGCGTGCTGCGCGATGTCGTAGATGGTTGTGGCTCGTTTCCGCATAACACCCCTCTTGAGAAACCGGTTTCTGAAATGTATGCTGCTAACGTTCGACAGTCAAATCCTTCTGGTCAGGGGTGAAGCACAGGCTTCCCTGACTGGCAATCATGATGCTTCGGGGAGATCTGCGGCTGATTTCTACAGGATGCGCTTTGAAATTTGTTGACAGGGAATCTGGTCCAGGATCGGGAATCCAACTGCCACCTGACGGTTCCGCTTCACTCGCGCCTTGCTCACCAGAAAAGTACCTCCGGCCCAATACCCCGACCAGAGAAGCAAGCAGAACCATCCACTTTTCACCCAGCTGAGCAACCGGTTGCTGAACGTACGGACACATACCCCGCGGTCTTCATGAAAGCAGTGCGTACCTGTAGCAGGGCGTTGTTTGAATTCTTCCCTCGTCCAGCCCAACTTTGCCTCAAGCCCTTGCGACCCACCCTTCGTGCACGCCCACCGTTCCTGGAGGAACCTATGAAAAAAGCACTGCTTGCCCTGTCCGCCCTGATGCTTGCTTCCGGCGCGCTCGCTGCCGACCCGGCCTTCCCGAAGGCTCCGAGTGGCAAGGTCACCCTGGAAGTCTGGTCCTGGGTGCCGGGCCTGGACAAGACGGTTCAGGCTTTCGAGAAGGCCTACCCCAATATCGATGTCCGGATCACGAACCTGGGCGGCGGGCCTCAGACGTACACCAAGCTGCGCACGGCCCTTCAGGCCGGCAGCGGGGCGCCTGATGTCGCGCAGATCGAGTACGGCTTTCTGCCGGCCTTCGTGGACCTGGGTGGCCTGGAAGACCTCAGCAAGTACGGGGCCAACACCTACAGGAAGTACTTCGTGCCCTGGACCTGGGGTCAGGTCAGTCCGGACGGCAAAGCGGTCTACGCCATCCCGCAGGACACCGGACCGTTCTCGATGGTCTACCGCGCCGACCTGATGAAGAAGTACGGTGTGGCCGTTCCGAAAACCTGGGCTGAATACGAAAAGGCGGCCGAGGCGGTCTACAAGAAAAGCGGCGGGGCCGTCAAGTTCGGCAACTTCTACTCCACCTTCGCGCCGTGGTTCATGGCGCTGGCCTGGGCCGATGGCGCGCAGTTCTTCCGGCGTGAAGGCGACGGCTGGGTGCAGAACCTGAACAACGCCAGTGCCAAAAAGGTGCTGAACACCTGGAACCGCATGATCCGCAAAGGCCACGTGGGCACCCTGCAGGCCTTTACCGCCGACTACTGGAATGCCGCCGGAGCCGGAAAGGTCGTGACCAACATGGAAGCCGCCTGGGGACCCGGGGGATACGCCGGAAGCCTCAAGAACAAGAGCGCCGGCCAGTGGCGGGTCGCGGATCTGCCCCAGTGGAAAGCCGGCGGCCCGGTGCGCAGCGGGAACTGGGGAGGCAGCAGCAGCGTCGTGACCACCCAGAGCAAGAACAAGGAAGCCGCTACCCTCTTTGCGCTGTGGCTCAACCTTTCGCAGAACGCGATCAGCCAGAACTGGACCAACGGTGGCCTGTTCCCGGCCAGCGACGCGGGGCTGGACCTGGTGATTCTGAAGGACAAGACCAAGAATCCCAGCAAATTCTTCGGGGGTCAGGACATCAGTGCGGTATACGCACGGGCCAGTCGCGGTGTGAACGTCAACTTCCAGTGGGCCCCGTGGTTCCCATTCGTGAACGACAACTTCAACAAGCAGATGGACCTGATGCTCAAAGGCCGCCTCTCGCCCGATCAGGCGCTCGATGCCTGGCAGCGCGAAAGTCTGGCCGAAGCAAAGAAGCAGGGGTACACAGTCCGCTAAGTGTCCTGAGCCCGTGACGACAAGAATGGGCCGGACAGGTATCCGGCCCGCTCTGTCTGCTCCCGGCCCCGGCCAGTACCTGAGCTGTGAGGTTCATGCCTATGAGTCAAGTCTCCGCCCACCGCACCGGCCGCGCCCCTGGCCAGCCGAACCGCCGGAGCGCCTTCCGGGCCCGGCAGCGCGCCATGCCCTGGATGTTCCTGGCGCCGTTTCTGCTGCTGTTCACGATCTTCTATGTGGCCCCGGTGTTCTACGCCGGGTACCTCAGCCTCTTTATCAAAAAGCGCGGCGCGTTCGGTCCGGCGCGGGACGTCTTCGGCGGCCTGGCCAACTATGTTCGCGCTTTTCAGGATAGCGACTTCCTGGTCAGCCTCTGGAACATTCTGAAGTTCGGGTTGGTGCAGGTTCCCCTGATGGTGGTCCTGGCCCTGACGCTGGCCCTGATCCTTGACGGGGTCCGGGGGCGGCTCCAGGGCCTGTTCCGCACCGCGTTCTACCTGCCCTACACCATTCCCAGTGTGATTGCCGGGCTGCTGTGGGGCTATCTGTACAGCAAGAACCTGTCGCCGTTCAACCAGATCACCGGCAGTCAGACCGACTTTCTCGCCAGCGGCGTGGTGCTGTGGAGCATCGCCAATATCGTGACCTGGACGTGGACGGGTTACAACATGATCACGCTCTACGCCGCCCTGCAGAACATTCCCGGCGAACTGTACGAGGCTGCCAGGATCGACGGGGCGACCAGCTGGACCCTGACCCGGGATATCAAGCTGCCGCTGCTGCGGCCCAGCCTGCTGCTGGTGCTGATCTTCTCGGTGATCGGCACCATGCAGATCTTCGCCGAGCCGTTTGTCCTGAGGCCATTGGGATACGTGCCGGACAATATCACCCCGAATACGTACCTGTACCTGGTGGCCAGCCGTGACGGAAACTTCAGTTACGCCGCGACCCTGGCGATTCTGCTGGCGGTCTTCACGTTCCTGCTGAGTGCCATCTTTCTGCGTCTGACCCGGCGGGGAGGAGAAGTCTAATGCTGCAGCGTCAACGCTTTTCGCCCCTTCAGCTGATGGTGCTGGGCATCTTCGCCCTGTATTCCCTGCTGCCGCTGTGGTGGGTCTTCGTGACGATCTTCAAGGACAACGGGCAGCTGTTTTCCACCTTTGGCCTGTGGTTCGGTTCAGTGCCGCACCTGGCGGAGAACTGGAATACGCTGATCACACGAGAAGATGGGATTTTTCTGCGCTGGCTGCTTAACAGCGTGCTGTACGCCAGTGCCGTCGCACTGGGCAGCATGCTGGTGAGCGCCATGGCCGGCTACGCCTTCAGCGCTTACTCGTTTGCCAGCAAAAACACATTGTTCGCGGTGATTCTGGCCACCATCATGGTGCCGGGCACCGCGCTGGTCCTGCCGCTGTTCCTGATGATGCAGAAACTTGGCCTGCTGAACACCTACTGGGCCGTGATCCTGCCCGGGCTGGCCAATCCGTTCGGCCTGTATCTGATGCGCCTGTTCTGGGACTCCGGTTTTCCCCGTGAACTTATGGAAGCTGCGCGCATCGACGGGGCCGGGGAATGGACCATCTTTCAGCGGCTCGGCCTGCCGCTGGTGCGGGGCGGACTGGTCACGGTCGGGCTGTTTGCGTTCGTGGCTGCGTGGAATAACTTCTTCCTTCCGCTGGTGGTGGTCAACCACAGTGACCTGTTTCCACTCACGCTGGGCCTGAGCATCTGGAACCAGACCAGCAGCAGCAGCGGGCAGGAGCCGATCTACACCGTGATCGTGCTGGGTGCCCTGGTCAGCATCCTGCCCCTGCTGATCGCCTTTCTGACGCTAGGACGGTACTGGCAGGGCGGCCTGGCTTCGGGCGCGGTCAAAGGATGAAGCGTCAGTCACCCGCCCGCCGGACTTCAGCTGTACGCCCGGCTGAAGCAGTCCCCTCATGCCCATTCGCCCCATGCCCATTCAAGGAGGCCTGATGACCCGGCCTGAAACCAGCCCGTCAGTCCGCCTCCAGCTTGGGGTGTGCGACTACCCCGAACACGTCCCTGAAGACCGCTGGAGTGCCTACGCGCAGCAGCAGCGTCAGCTTGGCCTGACCTACGTCCGGATCGCCGAGTTCGCCTGGGGCCGCATGGAGCCCCGGTCCGGCGAGTACGACTGGGCCTGGCTTGACCGGGCCGTGGAGGCCTACCATGCGGCAGGCATGCGGGTGGTGCTGTGTACGCCCACGGCCACCCCTCCCGCGTGGCTGGTGCGGTTCCACCCGGAGATACTTCCTTACGATGCTCAGGGCCGCGTGCGGGAATTCGGTTCCCGGAGGCACTACGACTTCGCCTCGCCGGTCTACCGCGAACACTCCCGGCGCATCACTCGGGTCATGGCGGAGCGCTATGGGCAGCATCCGGCGGTGGCGGGATGGCAGACCGACAACGAGTTCGGCTGCCATGCCACCAGCCGCTCCTTCGGTGGAGCCAGTGCCGCAGTGTTCCCCGGCTGGCTGCAGCAGAAGTACGGCACCCTGGAAGCGCTGAACGAGGCCTGGGGCAACGTGTTCTGGAGCATGGAGTACACCGGCTGGGACGAGATCAGGCCACCTCACCTCACTGTCACGGAGCCCAATCCCAGCCATGTGCTGGACTACGCCCGCTTCTCTTCGGAGATGATCCGCCAGTTTCAGGCCGAGCAGGTGGCCATCCTGCGCGAGCTCTCGCCGGGGCGTTTCATCACGCACAATTTCATGATCTTCGAGTCCGGATTCGACCATTATGAGGTCGCCCGTGGTCTGGATTTCGTGACCTGGGACAATTACCCCACCGGCATGCTGGAGTACTTCGCGCCGCCAGGGATTCGCGAGGACGTCAAGACCCGCTACGCCCGCACAGGTCACCCGGATCTCATCGCGTTCAATCATGACCTCTACCGCAACCTGCTGGAAGGGCGAGGTGCCCTGGGACGCGAGGGTGCCGATTCCCCCAATGGCTTCTGGGTGATGGAGCAGCAGTGCGGACAGGTGAATTGGGCGCCGTACAACCCCCTGCCGGCTGACGGCGCTGTTCAGCTGTGGACCGCGCAGGCCTGGGCGCACGGGGCCGACGTGGTCAGCTACTTCCGCTGGCGCGCCGCGACCATGGCCCAGGAAGTGATGCATTCGGGCCTGCTGCGTCACGACGAAACCCCCGACCGCGGCTTTGCCGAGGTGCAGGCGCTGGACCTCGGCAGCTTCCCGGTCGGGAACGTGCCGGCCAGGGTCGCGCTTGTGCACGACTACGAAAGCCTGTGGGCGTACGATGCGCAGCCCCACAACGCCGCGGCCACCTACTGGCAGCAGACGGTCACGTACTATTCGGCCCTGCGTTCCCTGGGGGTGGATGTCGACGTGATCAGTGCCAGCGCCGACCTGACCGGGTACGTGCTGGTGGTCGCCCCGGCCATCACGCTGGTCACGGCAGAGATGGCGTCGCGCTGGACCGCCGCCGCGCAGGGAGGCGCCTTCCTGGTCTGTGGCCCCCGGACCGCGTTCCGGACACCGGGCGGAGCCACCTGGACGGACGGGCAGTTTGGTCCGCTGAGCACCCTGGTGGGTGCGCGGCTCCTTCAATACGATTCCCTGCGGCCAGGCGTCACGCAGGACATCAGCGGGGGCCACACCGCCCATACCTGGGCTGAAAGTTACCGTCTGCAGGGCGCCCAGGCCACCCACACGTACCAGGGCGGTCCTCTGACCGGGCAGGCGGCCGTTATCCGGCATGGGAACGTCACCGTCATAGGGGCCAGCAGCGAATCGCTGATCCAGGACGTGCTGCGCGGAGCCCTGCAGGAGGCGCAGGTCGTCACCGCCGACCTGCCCGAGGGTGTGCGGCTCAGCCGCCGCGCCGGCCACACGCTGGTACAGAACTGGACGGCAGAGCCGGTGCCGTGGCAGGGCCGCGTGCTGCCCCCCACCAGCTTTGAGGTCATGCATGACCAGTAGGCAGTGGACCCTTCCGGTCTCCCCTGCAGGACTGCGGGTCCTGGTGAACGGGTACCAGTCATGGAGCGAGGCTGAGCTCCGGCCGATCGAGGACACGCAGGCGACACCGCTGATGCGTTGGAGGCAGGAGCAGGGTCACGACCCGGCCTTCCTGCCCAGCGGCGCGCCGGGACGTTGGCGCAGTCACACCCTGATCGCCCTGATCCGGCCCGACGGGGGCGGATGGGTGGGGTGCGCCCAGGACGCCACCCGTACCTTTACCCACTGGGAAGCCCACTCGGACGGTGCGGCGGTTCAGGTCTGGTACACCCAGGAAGGGCCCGAAGTTCCCGTGGCCTGGGAGGAGACCCCGGACGTGATCCGCTCAGTCGAGGCGCAGGCCGCGCGGCTCGGCCAGAACATGGGTGCCCGGACGCCGCCGCCCCTGCGGGTGTGGTGTTCCTGGTATTCGTACTACCGCAACGTCACCCTTGAAGCGATGATCGACAACGCCCGTCAGGCACGTCAATACGGGCTTGAATTCGACGTATTCCAGCTGGACGACGGGTTCCAGGCGGACCTGGGCGACTGGACCGAGCCGTCTGCGCACTTCGGCGGTCACGCCCGTGACCTTCCTGCGGCCCTGACCGGGCTGGGAGTAACGCCGGGACTGTGGCTGGCTCCTTTTCTGGTCGCACCCACGTCCCGCCTCTTCGCCGGGCACCCTGAGTGGATGCTGCGCGACCGCCAGGGAAACCCACTGCTGGCGGGGCACAACTGGGGCGGGCCGTACCACGCCCTCGACACCACCCACCCCGATGTACTGGACTGGCTGCGTGAGCTGGCCTCCACGGTCCGGGGATGGGGCTACACCTACCTGAAGCTGGACTTCCTGTACGGCGCCGCGCTTCCGGGGGTTCGCCACGATCCTGCCGTGGGCCGGGCGCAGGCTTACCGGATGGGCCTTCAGGCTCTGAGAGACGGCGCCGGTGAGGACGCCTTTCTGTTGGGCTGCGGCGCACCGCTTGCCAGCAGCATCGGCCTGGTGGACGCCATGCGCACGGGTCCGGATGTCGCGCCGTTCTGGGACGAGGAGTCGCGCCGGGTATGGCTGGGAGACGCGACCGGGCCCAGCGCACGAAATGCGCTCCACACCTCGCTCAGCCGCTGGTATCAGCACGCGTGGTACCAGCCCGACCCTGACGTCATGATTGCCCGGCGCGAACTCAGTCTGCTGAGCCGGAACGAACGCCACGCCCTGGCCGGCATGCTTGACGTGATCGGGGGTCTGCGGGCCAGCAGTGATCCGATAGCGATGCTGGACGCCGAAGGGCTCGAGCTGCTGCGCCGATCCCTGCAGATCAGCGCCCCCGACCGGCCCGTCACCCTGACACGCAGCTTCGGAGGGGCCGTCACGCACTTCAGCCGGGGCACCTTTAATTTGGAAGATACTTTGGCAGAAGGAATTCCAGCGCATGGCTATCAGGAACACCACGGCATGCGGCTGGCCGTCACGACTTCGGAGGCGGATTTCGCGTAGGCAGACGCCGGGGAAAGGCCCGGCCGGTCTTTTCTACGCCTTCACGGGGACAGACTGAGTAGCGCCACGTTCTCTTTGGGTTTTTAACCGGAGACTCCGGCCGGTTGTTGCGCTGCAGCTGGCCTCTCTATGTTGATGCTTGCGCGGAAGGGGCAGCCGGACTCTTCCAGCAGCGCACATCAAGTGCTTCCCTCCGGCGGTCCCGGTATGCGCCTCTTACCTAGCGGCTACTGAGGTCCTCAGACTTCCAGGTCCGGGCCAGATCATTGGTCCGGATGGTCACCCAGGTCAGGGACTCACTGCCCGGCGCAGACACGGCGCTGTGATCCTCTTTCCAGGCCACGAAGCGTTCGATGCCGGTGGTGCTGCTATCCGGGCGGATGTTCGGCGTGACCTCGAACAGGTAGTTCAGGTAGACGCCTCCCGCCTCGCCAGGACGCGCGGGCAGGCGCTTGCTCTGCACCTCGAGGTTGCGCGCCACATTGGGCCACACGATGTCCTTGGCATTGCGCCGCCCCACCGGCGTGTCCATGTTCTCGCAGGCGGCCAGTGGGCTGGGCAGCACTGCCGGCAGCGGATTTTCTGCAATCAGGTCGGTGAAATCACCTTTCCAAGTCACGCAGATGCTGTCCAGATCAATCTGAAGGGCGTAGGGCACATCGGGCGTCACCCGGGACAGGTAATGCAGCCACGGCCCGCCCTGCGAGTGGCCCAGCAGCACCAGCCGGGGAGGACGCGGAGCGCGCAGCCAGGTAGCGCGCATGCGCTGCACGTCGGCCCACAGTCCGCCAAACCCCCGCTGCTGCGGCTGCACGTAAGGTGACGAGAAATTCGCCCCTGGATGAGACGCATACCCGGCGACCTGCACACGGTAACCGGCCGCAGCAATCGAGTCCGCCACAGCGTCTAGCGTGCCCCGGGCCGACAGGACATCGCGGTTGTCACGCGGAGCACGGCACGGAGGTCCGCAGCGACCGGACATGCCCAGCACCACCACATCTGGAGCGGGACCATCCAGGTTCAGCGAAGAGGTGCGCGCGGCCGGCACGGACATGATTCGGGGCGCGCAGCCTGCGGCGCCCACAGACAGCGCGGCCGCCAGCAGCAGGGAAACGGAACGGAGCACGCGGTCAGTGTAAGTCCGGCCTTTCAGGGCAGCGGGAACCTGAGGAACAGTTGAATTACAGCAACCGTTCAGGCTTCTGGGGGGAGGGGGCAGTGTCGGTAGAGCTTGGCCGGACGCCCGGCCTGACCGTACTGATGATCGAGTTGGGCCTGCCCGGCCCGCACCAGATGCTCCAGATACCGCCAGGCCGTGACGCGGCTCAGGCCCACGCGGTCGCCGATCTCTTCGGCGCTGACGGCCTGTGCTGCGTCAGCCAGTGCCTGTGCGACCCGGTCCAGGGTATGTGGATCGATCCCGCGCGGCAGGACTCCAGAGGTTGTCGGTGTGACACCCAGCAGGCGGTCCAGGCTGGCCTGGTCCACGCGGGGCGCACTGGCCGCCGAATTCAGGCGTCGTGCGCGGTGTCGGGCCACCAGTTCCGCCAGACGCTGTCCGGTAAACGGCTTGATCAGGTAGTCGAAGGCGCCGTGTGCCAGCGCCAGCCGCACGCTGGCCTCATCGTCGGCGGCGGTAATCAGGGCCACGTCGGTGGTGCGCCCCGCCGAGCGCCAGTGGCGCAGCAACCCCAGCCCGCTGCCGTCCGGCAGGTGGACGTCCAGCAGGATCAGGTCCGGCTGCAGGGCCTGCGCCAGTGCGTCGCCCTGGGCACAGGTGGCCGCGCTGCCCACCACATGTACGTCCGGATCACGTTCGAGCAGGTCACGGTTGACCCTTGCCACCCGCAGATCATCCTCGACCAGCAGCACCCGCACGCGCGAACTCATAGTCCTCCCCCACTTCGTGCCCCGGGTGCCGGCAGGCTGACCTGAAAGACCGTCCGCCCGCCCCGCCGGGAATGGCGCAGGCCTCCGCCCAGCGCCTGAATCCGCGCGCAGACGCCAGCCAGTCCATACCCTCGTCCCTCACCCTTGCTGCTCACGCCCTGTGTAAAGAGGGTTTCGGTCAGGGCAGCGGGCACGCCAGGACCGTTGTCCTCGACCTCCACCTGCATGCCTTCAGGGTCCTCGCCGATCAGCACCGTGACCTCCCCAGGCCGGCCACCCAGCGCTTCGAAGGCATTCTCGGTCAGGTTGCCCACAGCCGTGACCAGGGTGTCGGCGTGACGTTCCCACAGCGCAGAAAGGCAGCTGCCCTCGGCCACCTGGAAGTCGATGCCCAGTTCCTGGGCACGCTCACGCTTGCCGGCCAGCAGGGCCACCAGCCGCGGCACCTGCACGTCGCGCAGCAACTGCCGGAACTGGGCATCCGCCTGGATCTCGGCGTTCAGGACCCGCAGGGCCTCCTCACTGCGTCCCAGCTGTAACAGGCCGGAAAGCACATGCAGGCGGTTCTGGTACTCATGAGTCTGGGCGCGCAGCACGTCCACGAAGCCCCGTGCGTGCGTGAGTTCGTCAGCCAGCGCCAGAGCCTCGGCACGGTCGCGAAACCCCGAGACGAAGCCGCCGCCCAGGGCGTCGGGTGCCCCATTCTGACCATTGAGCGGTTCAAGGTTGACCAGGACCGGTTGCCCACGAAGGGTCAGTTCCAGGTTCTGCTGCCGGGAATTGAGGCCCCCGGCAGTCAGGGCCGCAAGTTCCGGCCACAGCTCAGCCAGGGGTGCGGGCGTCCGCACGGGTCCCAGCAGTTCCACAGCCCGCTGGCTGGCCAGCGTGACCTGTCCGCTGCCGTCCACGGCGATGACCCCCTCGCGCAGGGCCGCCAGGACTGCCCGCTGCTGCTGCGCCAGGGCAGCGATCTGTTCGGGTTCCAGGTTCAGGATTTCGGCCCGCAGACGCCGCGCGGCCCACACGGCGCCTGCGGTGCCCAGCGCCAGGGCCAGCAGAAACCAGGGAAGCAGGCTGATCAGCGCCTGGGCCACCAGATTCCAGGCCTGAGGCATCAGGTAGCCCGTGCTGACCACGCCCACCACCCGCGTGCCGGCCTCTCCGCCGGCCCAGATCGGCACCTTTCCGCGCACACTGAGCCCCAGGCTGCCGCGCGCCACGCTGACAATCTCCCGGCCCGAGAGCGGCGCGTCATTGTCGCCGCCCATCATGGGCTTGCCCAGGCTGTCAGGGACAGGATGGGCCAGCCGGATACCGCGCACATTGCCCACCACGATGAAGTCGGCCTTGGCCTCGTCGCGCAGGGCGTTGACCTGGGCGTTCAGGGCGGCGTTGGGTTCTCCACGCTCGGCGCCCTGGTAGACCAGCGGCAACTGCGCGACCAGCCGGCTGATGACCACCGCCCGCTCCCCGATGCGTTCACGGGCCTCGCCGTAAAACTGCCAGGTCTGCACGCCCACCAGCAGCGTGGTCATGGCACACAGCACCAGCAGGTGCCAGCGCACCATCCGGCCCTGCAGGCCCCGCCCTTTGCGTGCACCCAGAACAGTCATGTGACGCCGCCCATTCTAGAAGTGCAGCTGCCCTGGGGCAGAAGTTGCGTTCATTGTGTTCACGTTTGTGCATTGCGTCAGCGGAAAATGCCCTGCCAGACGTATAAAACCCTTGATCCGGAGTGCCGGGAACAGTAAGGTACGGTCAACCGCAATCCAACCCCTGACCACTCAGCTGGAGTGGCCCGAACCTGCCCTGGAGGCAACATGACGAACCTCAAGAAGACTGCCCTGACCCTGTGTGCCCTGCTGACCATCGCTCCTGCCGGCGTGGCCCAGAACCTCTCCGGCCTGCGCATCATGGCGCCGGCTGCTCCTGGCGGCGGGTGGGACCAGACCAGCCGCGCGCTGCAAAGCGTGCTGCAGGGCGAAAACATCGTCAAGCCCGTGCAGGTGTTCAACGTGCCCGGCGCCGGCGGCACCATCGGACTGGCGCAGCTGGTCAACAGCAAGAATGACGACAAGCTGCTGATGACCATGGGCCTGGTGATGGTCGGTGCGATCAAGACCAACAACAGCAAGGTGGACCTCTCGCGCGTTACCCCGATCGCCCGCCTGACCGGCGAGTACGAGGTCGTCGTGGTGCCGGCCAGCAGCCCCTTCAAGACCATGGACGATCTGGTCAAGGCCTGGAAGGCCGACCCCGGCAAGGTCTCGTTCGCAGGCGGCAGCGCCGGTGGCACCGACCACATCCTGGTGGGCCTGCTGGCCAAGGCTGCGGGCATTGACCCCAAGAAGATGAACTACGTGCCGTTCAGCGGCGGCGGTGAAGCGGTCGCCGCTCTGCTGGGCAACCAGGTCAGCGCCGGCGTCAGCGGCTACGGCGAGTTCGAGCAGCAGATCAAGGCCGGACGCCTGCGGGCCATCGGCATCAGCAGTGGCAAGCGTCAGGCCGGCATCGCGGTGCCCACCTTCAAGGAGCAGGGTCTGAACGTGGAACTGGCCAACTGGCGCGGCATCGTGGCGCCTCCCGGCATCAGTGCCAGCGAGAAGGCCGCCCTGGTCGCCGCCCTGGACAAGGCCGTGAAGACCAAGGAATGGCAGGACACCCTCAAGACCCGCAACTGGACCAACCTGTATATGAGCGGCAGCAAGTTCAGCGTATTCCTGAAGGTCGAGCAGAACCGCATCAACGGTGTGCTTAAAGACATCGGCCTGATCAAGTAAGCGTCACCCCGTCACTGGGGGCGGGATTGACTCCCGCCCCCTTCGCTATGCCTTCTGAGCCTCTTAAGCTGGAGATCCTATGTCCGAACCTGTTCCGCCCCCGTCCCCCGAGTTTTCCCGGCCCATGCGCCGGCGGCTGAGCGTGCCGGATCTGGTGGTGGCCCTGGCCATCCTGGCGCTGGGGCTGGCCGTGTGGCTGAGTGCACGTGGCATTACCACCGGGGCCAACGTGCAGGTCGGGCCCGGGATCTTTCCGACTGTGGTGGGCATCCTGCTGAGCGTGCTGGGCGCGGTGCTGACCATAGGAGCGCTGCGCGGAGACCGCGCCGAGCCGGCGACTGAGGAGGACACCGACCCCAACGCCCCGGTCAACCACGTCTCGCCGCTGACCATCCTGGGTGGCTTCGCGCTGGGAACCGCGCTGCTCAACCCTCTGGGGTTCGTGATCGGCGGCGCCATCATGTTCACCAGCGTGGCGTGGGCCTTCGGCGAGCGCCGGCTGGGCCTGGTCGTAATCGCCGCGCTGATTCTGGCGCTGGTGACCTATCTGGTGTTCACCCGTGGGCTGGGGCTGCCGCTGCCGCAGGGCATATTCAGGGGCGTGCTGTAAATGGAGGCCATCACCTCCCTGCTGGCCGGCTTCGATACCGCCCTGACGCCCATCAACCTGCTGTGGGCGCTGCTGGGGGTCACGCTGGGCACCCTGGTCGGCGTGCTGCCCGGCATCGGACCGGCACTGACGGTCGCGCTACTGCTGCCAGTCACCGCCAAGCTGCCTCCGGTCAGCGCGTTCATCATGTTCGCGGGCATCTACTACGGCGGCATGTTCGGGGGCAGCACCACCTCCATTCTGCTGAACACCCCCGGCGAGTCCAGCTCGATCATCACGGCGCTGGAGGGCAACAAGATGGCCCGCCGCGGACGCGCGTCCGCGGCGCTGGCCACCGCCGCCATCGGCTCTTTCGTGGCCGGCACCATCGGGACCCTGCTGCTGACCTTCGCCGCGCCTGCCGTTGCCGAGATTGCCCTGCAGATTCCGCCAGGAGCGAAATTCGCCATTATTCTGCTGGCCTTTACCACCGTCAGTGCCACCTTTGCCGGCAGTCCGCTGCGCGGGCTGATCAGCCTGGGCCTGGGGTTGTTCCTGGGGCTGGTGGGCACCGACAACCAGTCCGGCGTGGCCCGCTTCGACCTGGGCTTTCCCGAACTGCTGGACGGCATTGACGTGGTCACGGTGGTCGTGGGCCTGTTCGCCATCGGTGAGACGCTGTACGTGGCCTCCCGCTTCCGCAAGGGCAAGGCCGACGTGGTGCCGCTGACCAAGGGCGCCCACATGAACCGCGAGGACTGGCGCCGCAGCTGGAAACCCTGGCTGCGCGGCACTGCGCTGGGTTTTCCCTTTGGTGCCCTGCCTGCCGGCGGCGCGGAGATTCCGACCTTCCTGTCGTACATGACGGAAAAGAAGCTCAGCAAACACCCCGAGGAATTCGGCAAGGGCGCCATCGAAGGCGTGGCTGGCCCGGAAGCGGCCAACAACGCCTCAGCCGCCGGTGTGCTGGTACCGCTGCTGACCCTGGGGCTGCCCACCAGTGCCACCGCCGCGATCCTGCTGGCCGCCTTCCAGCAGTACGGGCTGCAACCCGGCCCGCTGCTGTTTGTCACCAGTCCGGACCTGGTGTGGGGCCTGATCGCCTCGCTGTACATCGGCAACGTGATGCTGCTGGTGCTCAACCTGCCGCTGGCAGGTGTGTGGGCGCGGCTGCTGCTGATTCCGCGTCCGTTTCTGTACGCCGGCATCCTGGTGTTTGCCACCGTGGGCGTCTACAGCCTGAACAACAGCGTGTTCGACCTGGTCCTACTGGGGCTGCTGGGCGTGCTGGGCTACCTGATGCGCCGCTTTGACTTCCCGATCACGCCAGCCATTATCGGCATGATCCTGGGGCCAGCCGCCGAGAGCCAGTTCCGCACTGCCGTGCAGCAGACCAACGGAGATTACGCTGCAGTGTTCACGCAGCCACTGACCCTGGCGCTGGTGATCCTGACGCTGGCCGTGCTGATCATTCCGGCCCTGCTGCGCCTGCGCCGGGCTCCGGCCGCCAGCACCAGCGGCCATACGGACGAAGTGGATTAAGCAAACCAGACAGCAGCGGCGGGAAGGTTTGGAGCCTTCCCGCCGCTGCTGTCTGTCCTCAGGCCTCGTCCAGTGTGGCAATGCCGTGGCGCAATGCATACAGCGCAGCCTGCGTGCGGCTCTCCAGGCCCAGCTTGCTCAGCAGCCGGCTGACATGGGTCTTGACCGTCGCCTCGCTGACGCCCTGGTCCTGTGCAATGTCGCGGTTGCTGCAGCCCCGGGCGATCAGCTGGAGCACGATGGTCTCCTTGGGCGTCAGGCTCTCACGCATATCGGGACTGCGGAAATCCCGCACCAGCCGCCGGGCCGCTTCGGGGTGCAGGCGGACCTCTCCACGGGCTGCGGCATGAATGGCGTCGGCCAGCGTGTCGCTCGACGCGTCCTTGAGCATGTAGCTGATGGCGCCGGCCTCGATGGCCCCGTTGACCTTGTGCTCCTCCAGGGTGCTGGTCAGCGCAATGACCTCGGTGTCCGGGAAGGAGCGGCGTAGCTGCCGGGTGGCGGCAATACCGTCCATCACCGGCATCATCAGGTCCATTACAACCACGTCCGGATGCAGGCGCCCGGCTTCCTGCAGGGCCTCCTCGCCGTTGGCGGCCTCCCCCACCACCTCGATGTTGGGGTCGAGGCCCAGGAAAAGTTTCAGGCCCTGGCGCACCACGGCGTGGTCGTCCACCAGCAGCACACGGACGGTTGAGGGAATGGTCATGGGGTTTCCTCCAGGGTGAAGTTCTGGCTGGGTGCGTCTACGAACACGTCCAGCTGAGGAGCAGTGGGCTGGGGCAGGGCGGAGGAACGCAGCAGGGTCTCGCGGTCGGTGAACCGCACCCTCAGCCGCAGACTGCGGGGCACGCGCAAAATCACCTCTCCGGTCTGAGTCCGCAGGTCCAGGTTGCCGGCTGTTTCAGGATCCGCCGTCACCGTGATGTCTCCCGACGCGGTGGTCACACTGGCCCGCGCCGAACGGCGGGGCAGCGTCAAGCGGACCTGGCCACTGCCGCTGCCGATACTCAGGGCGTCCAGTTGCGCCCCGCGCAGGTCCAGGAACAGGCTGCCGCCGGCGGTATTGGCCCGCAGCGCCTCCGGGCGCGCTCCGCTGGGGGCCACCACCCGGATATGCCCGCCCGACGTGACCAGCGCCAGGGGCCCGGCCGCCCGTGCCGGCACCGTCACATTCAGGTTGCCTCCCAGCGACCGGGCACTCAGGGCCCGCACCCGCAGGGGCCTGAGGTCCAGCGTCTGATCCCCTCCCGTGGTGCGGGCATTCAGCGTCAGCGGGATGCGGGGAGTCAGGGCCAGGTGCAAACGATGTTGCAACGGGCGCGGGCTGGTGACCACCACACCATCCTGGTCCAACGACTGCACGTTGAGGCCCACCGTAGCGTCCAGGGTATGCCCCTGCCGCTTCAGCTTCACATCCACTGGATTACGGGCACGGTGGGTGGCCAGACCCCGCAGCACGTCACCGCTGTGCGCAGGCAGCGGCAGGATCTGCAGGTCACCGCGGTTGCCCTCGAAGCGCAGTGTGGCGCTGGCAGCGACATCCAGCGGCATGGGGCCGTCCAGTGGAACGGCCAGTGGCGTGGTCACGGTGCCCAGGCCCGGGGTAGGCGAAAACGAGACGCCCCTCCAGGCGGTCAGGCCTCCGGTCCCCAGCAGCAGCAGGCCCAGGGCCATGCGCCCCAGCACGGGGAGCAGCGGACGGGAGGGTGGAGCAGCCGAGGGAATACTCATGCGTGTGCCTCCTCGCGCTGCAAAGAAGCTGCCACAGCCGCAGGCAGACGCAGGGTCACGATGGTCCCCTCGCCCGGCGCACTCTGGACGTCCAGCGTGCCGCCAGCGCCAGCGGCCCGCTCACGCATGCTGCGCTGTCCCAGCGTGCCCCGCCCCTGGGAGGACGGGTCAAAGCCCCGCCCATCGTCGCGCACCGAAACCGTGACGACCCCCAGTGCCTCGTGCACGCTCAGCCATACCTGGGTGGCCCGGGCATGCTTGACCACGTTGTGCAGTGCTTCCTGGGCCACCCGGTAGGCAGCGGCCTGGGCATCGGGCGTCAGGTGCGGCTCGGCGCGCAGCTCGGCATGTACCTGCAGCCCGTGGCGGGCTTCCAGGGCGTGTGCGTGCTGGGTCAGGGCCGCGATCAGACCCCCTTCCTCCAGGGCGTCGGGCCGCAGGCTGAACAGCAGCGCCTTCATTTCACTGACCCCGCCCTCGGCCAGCCGGATGGTGTAGTCCAGGCTTTCGCGCGCCCGCCCCGGATCGCGGTCCAGGGTGGCGCGGGCTGTCTTGGCTCCCAGGGTGATGCCGTACAGGGCCTGCGCCACGCTGTCATGCAGTTCGCGGGCCAGACGGGCACGTTCCTGTTCTCCGGCCCGTGCCCCGGCCCGCTCGATCAGCTGTGAGGCGTGCAGCGCCGTTCCCGCGTGGTCGGCAATGCTGAGCAGAAAGGCGAGTTCTTCGGTGCCGGGCCGCGTCCCTCCCAGGTACAGGGCACGCAGGGTACCGCCGTCCAGCGTGCCGGCCGATGGAGGCAGAGTAACCGGCAGCGAGACCAGCGTGCCGCCGTCCGGGGTGACCTGCACGTTGGCCTCGCCAGGAACCGGGGCGCCGTCTGGCAGCCCGGCCAGTGCAGGATGCTCCTCACCACTGATCGCATGCGGCGTGCCGTCTGAAGCAACCAACGCCACCGAACGCGCCGTGCTGGCCGTCCAGGCCTGCGTGGCCAGATCAGCCAGGGTCACCCCCAGGTCGTCTCCGAGCGCCACGCGGCCTGCAGCACGGCGCAGCGCCACCACCTCGCGCCGCGCCGCCTCGTCACGGCGGTCCGGGGCCAGCAAACCCAGCGTCAGCCGGGTCCAGAGCCGGCCCATCAGATTGAGCACGCCGCCCAGCACCAGGGCGCTGCCCAGCCCGATCAGGACCAGGCCGACCACCACACTCTCATCAGGAACCAGGGTCCATTCGCGCCAGACCACCGGAGGCGCGCCGGAGCTCAGTACCCACAGCGGGGCGCTGATTCCGGCAAGCATCAGGACCAGTAACGCCACCAGCACCACCCAGCACATGGCAGCCAGGGGGAGTTGCACCGCGTGAAAAAGCAGGGCCCGGTAGGTTGAGGGGTCTGCCAGGGTGTCACGCAGCCACGGCAGGACCCCTCGGTAGGCCCGCGGAAGGTGTGCACGCTCAAAATTTACGCCCAGCAGGGCAGCCAGCACGCGCTGCACGTCTGCCAGAGCGCCCACCAGCCACAGGGCGCCCAACAGCAACGGCGCACCGACCAGCAGCGGCAGGGTCAGCACCCCGCCCACCACGCCGCCAGTCAGCAGAGCAGCGACCAGCCCGCCTGCGGGCAGGGCCAGCAACACATACAGGGCCACACGGTAGGTGCGGCTGCTCAGCAGGTCCGCCAGCAGGCCTTCATGCCTGCGGTGCTCACCTGCCCCCATAGCCTCCGTCATGCGTCCAGCCTAGCGGGCGCGAAGGCCCGCCACGTCCGCCGAAAGGCGGAAGCTCAGCCAGAAGCCACGTAGGAGCCGATTATCGCGGCTGGGCCGGCAGCCAGCGGGGAGACCAGTTCAGCTCTTCTCCTGCTGGTGCCTGCTGGTCGTTGCAGGGCGCTCCGGCTCCACCGCGCTGGGCCACGGGCCATAAAGTCAGAACCGCGCGTCCGGCAATGTCGTGGCGGTCCACCAGCCCGAACATCCGGCTGTCCAGGCTGCCGCCGGGGCTGCGGTTGTCACCCATGACGAAGTACTGCCCTGAGGCCACCGTGACTGCGGGGGTGTTGGCCAGGATAGACCTCACATCTCGGCAGCTCTTGTCCCAGTAGGCCAGCGTCCGCGGCTCCACGACCGCCTGCCCGTTGACATACAACGTGCCTGCGCGCACCTGCACGCGGTCACCTGGCACGCCGACCACCCGTTTGACCAGATAGGGACGGTACGACCAGGGCAGCGGCATACCCCGGTAGTCCTTCTTTCTCTCGTAGTCTGCGCTACTCGGCGGCTTGAAGACGACCACGTCACCACGTTGGTAGGCGCCCAGACCCAGCTGACGCGCCCAGCCTTCGGCTTTGGGGACCAGCAGCAGTTCACCGTGACGTAAACCAGGCAGCATGCTGACGCCGTCCACATTCACGGCCGTGGCCCCGAACTGGGTGAACAGCAGGGCAAAAGATACCGGGGAAAGCCATTCGCGCCACAGCTGCCACAGCTGGCCTTTCATGGCTGGGCCTGCTGGCTCATGGGAGGCAGGGTCGTACCGCTCTGGACCGCGTATGCTGCGCCGCCCAGCGCGACGCCGACCAGAACCACACGCAGTGCCCTGCCCAGGGTATGCACCTGCACCAGTCGCCAGGCAGCCGGCCAGACCGGCCCCGCCTCCTGAAGAGCCTGTGCCCAGGCTTCGGCCTCATCCAGGCCCCGCAGCCGGGCGTCCAGCATGTCCTGATGCAGATGGCCCAGTAACTCTGCGCGGACCTGCCGGGCCACACGTGGTGGGAGCAGCCGAGTCACAGCCCGCAGGTAACGCTCGGCGTCAGCCGGGATCACCACAGCCTCCGCAGGGCGCCGTCAAAGGCGCGGTACCCGTCACGGCGACGGTCGAGTTCCCGCCGTCCAGCCTGGGTCAGCGTGTAGGTCCGCACCGACGGGCCGCCCCGGCCCGGCAGCGTCTCGACGGCCTGAAGGAAACCGGCGCGTTCCAGGCGGTGCAGTGCCGGGTACAGACTTCCCGCATTCAGCCGGATTTCTCCCTGAGTCAGGGCGTCCACCCGCTTGGCGATGTCCTGGCCGTACCCTCCTTCCCGTTCCAGCACACTTAGCAGGATCAGGTCGAGGTTTCCCTTCAGCAGATTCACGTCCATTGCGCTATCAGTATCTGATATCAGAATATGAGTATGTTGGGCCTGTCTGTTTGCCTAGGTCACAGCCTGAGTTCGGACGTATTCTTCGACACTTCCCCATACAGCTTCAGGGCGGCCTGGAGTCCAGGCTCCAGAGTTGTTGGTTCCACATAGGAAACCGGCGCGGCAGTGTGGAAGGCCGGGTCAGCGTCCTGAGTTCAGATCGGGTAGTAGGACCGGGCCTCGCCGCTCAGGAAATCCCGGGTGGGCACCCAGATCAGCGGGTTACGCTCCTCACACTCGGGTGGCGGGCCATAGCGCACCAGACCCTCGACCTGAGCAAACGGTACCCATTTGACCCCGACCACTTCGGGGTCACTGGGGTCGATTTCGCCGTGGGCCTGCGCGGTGAAGCGGCCGAAGGTGGCGTAGCACTCGTTGCGCGTGCCAGTCAGCAGTTCACCTTCCAGCAGGCTGACAAAGGTCAGGTCCGTGACGGTCAGGCCGGTCTCGTACTGCACCTGTCGGACCGCGGCGTCTCCCAGGGTCTCGCCCGGGTTCGCCTTGCCGCCGGGCAGGCCGTAGAAGATGCTGCCGTCGTCCATGCGTTCCTCGACGAGCAGCAGATGGCCGTCCCGCACGAGGTACACGTGGGCGGCGCGCTTGACGGGCAGGGTGCGGGTGGGCCGGGTCATTCGCCCGGCAGTCTAGCGTCCTTGCCTCCCCCCAGGATGTGCAGGACGTCGTCGGGCAGGCGGGCCGGCCGGTAGGTCTTGTCGGTGGCAATATGCCGGGTCTCGCCGGAGGCCACGAGTTCCTCGCCACGGCGCAGTTCGTACAGGAAGGTCATGGTGCGCGAACGCAGGCTGCCCAGGCGGGTGGTCAGGCTCAGGGTATCGCCGTAGCGCGCTGCTCGGCGGTATTCCACGTTGATACCCGAGATCATCAGGTAGAAGCCCCGGGCCTCGACCTCGGTGTAGGGCAGGCCCAGCATTTCCATGAGCTCAGTTCGGCCCACCTCGAACCACACCGGGTAGGTGGCATGGTGTACCACACCCATGGCGTCAGTCTCAGCGTACCGGACCCGGATGGTGCTCTCGCCGGTAATTTCCACCCAGCTTCTGTCACTCAGCGTCGCGCTCACAGCCGGGCGTCCTCCAGGGCACGAAATTCCAGGGTCGGGGTGCGGCGCATTTTGACCTGCGCGCCGATTTCACGTTGCAGGTGACCTCGCGCACGGTTGAGCGCATCGAGCAGTCCTGGCATGTCGCTGGTCAGGGCACTGACATACACGCGTGCCAGGGTGTAGTCGGGGGTCACGGTCACCCGCTCGACGGTCACGATCATCGGCACGCGCGGGTCGCGAAGTTCGGCGATCGCTTCGCTGAGCACGCGCGTCAGCTGGGCCTGCACCTGCTCGGGTTTCATGCTGGACCTGCCAGGCACAGGGCGGGGAAAGAGAACTTCATCCCGGTATGGTAGCCCGCCCTCAGCGCGCGTAGCGTCTTCCGGTGTATCCGGTAAATACTCCGATGCCGTAACTGACCTTGCGCACACTGTCCAGCACTGCCCGGCCGTTCCAGGCCAGACCGGCACTGCTGCCGCCGTCGAGCAGCAGAGCCTCACGTACCCCCAGGCGGGTCATGACCTTGCCCATCTCGGTGGTGGTCAGCCGGGCACGCGTGCTGACCATCACCAGATCGCGGTTGCTGCTCAGGCCCACGGCGCTGCGGGCGGCGCGGCCGAACAGCGCGGGGTCACGGAAGGCCTGGCTGTAGTTGGTGTGGACCCGGCCGCCGGTCACAATACGCGGCCCCGTAGCGATCACGGTTTCCATGCCGCGCCAGGTAGTGTCCAGCGGCCGGCGCAGCAGCGGCGTGGTGGAGGCCCGAATGGTGGCTCGGTTGTCGGGTGTGATGGCCAGCGCCATGGGAATCCGGCCCCAGGTCAGCATGCGCCCCTGCATCACGATGTCTCCAGCCGGCGCAAAGGTCTGTGGATGAAAATAACTGCCGTTGATCAGTGCCCGTGCTCCACTGCGCTGCGCCAGTTGTCCCACCCGGGCTCCCAGACCAAAGACCAGGCCGGCGTGAGGCAGCACCGGGGCCACCAGGACATCGCGGTGTCGCAGGTCGACGCGCACCAGCTGCACCGGGATGTTCAGGGGCGTGAGCTGCTTGAACGTCAGCGCCCGCCCGGTCGCGCGCGGGGGGATGGGCACCGGCACACGCTGGGCCACCAGAAGTTTCATACCCGGCACCATGTGCTTTCGGCTCGACAGGCCATTCAGGCGGCGCAGGGCGTCGGGTGTGGTGTGGTATTTGCGTGCCAGGCTGTCGGCCGTGTCGCGCACCCCCATGCGGATGAACGAGTAGATGACGCGGACCTCGGTCGTGGGGCGGCGCACGACCACAGGAGCACTGCCCCCCTTGGGCACCCGGAGTCTTTGCCCAGCATGAATGGTCGTGCCGCGTAGGGAATTGGCAGACTTCAGCGCGCCCACACTGACGGCATAGCGGCCCGCGATGATGCTCAGCGTGTCGCCGGAGCGGACGGTATGAACCGTTGGTCTCTGGGCCCTGGGGGGGGCTGCCGCGCCTTTCAGCCTCAACGTCTGCCCCACCCGGATGGTGTCGCCTTTGAGACCGTTCAGGGCCCGCAGCTTGGCAACAGTCATGCCGTGTCGGGTGGCGATCTTAAACAGGGTGTCGCCGGTGTGAACCTTGACGGCGGTGGGCGCAGCCATGGCCGCGCCGGTCAGCAGGACAGTCAGCAGGGCATAGAGACGCAGGGGAGGACGCATGGGGTCACACTTGAACATCTCTGCCCCCCCAGCTGATGAGCCGAACCTGACCCGGTATTCAAAGTCTGGTCCGGCTCGGGGGCCAGGGGCTGATCAAGACCCTGGGGTGCTTCCGGGAACAACCGCCACCTGGCCAACTCTGTAGGCGCAGGCGTACAGGAACAGGGTAGCCAGGGGAAGAAACTTCATTCCACGGCGTTGCTCGACCAGGTGACCTTTGATCAGCACTTCGATGACATATAACGTAAGCAGGGCCAGAGCCGCGTACATCCAGTGTTCGTAGTCACGACTGGGGTCGTAGGGCAGGCGATACTTGGTCAGGCCACCGCCCACGTCAGTCGCACTGGGCACCTTGGCGCCGCCCAAGGCCAGCATCACGCCGGTGACGCCCGGAATCAGGGTAAGCGCCCAGGTGATGCGCAGCCACACCAGAAAGGAAAACCCCACGGTGCCTTTCAGGGCCGGACCCAGGCTCCACACGAACAGGATCAACGTGGCCAGCGCGTAAGGGGTAGGAAACAGCGTGGCCAGTGAACTGTCGAACTGGTAGCCGTGGATCAGACGCAGGAGCTCCATAGTTCCAGAGCGTATTACACCGGGCCGGGGCCGGCTCTGGACGCCCCAAAACCGTGCTCCAGCACGGTGGGGGTCTGCGGCAGGTACGTGCCCGGCCGCAGCGGTGTGCTCTCACCGGGGCGGCGCAGATGCAGCCCCTCAGGCACCTCGACCAGCAGCAGGTGGGTCCCACTGGGCGTCAGCTTCAGACCAGCAAGCACGGGCGCGTGCAAGGCGCTTCCCAGGTCGACAACCCCTGAACGCACCACCAGCACATGGTCACCGTAGGGCCCGCTGATATGGACCGTCAGGTCGTCGGCGCGCAGCGTCAGGGGCAGGCCCAGCCCCGCCAGGCTGCCCAGGTCCGCTTCCGGGGCGCGTGACGTCCCGGCCACCGCGATGCCCAGCAGCGTGCCGGGCCGCACCACATCTCCAGCCTGCAGCAGCAGGGCGCCGCGGCTGACTTCCAGGTCGTCAGGCACACGCAGGATCTGCAGACCGTCGCGGTGCTGCTCGGCCCGCAGGCCGCTCAGGTGCGGCACGCGCGAGACCTGACCCACGTCGAACGGTCCACTGAGCGGCGCCGGAACACCCATGACGTCTCCCTGGGCCGTCACCAGGGCCAGGGTACGTTCCTCGCTGTACTCCAGACCTTCCACGCCCGGCACCGGGAAGGTTCCCCCCAGACGCCGGGTAGCGGGGGCTGGAGCCGCCCGGCGGCGGCGCCACAACAGGCTCAGGCCCACCAGGGCCGCCGCACAGAGCAGCAGGATGCCAAAACGGGCCGGGAACCTGGGCTGACCTTCCAGACTGGTCTGTGCGGCGGCCCTGCCGGGTTGCGTGGCAGGCGCCTCCCCTGCCGGCGCCGCGGAATTTTCTGATGGTCCTCCTGCAGGGTCTGGACCCGCTACAAGGCGGATGGCAGGCAGTGGCACGGTGCGGCCGGTTCCGAGCAGCAGCGGCGTCACGCGGGCCGCACCCTGGCCGGTGTGACGTAACCGCACCCCGAATTCGCGGGCGTCCGGACGCCGTTCCAGTGTTGCGTGCAGACTGCGGTGACCGGTATCCACCCTCAGGTCACCCAGCGACACGCCGCTCCCGGCACGGTAGCGCAGCACGACGTCCTCTCCAGGGCGCAGGTTCAGGTCCGCACCCGGGTTCAGCCAGGTCAGGCCGGAGCTTTCGGGGGTGTTCAGCCGCAGCAGCAGCGCGGCCGGACGCAGGTTGATGTCTTCGGGGGCGGGGGACAGCGGGGCACACAGCAGCGCGGCGCTGCCTGGGGCCAGGGACCCACGCAGCCTCAGGCGGACGCGCCCATCCTGTACGGCGGGCAGCGCGAGGCTCAGGCGGGCTGGTACGGCGCTGCCCAGACTGACGGGGGTCCCGTTGGGCAACGGCACATCCACCTGATCCAGACGGGTCACGTTCAGGGCCCCGCCGGCCAGGTTGCCCCGGCCCAGCACAGGCACCTGACCGGCCCTGTAGGTGTGCCCCGCTGCGTAGGTGCTCGCCCTCAGGGCGGCGCGCAGATCATCAGGGATGCGGGTCCCCAGTGCGACGTAGTGCAGCCGGTCCAGCGCGCCGCGGCCAGCAAAAGCCCGCAGCGCACTGTGGGCACTGTGGATCCGTGCGGGGTCGTTATCGATGCCGTCAGTCAGCACGAAGATGGTGGTCAGGTACGCGTCCTGGTCTCCCAGCCTGGAGAGGGCCGCGTGCAGGCTGCGGTACAGGTACGTGTTTTTCCCATCGGCCTTGAGTCCTGCCAGAAACGCAGTCCATTCAGAACTGGCAGCCGGCCGGTCAAAACCGCGCTGATGCCTCACTCCGCTGTCGAAGCTCACCAGCTCCACCCGGTCGGGGTCAAGACCGCGCACATATGCCCCCACACTGGCCTTGACCCGCTCGAAGATGTCTGCCTGGCCGTCGCCGGTGCCGCGCATGCTGCCGCTGGTGTCCAGCACGAAGACCGCACGTGTGCGCCTGGGCAGCTCACCGGCAGGCAGACGGCAGGCAGGAACCGCCTGGGGAGGCTGCCCACGGCGCAGCGAGACGTCTGGGGATTCCACCAGAGCCTCTGCCGACCGGGGCGCAGCAGACGAAGGCACAGTGCTCCGGGCAGCCGCGTGCGGGGCCGTCAGCAGGAGCAGGGTGAGGGCGGCAACGCAGCGCATTCAAGGCATATTCTGACGCGTCCCCGCCCCGGGATCATCCCCCACCTGCCGGGGTTCCCCGGGCCGTTTCAGAAAAGACCGATCTGGTGGGCCTCCAAGGTCATCCTGGCCCGCATCCAAGTCGCCCGTCATATTACGTTATATACGTAAAATATTTGACCCATTTCAAGCCGCGTAGTATACTGAATGGACCAGAAGGCGCACAGGGCGCCCGAATTTCTGCTCTTTTCCACCCCTTCCAGCCGCGCCGCCTCCGGTGGACCGCGCTTCAGGAGCGACATGACCCAACAGGACGAAAAAATTAAATCTGTCATTGAAGACATTGGCGATAGCAGCTCATCCCAGGGCAAGACCAATTACACCGCCGACGACATCTCCGTGCTTGAAGGCATGGACGCCGTGCGCAAGCGCCCCGGCATGTACGTGCAGGGCGGAACCGGCATCGACGGCTACCACCAGTTGCTGACCGAGATCATCGACAACGGCATTGACGAGGGCCTGGCGGGCTTCGCCACCGAAGTGCACGTGATCATGCATGCCGACGGCAGCGCGACCGTGACCGACGACGGGCGCGGCATCCCGGTGGACATCATGAAGTCCAAGGGCCGCCCGGCCATTGAGGTAATTTTCAGCGAACTGCACGCCGGCGGCAAGTTCGGCGGCGGGGCCTACAAGGTCTCGGGCGGGCTGCACGGCGTGGGCTCGACGGTCGTGAACGCGCTGAGCACTTTCCTGGACGTGAAGGTCAACAAGGGCGGCAAGATCCACCATATCCGCTTTGAACAGGGTCAGCTCGCGCAGCCCCTGCAGGTACTGGGCGACACCCCGGCCGACATCACCTGGGCGACCAGCGTGAGCTTTCAGCCGGACCCCAGCATCTTCAAGGAGTTCGACAACCAGTTCGACTACACGCGCATCCGCAACCGCCTGCGCGAACTGGCCTACCTGACCGGACTGAAGATCGTCGTGCGTGACGAGCGCACCGAGCTGCACGCCGGCATGATCAAGGAAGAGGTCTTCCACGAAAAGGGCGGCATCGCCAACTTCGCGCGCGCGCTGGTGGTAGACGACAGCAAGCTGCTGTACGACCAGCCCATCGTCATGCGCGGCAAGAACAGCGACGTGGAGGTAGAGGTGGCGTTTATCCACGCCAACACCTACGCGTCAGACAACATCCTGACCTACGCCAACATGATCCGCACCCGCGACGGCGGCACGCCTCTGACCGGGTTCAAGACCGCCTACACCCGCATTCTCAACAAATACGCCCGTGACAAGAACCTGATCAAGTCCGGTCACCCGGTCCCCAGCGGCGATGACCTGCTTGAAGGCATCTACTGCGTGGTGTCGGTCAAGCTGGGCGAGCCTCAGTTCGAGTCACAGGCCAAGGTCAAGCTGCTCAACAGCGAGGCCCAGACCGCCGTGAACGCCGTGGTCGGCGAGAAGTTCGCCGAGTTCCTGGAAGAGAATCCCAGGGTTGGCAAGACCATCGTGGAGAAGGCGGCCGAGGCGGCCCGCGCCCGCGAAGCGGCGCGCAAGGCCCGCGACATCGTGCGCCGCAGCAACCCGCTGGAAAACGACGACCTGCCCGGCAAGCTCGCCGACTGCTCTTCTCAGGACCCGGCCGAGAGTGAAATGTTCATCGTGGAAGGGATCTCGGCAGGTGGCAGTGCCAAGGGCGGCCGTGAGCGGCGCTTCCAGGCCATTCTGCCCCTGCGCGGCAAGATCCTGAACGTCGAGAAGGCCGACCTGAACAAGATCCTCAAGAACGCCGAGATCCGCGCACTGATCGGCGCCATCGGTGCCGGGGTCGAGGGCACCGGCGACCGGATGCACTTCGACCTGAGCAACCTGCGTTACCACAAGATCATCATCATGACTGACGCGGACATGGACGGCGGCCACATCGCTACCCTGCTGCTGACGTTCTTCTACCGCTACATGCGCCCGGTGGTTGAGGCCGGCTACCTGTACATCGCGCAGCCTCCCCTGTACCGCATCATGGTAGGACGCGAGAAGAAGGGCACCTACCTGTACACCAACGAGGACCTCAAGGTGCACGTGACCCGCGCGACCAAGGAAGGCAAGAAGTACGAGATCCAGCGCTTCAAAGGCCTGGGCGAGATGAACGCCGACCAGCTGTGGGACACCACCATGAACCCCGAGACCCGCGCGCTCAAGCGGGTGCAGATCGAGGACCTGATCGTGGCCAACGAGGTGTTCGAGAACCTGATGGGCACTGAAGTCGCGCCGCGCAAGACCTTTATCCAGGAAAACGCCCGCTTCGCCGAAATCAGCGTTTAAGGCAAGCAACACAGCAATGGGAGGCGAATGGTCGCCTCCTTCTTTTTTGTTCCGGAACCGACCGTGTGGGGCCGGTCCAGTCAGGCTGCATAACAGCCGGGCAGCATAGTCACACGGCCGTGGTGACTCCTGGCGGCAATCACGGCCGTTGACGGTGGAACCCTCCAACTGCTGTGGAGTGAGCGGATCGGAAGGAATACCGCCGCCAGGCTGGCCCCGCCGGCTCAATGCCCGTGGCTGGTCCCGGTGATCCCCGCCTGTTACTCCTCTGCACCCAGGAACCTTTCGGAGTACGCTAAAGCCACAGGAAGTCAGCCGACACCCTTACCCGGGCAGGCCCCCGGAGGTTGCAGTGAGTCCGCACCGTTCGCAGGCACTCATAGGTCGTCACACCGAGCTAGGGCTGCTGCGGGCCCACTTCGACCATGCCTGCCGGGGAAGTGGCCGCCTGGTCCTGCTGTCCGGGGAAGCTGGTGTGGGCAAAACCCATCTGCTGCGCACCTTCCTGGCCACGGTGCGTGCCGCTGGCGCCCAGGTGCTGGAGGGGACCTGTTATGAGGATCAGTCGGCCCCGCCCTACAGTCCTTTTGTCCAGGCCATACGGAAACTGCTTGGGCAGCGCAACGACCATGAGCTTCCGGCAGACCTTGCGAGGCTGGCGGCGGAGATTGCTCCTCTGCTGCCGGAATTCAGTTTCCCCTCCCTGCCGGTCATTGAGGATGCCGAAGGACGCAAAGGGCGGATTTTCGAAGCCTTCAGTGGCCTTCTGGCACGAGCTGACACAGCACCACGGGTTCTGGTGCTCGAAGACCTTCACTGGGCCGACCGGACCAGTCAGGAACTCGTCGCGCATCTGGCCCGGGAAGTGGAGCCGCAGCAGACCCTGATCCTGGCGACCTACCGCACGGATGCCCAGGACCGCACTCCAGCGCTGGGCAACCTGCTGGAGCGTCTGAACCGCGAACGCCGGCGTGACGAGGTCAGGCTTCTTCCCCTGTCGCCTGAAGAACTTTCCTTTTTGGCCGAAGGGCTTCTGCAACGCGTCCTGCCCAGCCGCCTGGTGGATGGCCTGCACGGCCGCTCGGGCGGCAATCCCTTTTATGCCGAGGAACTGCTGTACGCCCTGAAGGACCGGGGGGACTTCGAACTGCTGGTGCAGGCCGCACAGCACGGGCGGGCACCGGATTGGGGCAGCCTCCCGGAGACGCTGCGCGACAGCGTGCTCACCAGGACGGCGGGCCTGGAGCCCATCGAGCGCGAAACGCTGGCTTACGCTGCTGTTCTTGGGCGCCAGTTCGGCTTCGAGTTGCTGCTCACAGTGACCGGGCTGAGCGAGCCCGAACTGATCCGGGCCATGGAGGCACTGGTGCAGCGCGGCCTGATTTACGAGGAAGCCGAGGACTGGTATTCGTTCCGCCATGCCCTGACGCGCGAGGCTGTCTACGAGAGCCTGCTGGGCCGGGACCGCCGCGTACGCCACCGCCGCGTGCTCCGCGCCCTGGAGTCCCTGGGAGCGCCCGAACAGAACAACCTGCTTGAAGCCTTGGCGCACCACAGCCTGCGGTCACACGAGCCTGAGGCCGCGCGCTATGCCCGGCTGGCCGGCGAGCGGGCCTCGGGGGTGTTTGCCCACCGCGAGGCCGTGACCTTCTTCGAGACGGCCCTGTCGCTGAGTACTGGCCTGAATACGCGGGAACGGGCCGACCTGCTTGACGCTCTTGCCCGCGCGGCGTGGCATGTGGGTGACCGGAACATCTCCGAATCGGCCTGGAGTGAAGCCCATGGGCTGTTTGCGCAGCTGAACGAGCCCGGGAAAATTTCGGAGATTCTGCGGTACCGCAGTGTGACCGCCTTTTACCACGGCGACCATGAGCAGGCTTTCGCGCTGCTGCAGGCGGCCCTGGGCGCCCTTTGCGGCGTGCCTCCCGGAGCTGCCCTGGCACTGGCCCTGAGCGCCCTGGCGCGGCTGCATCAGTACCAGGGGGAGCTTCACGAAAGCCTTGACCACGGCGAGCGGGCGATGGACCTTGCCCGGACATTGCAGGACGAACATATCGTGACCCGATGCCTGCAGCATCTGGGCATGGCCCGGGCCCAGCTCGGGCAGCTGGAACACGGGCAGACCCTTCTGAAAGAAGCTGCCTCGCGGGCGCGGCGGTTGCCCTGCTATGGCTGCTCGGCCACCTCACTGTTTCATCTGGCGCTGCTGCATATTCCACTGGGCGCCTACGATCAGGCGCTGACCCTCTTCGATCAAGCCGACACGATGGGCCGTGAAGGCGGCCTGGGCATGATTCACAGCATGCAACGCAGCTACCGTGGCCTGATCCACCTGGAACGCGGCCAGCCCGAGCTGGCAGCTGCTCACTTCCAGGCAGTCCTGGCTGACGCTGCAGTGGCCACTGTCACGCGGCTCCACGCCACGATTTTCCAGGCCGAACTGGATCTGCGCGCGGGCCACCCCGAGGCAGCCCGCGCTTCACTGGAGCCATTGCTGGCGGCCGGACAGCCTCTGGGAGCCGCCGCGCTGCGTCTTGGCCTGCCGGTGCTGGCGCGGGCACGGCACGCCACCGGGGATCTGGCAGGCGCCCTGGATCAGGTGAACCGTCTGATGGCTTTCGAACAGGCCCGGGTACCCAGCCTCGATGGCGCCGCAGCCGTGTACGAGACCGTCGAGACGCTGCTGGCTTCCGGTCATTCAGACCACGTGGGGTTTGTCGTACAGGTGCTGTCCCAGGTCGCTGGTGCCACAGGTGGAGCCATTCCAGGCGCCTGGCTGCACGAAGCCCGGGGCCTGGAGGCCCAGCATGCCGGGCAGACAGCCCAGGCCGCCGCACACTACCGCGCCTGCATAGCGGTGTGGCAGGGCGCGGGTCTCCCCTTCCGCGAGGGCCGTGCCCGCCTGCGCCTGGCCGGGGCACTCCTGCCCGGCACCAGGCGGGACCGTGAGGAGGCCCGGCGTGAACTGGCCCTGGCGCGCGCCCTGCTCGAACAGGTGGGCGCCAGGGCCGAACTGGACGTGATCGCCCGGCTGGAGGGTGAGTATGGCCTGTCTGCCCCCGGACCCGAACGGGAACTGCTGACCCGCCGCGAACGCGAAGTGCTGGGTCTGCTGTCCCAGGGCCTCCCCAACCGGCGTATCGGCACCGCGCTGGGCATTTCCGAGCGAACGGTGGAGGTGCATGTAACAAACATCCTGGCCAAGCTGGAGGTCACTTCCCGCGTTCAGGCAGCCACGTACGCACTGGAGCATCAGCTGAGCACAGGACCTAAGGGGTAAACCGGGCGCGGCACAGGCTCATCTACGGGGATTCCCCGATGTGCGCTCGGGCGAGGTTTTTTACCCTGAGAGCGAGGAAGAACCTCAAAGGGGAAGGCAGATGAAAAAAGTGTTTATCGTGGTCCTGGCCACCGGTCTTGTTTCTTTCGCACCTGCTCAGGCGGGTGCAAATACCCGCGCCAGCTGTGTCGGGCTGATCGTGTCCGACCACGCCCGTTGGGGAGACTTTGCCCAGGTGCGGCTGATGCTCCGTACGGCCGCCACACAGCTCGGCCTGACCTACGGCGCGCTGGTCAGCAGCACGGCGCACCGTCACGACGGAACCCATGCCATCTGCGGCGGGGAGTGACCATGACCGCCGCAGCCACCCTGACCACCCAGGACATCGCCCTGCGCCGCAGTCAGCTCGATGAGGCCTTTGTGGAGATGTACAGCAACCTGCCCCCGGACGTCCGGCAGGAGCTGCGAATGCAGACGGTGCGGGTCGGATCTGCCGGCGCGTGCATGGTTGGCAGCGTGCCGATTGTTCTTTTTAACCGCGTCGTGAACCTGGGTGTCGGTATGCCCGGCACACCGGAACAGGTGGACGAGCTCGTGGCGCTGTACCGCGCCGAGGGGCTGCCGTTCATGGTGCAGCTCAGCCCCATTGCCGCGCCCGACTCGCTGCCCACATGGCTCGAAGCGCGCGGGGTGGTCCGGAAGGACTCCTGGGCAATTTTCACGCGTGACCTGGGCCCTCCCCCGGAAGTGAGCACCGAGCTGCGCGTGGAGCGTGTGGGGCAGGAACTGGCCACCGTCTTCGGTGACACCCTGGCGCGCGGGTACGGACTGCCGCCCTCGCTGGTGGTCCTGATGACCGCACTGGTCGGGCATCCCGGCGCCCATTGCTACCTGGCGTACCACGGTGAGACTCCGGTCGCCGCCGCCAGTATGTTCGTGGAAGGTCAGACTGCCCGTTTTATAGGCGCGGGCACGCTGCCCGAGTTCCGGCGCCGGGGAGGACAGGGTGCCCTGCTGGCCCGGCGCATCCGCGACGCCGCGGCGCTGGGGTGCGACCTGATTACCGTCGAGACCGCCGAGGACCCGCCCGAAAAACCGAATCCGTCGTACCACAACATGTTGCGCAGCGGCTTCCAGCTGGCCTACATGCAGCCGAACTACATTTACACGCCGTCCTGAGCGTAAAGGCCTGCACACGGTCCGGGCTGTTCGAGTGGCACGCCTGTCTTCTGACCTTTTTGCTGCAGGAGGTCCGGGACAGGTGTGCTTCGGTTTGCCGTTATCGCTCAGACCCGTTTTCGGCACAGTTAAAGGTCCGGATCGCTTCATGGCCTGGAAATGTGCATCCAACGGGACCCTGCCGGGCATAGTTCAGATATGACCGTGCCACGGTTTCTGGGGCAGGCTGCCGGTCTGCGGAATACCAACCCATCGTCCGCAGCGTGGCAGACTGATCCCATGCGTCCTCCTGGTGGCCAATCCATTGAGGCCGCACACGACCACCTGATCGCGCAGCTCCAGTATGGAGAAGAATCAGCCCTCAAAGCACTTTATGACGACCTGTCCGGCGTGACCTACCGGGTGTGTCTGCGCATGCTGGGGACCCCTGCTGACGCCGAGGAAGTCCTTCAGGACACGTTCCTCCGGCTGGAAGTCCAGGCGCAGCGGTACGACCCCACTCGCGGCACCGTGCGAACTTTCGTGCTGACCATCGCCCAGCACCTGTGTCTGGAGCGGCTGCGGTCCAGGCGCTCTCGCCCGCAGCGTCAGGAGGATCCCTCCAGGGGACCCGTGCCTGACCTAGCGGCCCCTGCGCCTGCAGGTGATCCGCTGGACGCCGTCGTTATCCGTGACGCCCTGGACAGGCTGAGCACGACCGACCGCGAACTTCTGGAAGCCATGTTTTTCGATGGCTACACCCACGCTGAAATCACGGCCCGGACAGGTCTTCCCCTGGGAACCGTCAAGAGCCGCCTGCGCCGCGCCCTGCTGAAACTGCGCCAAAGGATGCTGCCGTGAATCCCCCCTCCGCTCACCCGGCGGAACTGCTGCCCGGCTATGTCCTGGGTGACCTTGAACACCACGAGCTGGAGGTGGTCGAGGCGCATCTGACCAACTGCGGGGCCTGCCGCACCGAGGTTGTCCGACTACAAGAAGCTCTGTACACGCTGGCCGATGACCTGCCGCCCGCCGCTGCACCCGAGGGCGGCTGGGAACGCCTTCAGCTTCGTCGCCTGCAACCCGCGGCGCACCATTCAGGTCGGATACCTCCGCGCCCTCGCCCCGCATGGCCGCTGGCGGCAGCCATCGCCGCCCTCCTGGCGCTGGGGGGTTATGCCACCTGGATGCTCGTCACACCACCCACCCTGCAGACAGATGTCACCCGCTGGGAAGCGCAGGGGGCCGTGCGTTTGCCTCTGTCGACCCGCACCGGCGAGATCTTCGGAACACTGTGGGTCCGTGAGGACGGCCAGGCCCTGGTGGTGCTTAATCGCCCGGCTCCAGCCGGTCAGGTCTACCAGGCCTGGGGACGGCAGGCTGGGGACACTCAGGCAGCCGTTCCGGTCAGTCTGGGCATCACTGGTAACACTGTGATGCAGGTCCGCTGGCAGGGCTACGGCTCGGTGGGAATCAGCATTGAGCCGGCCGGGGGAAGCCCGGCCCCCACCCGACCGCTTGGCCGGGTCAATCTGCCGGGCGTGTAGCAGGGTGGAGATATACAGCTTCCGGTTGAATGCAGAAGCAGGATGCAATCTGGCCGGCGGAAGACAACACGCTTCAGGACGTGGAGCGACAGGTGGACGAACGGCGCCTCTGAGCCTGCAAATCGGCCCCTTGCCAGTTTGAAACTGAAACAAGCGGCCGAGATGATGAAAACCCGTCCCATGCCGGTTCAAACACCTGTGCGGTTGTAACCGCAACACCGCCTGCTGGCCCGAGGGTTTAGCGTCCGTGCCCACCGCAGTACGCTGTATCCGTTTTGTTCCATCGCCCGGGTGCTGGGAACATTTGACGGAGCCAGTCTGCGGGAGCATCAGCTCAAGCCCTGCTGCAAAGAATGTTGTTATCCTGCAGAGGACTGCGTTGTTCCGGCTTCGTCGTCCTCTTTCTCAGGAGGCCCGCATGACCAACGATTCCAGGCCATCTCCGGCCGATCCTTACGCCCGCACCCGGGTTCAGGTGTTCGATACAGAATTCGCCTTCGTGGATACGGGGAGCGGTGGTCCTCCTATCGTCTTTCTGCACGGCAATCCAACATCGTCCTACCTGTGGCGCAATGTGATTCCCGAAGTGGAGGGAATCGGGCGCTGCCTGGCTCCCGACCTGGTGGGCATGGGCGAGTCCGGCAAGGCACCGGGAGGGAACTACACCATCGCCGAGCATGCCCGTTACCTGGACGCCTGGTTCGACACGCTTGACCTGCGCGGTGTTGTGCTTGTGCTGCACGACTGGGGCGGCGCGCTGGGCTTTCACTGGGCGGCGCGTCATCCAGAGCGTGTGGCGGGCATCGCCTACATGGAGACCATCGTGCAGCCGGTTACCTGGGACGACTGGGACCCGGGCGGCGTCCGGATGTTCCAGGCCCTGCGCAGCCCCGCTGGACAGACACTGATTCTGGAAAAGAATGTGTTTATTGAGCGCATTCTGCCGTCGTCGGTCATCCGGGAGCTGGGAGAGCAGGAGATGGAAGCCTACCGGCGACCCTTCCCTCACCCCGGCGAGGAACGCCGTCCCATGCTGACATTTCCTCAGCAGTTGCCCATCGAGGGTGAGCCGGCAGAAGTGATCGCAATGGTGGAGGCTTATGGCCGGTTCATGAGCACCACCCCGATTCCCAAGCTGTTTATCAACGCGGAGCCCGGCTCGATCCTGACCGGTCGGCAGCGTGAGTTCTGCCGCAGCTGGCCCAGTCAGCAGGAAGTCACGGTGGCTGGCCGCCACTTTATTCAGGAAGACTCACCACACGAGATCGGACAGGCTGTCGCAGCCTTTGTCCAGGGGCTTGCCACCCCCGAATAAGACGGAGAGCGTCACCGCTGGCCCCTCTACAGCGGCCTCCGACTCCTCCGGGCGAAGCCAGCTGGCCGCACCGCATAACACAGCGTTACCCGATGGTTGGAAACCGGGTCAACCAAAATGTGTCGACAAAGCCGACCGTTTTCTGGTCATACAGGCTCTCGAAGCTTTCGCGCCTGATACCCGTCGGCCCGATCTCCGCGCCTTAATCGTGGAGATTCCGGGTTCCGTTGGCTGGCTCGACGAGTAGCCATGGGGTGCCCTCACCTCGCCGAAACGCCCGGCGGCCCGGTGTCAACCAACGGAAGGCCCACCTGTATCAGGCTGAATAGATCCTCAGCCGAGACAGGTCTCTTTGTCAGATTCGCTACAGGCACCGCTGAAAAAATCAGGTGTCGGCAACACTTCCATGAAGTCCTATCCCACCGGACCCACCACCGTAATCCTTAGCAAACGTTCACCGTCGACGATGACTTTCTGCCACTGAATACAAGGTTCTATCCGGTGGCCACGGTGTATACCGGCTGCCGAGGCGCTCATAGGCCATCATGTCGTCGTGCGGAGACAGGCACTTTGCTGTCTCGACGAATCCAAAGTCCGGATTGCTGCATATCAATGGGCAAGGAGGACTTCATGCCACGAGGCAAACTGATTCTGCGTTCACTGGCCGGCGGCACGCTGCTGCTGGGTATAGGAGCCGCCGCAACGGTTCCCACGCAGGTGCACATGTTCAAGCACACCGCTGAGCGGACCGATCCGAAAGCAGGTGGGCGGGCGGTGGTGCGGTCTGCCGGAACGAATATGCTCGAAACAACGCTGACCCTTTCTGGCCTGACGCCCAGAAAAGCGTACGCTGCCCATTACCACGCCCTGGGGCCTCAGGCCAGTGCCGACCCCTGCATGACCAATGGACCCGTGACCCTGGGCTTTCCGCCGTTTACCGCCAGCGCTACCGGACGCGCCACCGTCAAGGTGACAGCCGAAGCTTCGAAGGTGGCGTCCAATGCCGGTGCGTACATCAACGTCCATGCGGCCAGTGACCTGAAGGTGGTGCCACTGTGCGCGGCTGTCCGCCGAACCCCGCCCGCCGCACGTTCATCTGCTGTCACCCCAGCTGCGGTCACCCCGGCCCCGGCAACCCCGACAGCAGCGGTCAATGTTGCTATTGGGGATCATGTGTTCCAGCCCAGGGTGATCACGGTCAAGGCGGGAACGACCGTGACCTGGAAGCATCAGGGCGCCGCACTTCATAACGTGATCTCACTGACGACGCCTTCCCTGCGTTCGGACGATCTGAAAAAAGGCGAAAGCTACAGCTACACCTTCAGCAAGGCAGGCACCTACGAGTACTACTGCTCGTATCACGAAGGCATGAACGGCACGATCATCGTGACCGATTGAATGCATGACGGAGGAACTGAATATGATGAAACGTAACATTATTCTCGGGATGGTCGCGGCTTCCGTTCTCAGCGCATGCACCATGATGGGCCAGCCAAGAACCCTGGCGTTCAAGCACAATCCCATCACAGCTGATCCCCAGGCCGCTGGAACCGCCATGGTCATGACCAAAGCAGACGGCATGGTAACCACCACGCTCACCCTGACAGGCCTGACCCCTGGCAAGACCTATGCGTCTCACTACCATGCTTTCGGGCCGGCATCGAACACCGACCCCTGCGCCTCCAACGGGCCTGTGACGGTCGGGTTCCCGCCCTTTACGGCGGACGCCAGTGGCCGCGCCACAGTCAGCGTCACCAATGAGATGGCCAAAATCGCGGGTGACCAGGGCGCGTACATCAACGTGCACCACGGCGACGCCCTCTCGGTCGTGCCGCTGTGCGCACCCATCAAGATGGTCAAGGGCTGAGACCAGGACTGCGGGCCATATGGACCGCACCTCCGCATTTTCAATGCGAAGTCGCTCAGGCAACCCGGCACATGCCGGGTTGCCTGAAGTGTTGTGGCGACTGCCGAGGATGCGATTCGCGGCTGGCAAGCCGGCTGTATCGCTCCATGGCCATGCCTGCTGAGGCTTTCTCATGGCCTCCCTCCAGGGAGGGGAACAGCAACCTTTCTGTGCTGGTCCTTCAGGCCGCTTGGCCGGGTCTCTCCTCTACCCTGTGACCATGACGCTGCTTGATATCTCCCGTGCCCTGACCGCTGCCCACCCCAACTGGCCCGGCGACGCCCCTTTCCGCGTCAATCCCGGTGCGCGCATGGCCGGCGGGGACAGCGTGAACACCAGCGAGCTGTGCACCAGCACCCATACAGGCACGCATGTCGACGCTCCCTGGCACTATGACGACCTGGGAGAGCGCCTGGACGCCGTACCGCTGGAGGTCTACGTGGGCACGTGCCGGGTCCTGAGTGTCCATGGCAGCGGGATGATCGGATCAGAGGTTTTCGGCACACTTCCAGAGACCCTGCCATCCCGGTTGCTGCTCAATACCGGCCAGCCTGAGCACTGGACGGTATTCCCTGAAGACTTCCGCACCCTGAGTCCGGACTTTGTGCGTGAGGTGGCGAGGCGAGGCGTACAGCTGATCGGCACCGATGCGCCCAGCGTGGACCCTCTGACCAGCAAGACACTGGACGCCCACCATGCCTGTCAGGACAGTGGCATCTACATTCTGGAGGGCCTGAATCTGAGCGCGGTGAACGACGGCGAGTACGAGTTGCTGTGTCTGCCGCTGCCCCTGGTTGGCGTCGACGGTGCCCCTGCCCGCGCGGTGTTGCGCCTGCTGTAATTGATGACGGACGCCAGCAGCTCAGAGCCTACAACAGGCGCCAGCGGCCCCCTGGTCGAGCGCGCGTGGTTTACGGACGTCTTCGCAAGGGCCCCGACGACAAATCCGCTGCCATCGACTCAGAACCCAAAACGGGTGGCCACGTCAGTGGGCGCGCGTCTGGGCCGGCCGGTCACCGGGTCCACCCAGACCCAGTCGGTCCGGCATTCCACCAGACGCTGAGGTTCAGCGCCTGTCAGGCGGTCGATGGTATAGCCACGCACACTGCGCAACCCGGCATGTTCCAGCAGCGCCGTGCGTACCCGCAGCACCTCACCCAGCAGGGCCGGGCGCAGATAGGTGATGGTGTGCTGGCGCGCCACCGGTACAGCGCCCAGGGCTGCCAGAGCTGCAGTACCCATATCCAGGCGCAGTGCATGTGCACGGGCAACCGCCTCACACCACGACAGGTACACGGTGTTGTTGACATGGTCCAGATCATCGAGGTCAGAGGCCTGTACGGTGCGCTGCATCTCGTGCCGGCGCTCGGCGGGCAGCGCTTCCCAGGGAAAGTCCAGACCCGGAAATGTGGTCAACGGTCCTCATTCAGCAGGTCATTGACGGCCTGCGCGCCGTCGAGGTCCAACATGGTCACGCCTCCTGCGTCGTGGGTAAAAAAAGTCACCCGAACTCGGCGGTACTTCAAGTGCAGATCGGGGTGGTGCCCGCGCTGCTCGGCCAGGGCTGCGACCTTCACCACAAAGTCAAGTCCAGCCTGATAGGTCTCGAACGCAAAGTCCCGGAACAGCTTGCCCTCGTCGCCCCACCAGCCGTCGGGCTTACGCTCCTGCACGTCACCGTCGGTCAATTTGCGCTTCGGGTCGTAGGCCATGCGCGGGTCGTAAGGGTGGTAGCTCATGGCTTCATGTTAGGGGAGTACCCATTACCCCCGTCTCCTTTGCGACCCGGTTCAGTTGCACACAACCGAAAGAAGGGTCACAAAAAAGTAAGGAAATTTAACTTACAATCAGTTTCATATCAGAAATCGAAGAAGAGAGGTGCCTCATGACTGTATTTCTCCGTCGCCTGTTCCGTGGTCGTTATTCTGTTGCCCGTAACCGGCCGGCACCTGTACCGCCGCCCATCACCCACCTGGACCTGCTCAGAGCACTGGGCTGTGACGAGTAGACCGGCAACCTGACCACCCGATAACAGGGGCTCGCGGAATTCCGCGTCCATTCGCGATCTGTGCGCTGCCGTCCCGGTATTCTGGCGCCCATGCGAGCAGCGCAGAGTGTACTTAAGGGGACCGGGTCAGGCGCGCTGCCACCCATGCTGGATCAATACGTACGAATGCGCGACGAAGTCGCGCAGCAGCTGCCTCACGCCATCCTGCTGTTTCAGGTGGGCGATTTTTACGAGACCTTCGGTGAGGACGCTGAGCGGACGGCCCGGTTGCTGGGTCTTGCGCTGACGCACAAGACCAGCAAGGAATTCAGCACTCCTATGGCTGGCATACCCGTGCGGGCGCTGGATCAGAACGTCGAAAAGCTCCTCTCGGCTGGAGTCTGCGTGGCGGTGGCCGACCAGATGGAAGAGGCCGGAACAGGTCTGGTGGACCGCAAGGTCACTCAGCTCCTGACCCCTGGCACCGTGACCGAGGAGCGGCACCTGGGGGCCGACGAGAACTATCTGGCGGCGGTGGCCACGGGGGACGGCTACGCCCTGGCCCTGCTGGACGTCAGCACCGGGGATTTTCGGGCAGCGGCTTTTCATACCCGCGCGGCGCTGTATGACGAACTGGGCCGCCACCGTGCCCGCGAGGTGCTGCTGGCACCGGAACTCTCCGGGAACCCGGCGCTGCTCTCGGACTTTCAGGGGCGCTTCCCGGTCATGCTTTCACCGGCCAACTTCGCCGAGGAGGCCAGCCGGGCAGAACTGCACCGCACCCTGGGCGAGGTCCCTGGGTCGCTGAACTCGTCGGCACTGGTGCGGGCGTGTGGGGCCGTCCTCGGGTACGCACGTATGGCCCAGCAGGGGCAGCTGGACATGGTCCGCCGGGTGGTGCGTTTCGAACCCGGCGCCCAGATGCGCCTGCCCGAAGCCGCCGTGCGGGCACTTGAGCTGTTTCAGGCCCATTCCCCGCAGGGCGTGACCCTGATGGACGTGCTGTGCCAGACGCGCACAGCAGGTGGAAGAAGACGGCTGCGCGCCTGGCTGCGCTCTCCCCTGCTGGATGAGTTGAGCATCCAGGCCCGGCTCGACAGCGTGGAGGCCCTGACCCGCGCACCGGACCTGCGCGGCAGTGTGCGCTCGCTGCTCTACCGTGCCCATGACCTGGAACGTCTGGCTGCCCGGGTGGCGACCCGGCGCGCGTCCCCCCGTGAGGTGGCGTCCCTGGCGCGCACGCTGGACCTGTTGCCAGACGCGGTGACGCTGCTGGCCGGGCAGGACGGCCTGCTTGCAGGCGTTCACACCCGGCTTTCGTCCCTGCCGGACGTGGTCACGCGGATCCGGGCGGCGATGGTCGACGACCCACCGCTTCGGCTCGGAGATGGTGGCCTGATCCGTGAGGGCTTTCACGCCGAACTGGACGACCTGCGTGCCGGGGCCCTGCGTCACAGGGAGTGGCTGGCGCAACTGGAGATCACCGAACGTGAACGCACCGGCATCTCAAGCCTGAAGGTCGGGTTCAACAACGTCTTTGGCTACTACCTGGAAGTCACCGGGCCTCACCTCAGCAAGGTGCCGTCCGATTACCGGCAGGTGGCGACCCTCAAGGACCGGGCGCGCTTTACCCGCCCGGACCTGCGCGAGCGCGAGCGCGAGATTGCCCGGCTGGAAGCGGCGGCCAGCCGCCTGGAAGTGGAGGTCTTTACCGAGCTGCGAGACGCCCTGTCGGCCCACGCCGAAGCGCTGAGTGAAGCGGCCGGCGCGCTGGCCGAACTGGACGTTCTCTCGGCCCTGGCCGAACTGGCTGTGGAAAGTGGCTGGACCCGGCCCCAGACCACGGACGGCCAGACCCGGCTGGTGCAGGCGCGCCACCCGGTGGTGGAACGGTCGGCCGGTGGGCGCTTTGTGCCCAACGACGCGCAGCTGGGTTCAGGCCGCCACACCCTGCTGCTGACCGGGCCGAACATGGCCGGCAAAAGTACCTATCTGCGCACTGTGGCCCTGTGCGCGCTGCTGCATCAGATCGGCTCCTTCGTCCCGGCTGACCGCGCGCAGCTGCCGGTGTACGACGCGATTCATACCCGCATCGGTGCCTCGGACGATCTGGCGGGCGGACGCAGCACCTTTATGGTCGAAATGAGCGAGCTGGCGACCATTCTGCACGGCGCTACGCACCGCAGTCTGGTCATTCTGGATGAGGTGGGCCGGGGTACCAGCACCCTGGACGGGCTGGCCATCGCGCACGCCGCGCTTGAACATCTGCATACTACCCGGGCGCACACGCTGTTTGCGACCCACTATTTCGAGCTGACACGCCTGGAAGCGGATTTTCCGGGGCTGGTCAACCTGCATGTGGCTGCCGAGGAGGACGCGGCCGGCTCGGGCGGGCTGACCTTCTACCATCAGGTGGTGCCTGGAGCCGCGCGGCAGAGCTACGGTGTGGAGGTCGCCCGTCTGGCCGGGTTGCCTGCCCCGGTGACCCAGCGGGCGGCGCGGCTGCTGACCTCGCTGAACGCCCGGGGCGACGACCGCCGGCTGATCGGTGAACTCGCGGCCCTGGACCTCAGCCGCCTGACGCCGATGCAGGCGCTGGAGATCCTGCACGGCTGGCAGCGGGCTGTGGTAGAGGAATCACCCGAAGCGGTTGAAGGCCAGGCGTGAGCTCGGGCGCCGCCAGAGCGGCTGAGTCGGCCGCCCGGACAGCTATGCCCCGCGCGTGACAGACAAATTTCTAAGCACCCTCCGGCTGAAACACGAGTGTAGGCGCACAGTAATCGTGCCGGCCGGAGATCCAGACCCGGTAGAGTCCAGGCTCTTCCAACGAGACTTCTGTGGAGTCAAGCGATCCCGGGGCCATCTGCGAATAGATATTCGCACCCTGCTTGGCGCGGTGTTTGCGCAGTTCAACCTTCAGGTCGCAGTCGCTGTACCGGTCAAATTCCATATCGTCCGGATAGGACACAAGAACCCGGTACTCCTTGTCTGCAAGGCGCATGGGCACATTCTCGCCCTGCACCGAATTCAACACGACAGCCGGGACAGTGGTGTAGTTGTTGTCTGTGGGCAGCAGGGTACCGTCGGGGTCTCTCTTCTGGCAGGCGACGAGAACCAGGAGACAGGCCAGGGCAGCACGCTTCATGCGGATCAGCTTAAACCGTTCACAGGGTGCGAACAGCGGGGCAGCTTTATTTACCGCAGTGGAAAGGCGTTACCCCGGCAAGAACCCGGAGTGCTCTGGCCAGTGAGCGCAGACTGGCCATCGGATGCAGTCATTCTCTGATGCGGTGTACGTCCTGCTGCGCCCGACTGAGCGGAACCACGGCGATCACAACTTCACCAGCACTTCAATGTGCAGTAAGGCGAGCCTGGTAAAGGCCATCCACAGCCAGTGCTAGGGTGGCAGCATGCAGGACGGCACCCCGGGCAACTTGATCAACCTAATGCGCTCCCTGTCGGGCTACGATTGCCCCGGCCCCACGGCCCTGGCTGGCCGGTCAGGGCGAGCGGCCGCAGATGACACGATCTAGGTTCAAGGCCCACGAAGGTAAGGGCCTCCCCAGAGGAGGTACCTGGCGGATCCGCCCCACATCGGTGGTGCAGGGCTGATGCGCTCCTCTGCCTACTCGCGGCTCGCAACTCGCCTGAGAGACATGCTGCACAGCCTGTGGTTCCTGCCCAGCCTGATGGTCGTTCTCTTCGTGCTGCTGGCTGTGCTGACCATCCGGCTGGAGGGGTTGATGCCTCAGTCTGGTCGGAACCAGCTGATCACATTTCCCGGAGGCGTGGAAGGCGCCCGGTCCCTGCTGAGTGCAATCGCGTCGTCCCTGTTCGGCGTTGCAGGTACGGTCTTTACGATCACGATCACCGCGCTGAGCATTGCGTCGGGTCAGATGGGTCCCCGGCTGATGGAGAGCTTTACACGTGACTGGCGCAACAGCGTCTCTCTGGGAATGTTCCTCGGAACCGTCTCCTATACATTCACGATCCTGCGGTCGGTTCCCATCGGTCAAAGCCAGCCGGAATCCGTCCCGCATCTGGGCGTGCATCTGGCACTGCTGTTTACGTTCATCAGCATCATTGTGCTGATCTACTTTATTCATCACGTGGCCACGAGTATCAACGTGGGGTACGTCATACGCTCGGTTCACGACGACCTGCACCGGACGCTGACCACCCAGACGGTCCAGGGACAGCGCCATGACCAGCAGCACCTGCTTCCACCGGAATGGACAGGTCAGGACATCGTGTCCGCCCCACGGAGCGGGTACCTCCAGAGTGTTGATACAGATGCCCTGGTACATCTGGCTGTCAGCCACGGCGCGACCGTCTGCCTTCTGGTCAGACCGGGAGATTTCGTCATGAAGGGCATTCCGGTCGCCTGGGTGACACCACGGGCATGTAAGGGAATCACGCGCACGATGACCATCGGGCGGAGCCGCACGACCAACCAGGACATCGAGTATGCAGCCCGGAAACTCGTGGAGGTCGCCTCCCGGGCCCTGTCTCCGGGGACGAACGATCCGTACACAGCCATGACGGTCCTGGATCATCTCGGTGACGCCCTGGTCTCCCTTCAGGAGCGTGGCCTGATCAATGGACAGTTCGAGCACGAAGGCCAGGTACGGCTGATCATGCCGCAGCCCGGGTTCTCCGGAATGGTGGAGACCATGTTCAACATGATCCGGCAGTACGGCAGGACCCACCCAGCCGTGATGATCCGCATGCTCGAGGTGCTCACCCGGGCGGCGGCGGTTCTGGTGGATCCGGACCGGCGAAGTGTTCTGCAGACGCACGCCGACCTCGTGTATACCGAAGCGCTTGAACATACCGAGGCCCAGCACGACCGCGATGCCCTACAGCGGCGATATCAGCGCTTCGTCGACGTCTGCCATGACAGGCGAAAATTGACAGACCCGGCGCGGCCACTCCCTGTCCAGATTCATGAGTGAGCGCCCCTGGGTCAGATGACCGGAGTCCGTGCACCGGCACCAGACGTTGCACGTTTCGTGAAGGTCAGGGCCCGGGCTGGCGCCGGTAGTGCTGAAGTGGTCTCTAAGAGGTCGGCCGGAGCACTTCCGGCCCAAGATCAGCCAGACGCACCTTGCCGCACAGAGCCATGGCCAGCTGCAACTCCTCGCGCAGAAGTTCCAGGGTGTGCCGCACTCCAGCCTCGCCAGCCACCGCCAGCCCGTACAGCGGCGCGCGTCCCAGGAACACTGCGCGGGCGCCCAGGGCCACGGCCTTGAGTACATCGGTCCCACGGGTGATGCCACCGTCCAGGTAGATCTCGGCTCTCCCCTGGACGGTATCAACGATTTCAGGCAGGGCTTCCAGCGGGGTCACGGCCGTGTCCAGCTGCCGGCCGCCGTGATTGCTGATCCAGACATGCCCGCCTACCTCCACGGTCAGCGCCGCGTCTTCGGCGGTGTGAATGCCCTTCAGGACAATGGGCAGCCGCGTCACCGAGCGCAACCATTCCAGGTCCCGCCAGTTCATGCTGGGATCGAACAGCGTGTTCAGGTAACTCAGGTCATCCAGGTGCTCGGTGCCGGGTTGCCGCTGACCCACGTTGGGGAGGCTCATGCCTTCAGGCAGGTGCAGCGGCGAGCGCAGCATAACCTCACGGCGGCCCAGGAACGGCGTATCTACCGTCAGGACCAGAGCGCGGGCTCCGGCGGCCTCGGCGCGCTGCACCAGGGCGCGGCTGACCTCGCGGTCGCGGTACAGGTACAGCTGGAACCACATCCGGCCATCTGCCGCCTGCGCCACAGCCTCGATGGGTTTGTGGCTCATGGTGCTGAGGGTCGCCAGGCTGCCGGCCGCCGCCGCCGCGCAGGCCGTGGCAACCTCGGCTTCCGGATGCACCAGGCCATGCATGGCGCACGGAGCGATCCCAACGGGAAAACTCAGGGGCAGGCCCAGGACCTCGGTGCTCAGGTCAATGTTCGACACGTCCACCAGGACTCGCGGGCGCAGCCGAATGTGGGAAAAGCTGGCGCGATTGGCGCGAAGCGTGTGTTCGTCGTTGGCGCCGCTGGCGTAATAATTCAGCGCGTCCGGTGGCATGACCTGCCGGGCGGCAGTTTCCATATCGGTCAGGTTAAGCAGATCGGGCAGGTGCGGAGCAGTCATAAGGCCTCCTGGTGTGGGGAACCGGGGTGTAGCACGCACCGCATGCTGGCACATCCGGGCACTCATTCCGGTGCAGCGGCGCAGCCTGGATCTTTCGGCCAGTCCCAGGAAGCGTGACGCCGATGGGGCAAGCCGGAGGTCAACTTTCGCCCTGGCCTCCTGTCCATGGGGCCCTGCACCACGCCACACCATCTTCCGGTCCATCTGCCGGATGCAGGGGTTACTCGCGCGAAATACTGCCACCTGCTTTGATTAAGAGGCCTCCTGCACCCCATCTCCAGGCAGAATTATCACGAGTAACAAGGTCTGTAACGGACTTGAATGAAATTTCTATTTAAAATAGAAGATACGCGCCATCGCCGCCTCATTCACAAAGGGACCCTGCCATGTCACTGACCGTCGAAAAAAGCATCAAGCTTCGCCTTCTCGTGCTGGTGGCCCTGCTGGGCAGCTGCGCCTTTGTCGCCGGCTCTGTTTTGGGGTGGCCCCTGGGACTTGGGCTGATCGTGGCGGCGGGTGCTGGCGTGCTGCTGTCTCCCAGTTGGAGCCTGGCACTGGGGCTGGTTCTGGCCTTCGTCACGGCCGTGGCCTGGCAAAGCGGCAGCCTGCCTGTGCCTGAAGGCGCCTCAGGCACGCACTGGCTGTGGCTGATCGGTGCGGCGCTGCTTCCTCGCCTGGGCAGTGAAGTGGCCCATCAGGCACGCGGGGCCCAGGCCATGATCACCCAGCAGGCCCAGCTGCTGACCCGGCAGACCGAACTGCACCCGGTAACCGAACTGCCGGGCCCGGGTCTGGCCCAGATGTTCGTGGGCGTGCTGCAGGCGGAATACCAGCGCTCGGGTGGGCAGGGCGCCGCCATGGCCGTGAGGATCACCGATCTGCCGGTCGCCCGGCAACTGTACGACCCGACCGAAGTCGCCACCACCCTCCGCCGGGCGCGTGACGCGGTGCGGGGCGAGCTGCGGGCCAGCGACTGGATGTTTCAGCTGACCGACGAGCTGTTTCTGGTCATCGCGAACGTGGGGCACGAGCCCGACGGTCACCTCGCCATGGCCCGCCGGGTGGCAGCAAAGGTCAACCGCGTTCACCGCATTACCATGCAGACGCAGGTCATGCTTCTGCCGAACGACATGGCTTTCCCCGCCATGCTGGACCATCTGCTGGGCAAAACGCCGTTCGTACCGCCGGCCGACGAGTCCGTCCAGACGATCACGACCACGCCGTTGCCAAAAGTCTGAGGCCAGGCTCCAGGGGTCAGAAGCGACGTCCCTCGTCTGCAAGCGCGCCATGACACCTGTGAGCTACACACGGCTGCCGGGTCTGGTTTCCCGGCAGCCCTGTTCGTTGAATGCTCAAGGCGGGATGCACCATGCTGGCGAAACTTCACTGCGCCCTTCGCCGTAATCCGGAGCAGATGCCTGTGCAGATCAGACTTCCCCGGTTCCTGGGCCCCCTGATGGATCAACTCGTCGCCGCGAGCGGACCACGACCGGGCGAAACCATTCCCCCTCCCCCCTCGCTGAACCTGACGCGGCGCACCCTGCTGTACTTCAAGGCCGAGGCGTGCGTCGGGTGCGATCAGATAGACCTGTTTATCGGCCGGCTGGCGGCGACCGCTGGGGTTGACCTGCGGGTCATCGATGCACGCCGTGGCACCCTTCCTGACCATGCCTATGGAGAGCAGCTGGTGCTTGACCGCGGCGCAGAACTTCGCAGGCAGTACCGGGTTCGCGTATTTCCCACACTGGTGCTGACCAGTGTCGCCGGGAAGATCGAAGGTGCCCTGGTGGGCGGCCCGAAGGATGAGGCCCAGATCAGCGCCCGGCTCGGCCTGACCTGAGGACGGCCGCGCAGGGTAAAACCGGTTTGAGTCCGTGGCTCTCTTCTCTGGGTGGAGTCATCCGGCCTGTCGATGCCACCCTTCCGGAACCGTCTGTGCGCCATGATGGTCACATGACTCCCGAAGCCCTGTCCGCGCTGCGCGCCCGTTTCGGGGAGCAGTTCAGCACCGTACCAGCGGTTCTGGATGCCCACAGCCGGGATGAGAGTGGCCTGGAACAGATGCGGCCCCACGCGATCGTCTTCGCCCTCTGTGAGGCGGATGTGGTGGACGCCCTGGCCCTGGCCCGTGCCCACGAATTTGCGGTGGTGGCATTTGCAGCCGGCAGCAGCCTGGAAGGCCAGCTGATTCCCCTGCAAGGAGGCCTCTCCCTGGATGTCAGCGGCATGAAAGAGGTGGTGGACGTGCAGCCCGCCGGATTCCAGGCAACCGTACAACCGGGCGTGACCTACCCCGAACTGAACCGGCTGGTGCGGGCACAGGGGCTGTTCTTCCCGGTGGACCCGGGGGCAGAGGCCAGTCTGGGCGGTATGGCGTCCACCAATGCCAGCGGCACGGGCGCGGTGCGCTACGGCACCATGCGCGACAACGTGCTGGAGTTGCGGGTGGCCCTCATGGACGGCCGGGTGATCCGGGTGGGCAGCCGGGCGCGCAAGACCAGCGCCGGCTATGACCTCAAGCACCTGTTTATCGGGGCGGAGGGCACGCTGGGGGTCATTACCCAGCTCACCGTCAGGCTCTGGCCGCTGCCGTCGCACCTGGTCGCGCTGCGTTGCCCTTTTCCCAGCGTGGAGGCCGCCGCCGCCTGCGCCGTCAGTGTCATGACGGCCGCCCTGCAACCCGAACGACTGGAGCTGATGGACGCCGAGGGCTTGCGGGCCGTCAACCTGCACAAGGGCACTGCCTTTCCCGAACACCCCACCCTGTGGATCGAACTTGCCTCCCCCAGCGCGGCGGCCCTGGAAGAAGCCCTGACCCTGTGCTGCGAGCTGTGTCTGGATGCCGGCGCCCAGGAGGTCGGGGTGGCCCGGGGCGCCGCCGAACGGGCCGCCCTGTGGGAAGCCCGTCACCACGCGTTCTATGCGCTTAAAGCGCTGTACCCCGAGCACACCAGCCTCAGCACCGACCTGTGCGTGCCGCTGCAGCATCTGCCCGAAATTATTGCCTTTACACGTGCGCAGGTGGATGGGGCCGGCCTGCACGCCAGCCTGCTGGGCCACGTGGGGGACGGCAACTTTCATGTGCTGTTCCATGCCCGCCCGGACGACCAGGACACCTGGACCCGCATCGAGGCGGTCTATGACCGGATGATTGCGCAGACGCTGGCTCTGGGAGGAACCTGCAGCGGTGAACACGGGGTGGGCCTGCACAAGCGCCGCTTTCTGGCCCAGGAGCATGCAGGCGCCCTGGAGCTGATGCGGGACCTCAAAGCGTTGCTGGATCCGCGGGGGCTGCTCAATCCGGGCAAGATCCTGCCGGATCCGGAATCGGGCGCTGCGAGCGAATAAAACGCCCGGCGCAATCACCGCAAAGGAGGTGCGCTAGCCTCAGGGCGGACCTTACCTATGAAGATTCACGTCCTGCCACCGCATGTTGCCCGCCTGATTGCTGCGGGCGAGGTGGTGTCGCGCCCGCTCGACGTGGTGCGGGAGCTGCTGGACAACGCCCTGGACGCCGGAGCCACCCGCGTGGACATCGAGGTGGAGGGCGGCGGGCTGGCCCTGGTCCGGGTGCGCGACAACGGCTGTGGGATCCCGGCCGACATGGTGGTCCTGGCCCCCGCACGCCACGCGACCAGCAAACTGGCTCCCGAGGAGGGCGCCGTGACCCGGGTCACGACGCTGGGCTTCCGGGGTGAAGCGCTCTGGGCTGCAGCCCAGGCCGGTGAGCTGGAACTGGTCACCCGTCCGGCCCAGCAGGTCGGGGCAGCACAGGTGCAGGCCCACGGCGAGGAGCTCCGTGTCTCGCGCACCTCGGCCCCGGCAGGCACCACGGTCACCGTGCAGCGGCTGTTTGCCCACCTACCGGCCCGGCTGAGAACCCAGGCGCCGCCCGCTACGGAAGTCCGGGAGATCACGGCGCTGATCGGGCGCTATGTGCTGCACCATCCAGGCCTGCACTGGCGCCTGACGGTGGACGGGGAAGCCCGCCTGACGCACGCGCCTTCCGACCACCGGGGCGCGGTGGCCAGCGTGTACGGTCCGCTCAGCGCCAACCGGGTTGTGGGTGTGGACGCTCCAGGGGTGCGCGGCGTGGTGTCCCGCCCGGAACTGACCCGGGCGCGGCGCGACCGGATGCATTTCAGTGTCAACGGCCGGCCCGTGCAGGCGGCCCCCGAACTGGAAAAGGCCGTGATGGAAGGACTGGCCGAACTGATTCCAGCCGGAGTGGCGCCGCTGTGCGTGCTCGACCTCACCGTCGAACCCGAGAACCAGAATCCGAACGTCCACCCCGCCAAACAGGTCGTGGCCCTTGCCGATCTGGCCGAAGTCGCTTCCCGGGTCCGCGAAGCGGTGGCGCAGGCCCTGGCAGGTCAGCCGCTGGCGCGCGGCGCGCCGGCGCTGCGTCCGCCCACCGAGAACGAAACGACCCCGCGGCACAGCAGCTTCCCGCAGCTCACGCAGGTGGGCCTCTATCAGGACCTGTACCTGCTGGCCCAGGGCGAGGGCGACCTGTGGATCGTGGATGCCCACGCCGCCCACGAGCGCGCGCTGTATGAGCAGCTGTCCCGTGACCTGACGGCAGCTCCGCCGCATGAACTTCCGGAGCCGGAACTGCTGCATCTGACTCCGGGACAGCTGGCGCGGTTGCACGAACGGGCGGCAGAACTGCGCGGCTGGGGGCTGACCATCGAGGACTTTGGTGCCGGGCTGGCGCGGCTGCGGTCCGTTCCGGCCACGCTGGCCGCGCTGCCCGTTCCCCGGCTGCACGAACAGATTGTTGAAGCGGCACTTGGCGACGGCCCGGACCCCCGGCGCGACGTGTTGGCCAGGCTGGCCTGCGCACCGGCCCTGAAAGCCGGCATGCTTACCCTGCAGCTGGGCGAGCAGGTTCTGGCTGCCCTGAGCAGCTGCGAGCAGCCCTGGTCGTGCCCGCATGGCCGCCCGACCACCCTGCGTCTGGCCGAGCGTGATCTGGCGCATGCCTTTGGCCGGCGCGGCGTGCGCGACGTGGCCCGTGGGCGCGACGCGGCCGAGCCGCCCGTGATGCCCGGGCGTTAGCGGGACATGCTGCCGGGCTGGTTGGGCGCCCAGGGTCGGCTAAACGTGCGTGCGGTTGCCCGACCCTCCCACTAGACTCGGTGCGCCATGCCTCGTTTCCTTGCGCTGCCGGCGCTTGTGTTCATGTCTGCTGCTCAGGCAGCTCCAGCCAGCTTTCAGTTGAAGCTGGCGACTCCGCCGGGCACGCAGTCCATCGCGCTGGTGACGCATCCGGCGCAGGCGATTGCGCAGAACGTGACGGCCGGGCCCGGCGGCGCCGATCCGAAAGCCGAGTTCACGGTGGAAAGCGACGGCTGCCTGAGCTACTCGTACTTCGCCAACCCCGGGTCGGCCTCCCGGTACGGCCGCAAGGATCTGTGCGGCTTTACCCGGAGTGGCCTGAAGGTCAAGGTGGTCAACACCGCTCCTAAACTCGGCCAGTGGACGGTCGTGGCGTACCTTACCAGTGCCCGGGGCCAGCAGGTTCCGCTGCGGATTCTGGCCAGCGTCACGCCCTGGAAAGCCGCCGCACCACCGACCCTGCGGCAGGTCGTCCCACCTCTAAATCCCTAAGGCCGAAACGGTGAGCCTCAGGCTGTGCCTGCCACACCGATGATGTGCGGCAGGCACAGGCGCCGTGGGTTTATTTCCCGGGACGGTTCTGTCCACCCGCCAGCCCCTGAACAGGGCATGATAGGTGGGGGCGCAAACATGGTTGAGGTGTTGTTGCTCGGCAAATCCAGTCTGTATCTGGAGGGGCAGCCGGTCACGCTGCCGACCCGTAAGGCCTTTGCGCTGGTGGCGTACCTGGCGTTGGAGGGGGCGACCTCCCGCGCCGTGCTGGCCGAGCTGCTGTGGGGCGACACGGACGAGGAGCGTGCTCGTGGCCACCTGCGGCGCGAACTGCACCGGCTGCGCCAGTCGCCTCTGGGCCAGCTGCTGGTCACGTCCACCGACGCGGTGGCGCTGGACCCGGGTGGCCACACCTGCGACGTGCCGGCCTTCGAAGCCCACTGCCAGGACGACCAGCACGGCGCCGCCCTGGCCCTGTGGCGGGGAGAATTCCTGGAGGGGTTCGACCTGCGTTGTGCCGCAGAATTCGAGGCCTGGGTGATCCGGCGGCGCGAGGCACTCACGTCCACCCGGCAGGCCCTGCTGTCGTCGTGCGCCCGGGCCGAGGAGGAAGCCGGACAGCTCCGCGCTGCCCTGGCCCTTCGCCAGCAACTCCTGCGCGGTGATGAATTGGCCGAGCCCCACCATCAGGAGGTGATGCGCCTGCACGCTCTGCTGGGCGAGCGTGGAGCAGCGCTGCGGCAGTTCGCGCGGTTGCGGCAGGTGCTGGCCGACGAACTGGCGCTGGAACCACTGCCGAAAACGGTGGCGCTGGCCCAGGAAATTCTGCGTGGCACGCCCTCCCCCGTGCTTCCCTCGTCCCTTCCTGCGCTGGTGGGCCGCGAACGTGAATGGGCCCAGCTGGAGGTGGCCTGGGCACAGGGGCAGACGGCTTACCTGTGCGGCGAGCCGGGCATCGGAAAAACGCGGCTGATGCTTGACTTCGTGGCCTCCAAGGGCGCCTCGGTGCCGAACAACGGTCGTCCCGGCGATGTTGGGGTGCCGTACGCCTCCATTGCGCGGGGCCTGCGTCGCATGTTCGAGCGGCAACCTGGTCTGATCAGAGAACTGGCGCCCTGGGCCCGCCGGGAACTGTCGAGGCTGATCCCCAGCCTGTGGGACGAGCCGCTCCCGCCGGTCTCGGCACACGAGGACCGGCTGCGCCTGTTCGAGGCTGGCATGGCCCTGCTGGCCCTTGGCACCCGTGACCGGGTGGCCCTGACCACCGACGACCTGCATCTGTTTGACCCCCAGAGCTTCGAGTTCGGCAGTTGCTTTACCGCCGGGCCGCCGGTTCCCCCCTGGCCGCCGCTGCGGGTGCTGGCAACCTTTGAGCGCGGTGAACTGTCCAGTGCCGCGTGGCAGGCCGTGCAGATGCAAGTCGACCGGAGGGCGGCGGTCCTGATCGAGGTGCAGCCGCTGTCGCGCGCGGCCCTCGCAGCGCTGCTGCAGGGGCTGGGCCTGCCCGCCGCACAGGCGGCCGAACTGTGCGCGCCGCTGCACCGCTATACCGGAGGCAATCCGCTGTTTGCCCTGGAAACGGCACGGCATCTGCTGGACCAGGGCCAGCTGATTCAGGGTTTGCCTGCCCAGCTGCCACCGCCTGGAAAGACCGGGGCCATCCTTCAGCGGCGGCTCGACAACCTGCCGGCGGGCGCCCTGCGGCTGGCACAGGTGGCGGCGGTGGCGGGCAGTGCCTTCAGTCTGGAACTGGCCGCTCAGGTGCTCAACACCGATGCCCTCGCCCTGACACCCGACCTGCAGACGCTGAGTCAGGTGGGGCTCTGGCAGGGGGAATATTTTGCCTACGACCTGATCGCGGCGGCTGTGCTGGCCGGGCTGCCGCTGGCCAGTCGCCGCCTTCTGCAGGCACGGGTTCTCTCGGCGCTTCAGGAGAACACCGTCCGAAGTCCCGCGCAGGTCGAACCACGTCTGATGTCCTGAGCGGCATTAGAACAAGCCCGGGACACCCGTTAACCGGGCATACCTGCCGCTCCCGTTACTCAGGTGCCGGGGCGCTGATCCCTATGAGTTACTGCTGGGCAGCGCTTTGCCACGCTGTTGCCACGCCCACATTCCTAAGCTGTCCTAAATCCACAGAACTACTTCAAGGAGAGGTGCAAGGATGAAGGTGATTCGGCAAGGCAGGCGCAGGGCAGTTGTGGGTGTGCTGATGCTGGGCATGGCCCTGGCTCAGACCCAGTCAGGCTGGAATGTAGTCATCAATGGCCGGCCAGTTTCAGGCCGCGCCATCGTGGTGGGCGGCAAAACCTACGTCCCTCTGGACGCCCTGCGCGCCTCGGGCATCACCGCCACCACCACGCCGGGCACGCTGAGCCTGACCCTGCCCGGAGCCGCGCGTCCGGCGACCGTCCCTCAGGCTCCGGGGGGCACCAATCAGGCCAATGCGGTAGAGGGCTGCGTCGGTGAGCAGCTGTTTAACGGCGTCCTGCGGCTGCGGGTGCAGAAGGTCGAGGACCTGGGCCGGCAATGGGGCGTGACCATCGAGGTTCGCAACGGCACCAGCAAACGGCTCAGCACCACCGCGGCCACCGGCATCGATATCTACAGCGAGGAGCTCAGTCTGTCCACCACCGACGGCAACACCCTGACGAATTCCAGTGCCGGGGACGCCTGGTCTCTGGCGATCCGGCAAGCCCTGCCCCCGGGCGGAGGCTTCGTGGTCCGCAAAGAGTTTGGCAAGCGTGGCGAGGGACAGCCACAGAAACTGGTGTTCATTCTGGACCCGAAAGCCAGAAGCCGTGACACGGCCCTGCGCTACACCGTCGCAGACCCCAGTTTCCGCGTGCGCCTCGACTGTCAGCGCTAAAGCCAGAGCTGAACATCACCTGCCGCTGCAGGACGCCGCATTCAGCGTCCTGTGCCGTCACTACTGCATTTCTGGAGGATTCCCATGACCGACCTTTCCCCCCCTGCCCGGTTCCGCGCCGCCTCTGCCCACGCCGGATGGACCCGGCGAGCGACCTGCCTGCTGGTCATGACCGCTTCTGTGCACTCCTGGGGAGGCGCTCAGGTGCGGCCCCTGCCGGTACAGCCTGTGCAACCGGTACGCCCTGCGCCAACCATCGTTCAGCCGCTGCGGCCCCTGCCCATTGCGCGGCCCATGACCCTGCGGCAGCTCGATCAGCTGCCCAGGGCAGAACTGATGAACATGATCACGCAGGCCCAGATTCAGTTCACACAGATTCCCCGGCGCACTTTCATCATTCCTGTGATCGCATCCCCCATCACCAAAGTTGGCGCGCCGGTCAACGTGGTCCAGAACACGCCAGGTGGACCCATGGCCTGTTCTGTCCAGCGGTATAGCCTGCGCGCCGCCCCTCCTGAACACGCCATGAAAACACTGGATCAGGACAAGCTGTGGGTGGGCTCATTGGTGCGGACCGCCGGCCTGGAACTGGGCAGCATGACCGCCATCAATATTCCCGAGGAACGCCGCCACCCCTACCGAATCACCTCAACATTGCCCGTCGTGTCCGGCTCGGCGACCATTCAGCCCCACCAGACGGCCTACAATCTGGCGGTTGCGGGGGTGCGTCAGGGAATGGTCGGAAATCCCTTCGGGTCTACCGTCCGTTATGAGCGAACCGAGCAGAGCAGCGCCGAAACCTCTGCCCTCAAGCTGGGCCTCAAGGCCGGTGGCATCGGCTACAGCGTCAAGGCCGCCGGCAGCTACAGCACGGAGAACCGGCAGAACCGTGTGTCTGCCGTCTTTGTGCAGAACGCGTTTACCATGAATGCTGATCTGGGCGGGCGCACGGCTGCCGAAGCGTTCCTGAAGAGCCCCACCGCCGAGGATCTCGCCGCCGTGACCGGCCCCAGTGCCTCAGCTGCGTACATCGACTCCATTACCTACGGCCGGCTGCTGTTTGTCGAAATGACCAGCAGCTATACCTCGCAGCAGATGAAAGCAGCACTCGACGCCTCGTATTCAGGTGCCAGCGCCAGCGTGCAGGCCGAAGCAGAGAAAGTGCTGAGCGACAGTCGTTTCAATGTGTACGCCGCAGGCGGCAACGAGCAGGCCATTGTCGATCTGATCCGCACCCAGAAACTGGCCCAGTACTTCCAGAACACGTCCGACCCGCGCACCCTGGTACCCATCAGCTTCACGGCCCGCAATTTTATGGACGGCACCTACGCCGCGTCCTCCAGCACGGGCGAGTTTGCCGAATCGGTGTGCAACCCCAACAGCGTGAAAGCGACTGTCCGGGTCTCGTACCGGTCCATCGAGCCAGAAGACAACCGCTATGACGACGTTTACGGAGAAGTCGCGGTGAACGGCACTCAAATCTGGCGTCTCGGGTCAGGCGACCGGGTGGATCTTTACAAGGGACAGACGCTCAACCTGAATGGTTTAAGCAGCCCTCTGACCCTCAATTACGGGGAGACGCGCACCATGACTCTGGTTGGCCGCCTGATGGACTGGGATATGACTGGAGACGACGTGATCGGCATGTGGAATGAGGTCATCGACCTGCGGGCCGTCGCCGAAGAACTCAGATCTACCGATCTGGTCCGCCGTGAGTTCCGCAAACGGGGCTCAGACGACGCCGACGGGGTCATGATCGTGGAGTTTATCCGTAACAACTGACCTTCAGGCGGGAGGGGCGCGCTGGACGGAGGTCCTGCCGCGCCCCTTATTCTGTTCGTTATGTCTGTCGTGACCCGCATTGCTCCCAGCCCGACCGGTGACCCCCATGTGGGGACCGCTTATATCGGTCTGTTCAACTACACCCTCGCGCGCCAGGGCGGCGGGAGGTTCATCCTGCGCATCGAGGACACGGATCGCAATCGCTACGTGCCCGACAGCGAGAAACGCATTTTTCAGATGATGCAGTGGCTCGGACTGACCCCCGACGAGTCCCCGCTGCAGGGCGGAGAGAACGGCCCCTACCGCCAGTCCGAGCGCTTCGACCTGTACGGCGACTACGCCCGTCAGCTGGTGACTTCCGGTCATGCCTATTACGCCTTCGAGACCCCCGAGGAGCTCTCCGCCCTGCGGGAGGCGGCGCAGGCCCAGGGGCGTGTCATCGCCATTCCCAGCCGCGAGCTGGACCCGGCTGAGGCTCAGCGCCGGGTGGAGTCGGGCGAGCCCGCCGTGATCCGGCTCAAGGTGGACCGCGGGGGCGAAACCGTGGTCAATGACCGCCTGCGCGACCCCATTCATTTCCAGAACCGCGAGATCGACGACAAGGTGCTCCTGAAGGCCGACGGCTTTCCCACCTATCACCTGGCCAACGTGGTGGATGACCGCTTGATGGGCGTGACCCATGTGGTGCGCGCCGAGGAGTGGATCACCAGCACGCCCATCCACGTGCTGCTGTACCGCGCTTTCGGCTGGCCGGAGCCGGTCTGGGCGCACATGCCGCTGCTGCGCAACGCAGATAAAAGCAAGATCAGCAAGCGCAAGAACCCCACCAGCGTGGAGTGGTACCAGCAGCAGGGCTTCCTGCCGGAGGCCATGCTGAACTTCCTGGCGACCATGGGCTGGACCCACCCGGACGGCCTGGAGGTGTTCGATCTGGACGAGTTCGCGCGGGTCTTCCGCCTGGAGGACGTCACGCTGGGCGGCCCGGTGTTCAGTCTGGACAAGCTGCGCTGGTACAACGGCAAATACCTGCGCGAGGTGCTGGGTGAAGACGAGGTGGCGCGGCGCCTGCACACCCACCTGTCGGGTCAGAAGGTGGAATTGCCCGGCGTGAGCGGGGTGGAAGACCCCTACTTCCGCGCCGTGGCCCGCCTGATGACGCCACGCATCGAGGTCTTCTCAGACTTTATGGACAAGACCGCCTACTTCTGGACCGATACCTACCCGGTGGACGAGAAGGCCCAGAAAGCCGTTGAAGGAGGCCGTGCCCTGCTGCCGGACCTGGCCTCGCGCCTTAAGAACCTGCCCGGCTTCGACGCTGCGAGCATCAAGAGCGCGTTTCAGGCCTATGCCGAAGAGCAGGGCCTGAAGCTCGGCAAGGTCATGCCGCCGGTACGCGCCGCCGTGGCCGGCACCATGGAAAGCCCCGACCTGCCGGACCTGCTTGAAACGCTGGGCCGTGAGCGTGTGGTTTCGCGGATCGAACGCGCCGCCCGCAGCTGAAACCGCACAGCACCCGCACCGCGCCGGGACGCGTAGAATGCACCAAACGCTCGTTAGGAGGAAGCACGAATGGAAGATCGCCGCATCAGGGTTCTGATCGCCAAGCCCGGCATGGACGGCCATGACCGGGGCGCCAAGGTGGTGGCCCGCGCCCTGCGCGACGCCGGGATGGAAGTGATTTACACGGGGCTGCGCCAGACGGCCGACATGATCGTCAACGCCGCTGTGCAGGAAGACGTGGACGCCATCGGCCTGAGCGTGCTGTCGGGCGCGCACATGCATTACTTCCGCGAAGTCATGGCGCTGCTTCGCGAGAAGGGTGTCGAGGACATCATCGTGTTCGGTGGCGGCATCATTCCGGACCAGGACCTGCCGCAGCTCAAGGAATGGGGTGTGGGTAAGGTCTTTACGCCCGGCGCCAGCACCCAGGACGCGGCAGAGTACCTGCGCACCGAGGTGCAGCGCCGCTGGCAGGAACAGGGCTCCTGATCCGTTGCCTTCAGCAGAGACAGCCCCCAGCCATAACCGGACATCGGCATGACTGAAACGGCGTCAGCCCGTTCCCTTGCCCGTTCGGCGGTGGGCCGGCTGTTTCCGCTGTATGGAGCGCAGGCGCTGGCCACCGGCGCAACCACCGTCAGCACCATCCTGGCCAGCGTGATCATGAGCGGGCTGGGCCGTGAGGACCTCAGCGGCCTGCCGGCCACGCTGATCAGTGCGGCGGCGGCCCTGTCCGCAGGCCTGTTCGGTGCCCTGATGCTGTCGCGTGGGCGGCGGTTCGGGCTCACCGCTGCTTTTGCCCTGGGGGTCAGCGGCGCCCTGACCGGTTTTCTGGGGGCGCGTGCCGGGCTGGTGCCGGTGTTCCTGATGGGCGCCGCACTGATGGGCGCCGCCCAGGGGGGCTACCAGCAGGCACGGTACGCCGCTGCCGAATGTGTGGCCCCCGAGCGGCGGGGGTCGGCCCTGGGCCTGCTGATGCTGATGAGTGTGGCGGGGTCCCTGCTGATCACGGGTGCCTCTTCGGGGGTCGAGCAGCTGGGAGTGCGGCTGGGCACCAGCGCCGAGATCGCCGGGTGGCTGGTGGCCGCTGCGCTGCTGGGCGTGGCCGCGGCCCTGATGCGGGCGTGGACCCCACCCGCCAGCCAGGAGCCAGCCGCAGTCAGAACAGCCCGGCCACCCCTGCGGAAAACCTTCTCCATCGCGGGAGTGCGGAGCGCGGCCCTGGGCCTGGCGACTGCCCAGGGAGTCATGGTGACCCTGATGAGCCTGACTCCGCTGCGGGCACACCACGCCGGAGTGGACCATGCCGGGGTGGCCGGGCTGATCAGTGCCCACATTGCCGGCATGTTCGGGTTTGGGTGGCTGACGGGTCCGCTGGTGGACCGCCTGGGCATGCGTTTCGGGTACACGTCGGGCGCTGTGCTGCTGGTCGCGGCCGCCCTCAGTGCGCTGGGCCCCGGCACGCCATGGTTGGGGGCCAGCATGTTTCTGCTGGGTCTGGGCTGGAATCTGGTATTCGTCAGCGGCAGTCGCTTCCTCACCCGTTACCCGGCCGCGCAGGGCGTGACCGACAGCCTGGGGTATGTCGCCTCCGGCACGGGCACGCTGCTGGGCGGTCTGCTGATTGCCCGCGCCGGTTTTCCGGCACTGGCCCTGACCTGCGCCGCACTGTCTCTGCTGCCACTGCTGAGTGCCTGGCGGGCCGGGAAAAGGTCCACAGGGGTGCCGCCCAGCCCTGAGCCCTCGGGCGCGGTATAGACGGGCAGGTCTCCCCTGGCCACACAAAACGGCGGACAGCATTTCACGTGTCCGCCGCTTCTTTTGGACTTCCGGCGCCGCAGGCCAAGCGGGGGCCTCGCACGGGATTTGGACGGTCCTCACGCTTTTGAGCTTTTCAGGATGTACTTGTTGGATGGTAGACAGAGCCGGAAAAGCCACAGCGTCTGCCTCCTCTCAGTCTGCACCGACCTTTCCACACCAAGGAGACCTGCACCCATGAGCAACTTCGTCCTGAAAGGCCGCTGGTATGGTGAAATCTACGATGAAAACCGCTGTTTCAAAGGTAGGGTCGTCGACGGCGGGCATACCGGCCTGAAAAGCGGCGATGAGGTCACCGTGACCTATAAGGTGGATCAGCATACGCTGCGCCATCACACCACCCAGGCGGGCGGAGGCTACAGCCTGGACGGCATGCCCGACAACAGCTTCATCCTGACCAGCTTCCTCAGACGCGGAGGAGTCACCGGTCATGAGGTGCTTCCCGACGAGGATGACCAGGAGTGGGGCGGTGAGATCGTGTCTGCTTCGCCGGCTCCTCAGCAGGACGCCACCTGAAATCTGTTCGGGGCCAGAGTGCTTGACCCTGCCTTCACTGGACGTCACCCATAAGACTCTGGCGACGCGGGAAAGAGTCAGCCCCTGGAAGACGCCGCCCCGGTGCCGCTGACCTGCCGAAGAGGGCCTGAAACTTCACTCAGGCAGTCGTTTCGGGCAGGGAGCAGAATTCCCGGCATTCCGGGCATAGAGCTTCAGTCTGGGAGGAATCAGCGCCTTCCCCATGCAGTCACCACCTGGGTGGCTGCTGGTCTGGGGGCAACACCCGTGGTCCGGACACAGTGACCATGTACACTGAACCCACAATCCTGTCATCGTGACGGGTGCCGGCGACCATACGCCGAACTGGAGGAGTCTGCTTACAGGCTCCTCCTATCTCTTTAGTGCCCGGAGGCTTCAGAAAATCCCATGATTAACACTTCCCCACAATGGCCATACCCACACTCAGCCCTGCACCCTGCTGGATCAGCATCCGGGGTTTCGCACCGTATTCACAGCTGGGCCGGCGCCCACCGTGATCGGCGCACCAACGACCGTGCACATCGTGTTCAGGTGTCTTTTGTCTCCCGGATAAGCCATGTCTGAACCGACCCACCAGACCCTGCCCGAGACCCTGGGCCTGAACCTGAGTGACTCCACACTGACGGTGCTCGCCATTTCCCTTTTTGTCATCACCTACGTCATGATTCTGCTCGAGAAGTACGTGCACCGCACGGTGGCTGCGCTTCTCGGCGCCTGCGCGGTGATGGTGGTCGGGCTGCTGACGCCAGACGAGGCCTGGGGCAGTATCGACTTCAACACCATCTTCCTGCTGTTCGGCATGATGAATATCGTCAATGTCCTGAGCCGCAGCGGGTTTTTTGATCTCGTGGCCCGGCGCGCCATGGTCCTGACCCGGGGCGAACCGGTGCGCGTGCTGTGGATTTTCAGTCTGCTGACTGCCGTGTTCAGTGCGTTCCTCGACAACGTCACGACAGTGCTGTTCATGGCACCGGTGGTCGTCACAGTGGTGACCCGGCTGGGACTGAAACCGATTCCCTACCTGATCGCTGTCATCCTGGCCAGCAATACCGGGGGCACGGCCACCCTGGTCGGAGACCCCCCCAACATCATTATCGGCTCGGTGGCGGGCAAGGGATTCGGCGAGTTCCTGGTAAATGTCGCTCCGTATGCCACGATTGCCACGTTCGCAGGAATTGCCCTGATGCATCTGCTGATGAAGCTTCGCGGAGACCTGGCGACCGCCGGGGCCAGTGCGCGGCTTCAGCAGATCCTCACCGACGACCGGCCGATCAAGACCGATCCGAAGCTGATGAAGCAGGCCCTGGTAATCTTCGCCATTACGCTCGTCCTGTTCATGGTGGGTCACCCGATTGGTCTGGAAGCCGGTCTGGTTGCGCTGACGACCAGTACCTTCCTGCTGCTGATTGCCGACCTCTCTCCCGTGGAGCTCTTTGAGCGGGTGGAGTGGGCGACCCTGCTGTTCTTCATGGGGCTGTTTATCGTCGTGGGTGCGCTCGAACATGTCGGGGTGTTCGAACAGGTGGCCACCGCCCTGACCGGCGCCATCGGCGACAACATCGGACTGGGTATTCTGCTGGTGGGCTTTTCGAGCGCCATCATCAGTGGCTTCGTGGACAACATTCCCTTCACCATCAGCATGGCCAGCGTCCTGAAAGAGCTGGAAACCACCATGGGTGCGCGCATGGACCCTCTGTGGTGGGCACTGAGCCTGGGCGCATGCCTGGGCGGCAACCTGACATTGATCGGTGCTTCTGCAAACATCGTCGTTTCAGACATCGCCGCCCGCGAGGGTCATCCCCTGGGCTTCGGGCAGTTCATGCGTTACGCCACACCCATAGCCCTGGTGACCGTGGCCCTGGCGCTCGGGCTTTACTACCTCGTGTTCCAGCTGACCAGTTGAGGAGTCAACCTGATGCGAATTCTTGATCTGGCGACCCTGCTGGTCTGTGTCACGGCCGCTCTTGCCTATCTCAATGCCCGGTTTCTGAAGCTTCCGGCCTCTATCGGAGTGACGGTCGGCGGCCTGCTGGTCAGCATGCTGGTCTTCGTTCTGGTGGCCCTGAACGTCCCCCTGGCCCTGGAAGCCGTGGACGTCGTGCGCGGCATTGAATTCGACGACTTTGTCTTCGAAGGGGTGCTGTCGTTTCTGCTGTTTGCCGGAGCCCTGGGCGTCAACTCCCACGCCCTGTGGAGCCTCAGGGGACCGGTGGTGTCGTTTGCGCTGCTGTCCACCGCGCTCTCGATCGGGCTGGTGGGCCTGACGGTCTACGGCCTGCTGGGGCTGTTCGGGCTGCAGATCCCGCTGGTGTACTGCCTGGTGTTTGGTGCGCTGATCAGCCCTACCGACCCGGTGGCGGTCCTGGGCATGCTCAAGCAGGCCAAGGTGCCCAAGAAAATCGAGACGCTGGTGGCGGGCGAAAGCCTGTTCAACGACGGGGTGGGCGTGGTTGCCTTTGCTGTGTTGGCCGGAATTGCCGCCGCTGCCAGCGGAGCACACGGCCCTGACCTGAGCGCGGCAGGGGTGCTGGGGTTTTTCGCACAGGAAGCGCTGGGCGGTCTGGCGCTGGGCGCGGTCCTGGGCACTCTGGGGTACCTGGCCCTGCGCTCGGTCCACGATTTCGTCGTGGAAGTGCTGGTCACGCTAGGGCTGGTCCTCGCCTGTACGGCCGTCGCAACCCATCTGCACGTTTCGGCACCACTGGCCGCCGTTGCCGCAGGACTGCTGGTCGGCTCGTTGACCGACCGGAGGCCCGCGGCCCTTTCCAGCCGTGAGAAGTTCGACAGCTTCTGGCATCTGACCGATGAGCTGCTGAATATCTTCCTGTTTACGCTGCTGGCCCTTGAAGTGGTCGTGGTGCGCTTCAGTTCACAGGCGCTGCTGCTTGGGCTGATTGCGATCCCGCTGGTGCTGCTGATCCGGGCCATCAGCGTACAGGTTCCCTTCATGCTGCTGGGCAAAAGACATGTGTTCTCGCCGTTTACCCGTCGGCTGATGATCTGGGGAGGCTTACGGGGCGCGATCAGCGTGGCCCTGGCCTTTACGGTGCCTGCTGGCCCAGCACGTGAGCTCTTTCTGGTGATGACTTACGTCATCGTGGTGTTTTCCATCATCGTGCAGGGCCTGACAGTGGGCCGGCTGGCGCTGAGCGCTGGCAGTGACGTCGCCGCGAAGCCAGCTTGAGTCAAAGTTCCCCATTCAGCAGTGCTCCAGCACACTGCTGACAGGCCACCTGGAACAAAACACCTTGAGGGATTAACGCCCCACGGTCCTCCATCATTGTGAAGCTGCGATGTCAACGCGGCCTGCAGATACACGAAACGCCCGGCAACAATCCGGGCGTTTCTGTCGTGCTGGCGGTGGAGCAGGAGAGATTCGAACTCTGGATAGGGTTACCTCGGGGGTACTCCTTATAAAACGTGCACAGGGCAAATCAAGCGACCAACGTAACCAGAAAATATCAGAATCTCCGCCACCTGACGTGGTTTTTCAACATTCCTTTGCCCTGACGCTCGATTCCAATGGAGACGAATCGAAAAGATTGCTCACCCATTATTCGGTTCCACTTTCCAGAGCCACATCCTGACGGACCAATCGGCAATTTTTCATGGTACTGAGGACGTGCCAGAAGCCAAAGGCTGGGACCGGGGCCGGGGCCATAACATCTCCAGCGGGTGGAGCAGATCACAAGAGCCTCGTTAGCTTCGGAGCCTGACGATTACAGTGAACCGGAGTGCTGTAGTTGTGCCAGACAAGAAACCGCAGACACTTTCGGGACCAGAAGACTGATTCCGTCATGAATTACTCGCAGACATCAATCCAAGGCAGCCCATTTGCGAACGGCAAACACGGGCACTTGCGCCGGCACAGCGTCTGAGAATGGCAAAGTCCCCGGCAGCGGGGAGGGGTCCACCGCGCCGCTCCCTGCGAGGCCCGGGGCTTTGCGAATTGCCCCCAGTGGTGGTAATTTGGGAAATTCCCAAGCGCTTCGTGGAACAGCCCCTCCATTCGGAACGCTGAACCACAATGCCCTCCTGCTCCGCCCGTCTCCCCCTGGAGGTTGGACATGAGAAACCGGTCTGGCCCTTTCCGTTTCCTCGCTGCTGTTCTGTGCGGACTTGCCCTGGTTGCAGCACTGGCCTTCGGCCAGGAGTCCAGCCCCAGCCAGACCAGCGGCTGGAAGGTCTGCCAGGCCGCCTACGATGTCCGCAACTACGACTCCAAGGATGCCTGGGCCCTGATTGTCAACCAGGGCCGCGACGGCCGGCTCTACGGGTACTACAGCTTTGAGAACAGCCCACCCGGTCTGAGCGGTGGTTTGCGCGACGAACTCGTGCGTTTCAGGGATGTGCTGCGGGCGCGCGGCACTGAACTTATCGTGGTCGTGATTCCCGGCAAGGGCCTCCTCGAGTATGACAGGGTCGATGTTCGCACGCTGCGCAGAAAGTCCGTCGATATCAATTTTCTGCGGTCACGGTACAAGGAGTACGTGCAGTCGTTCCAGCGGGCAGGAGTGTACGCCGTGGATCTCGTCGGTCTCGGCCTTCGTGACCAGAGTGGCAAGGCCCTCTACTTCAAGCATGACCACCACTGGACGCCACAGTTCGCGGGACTGGTGGCCAAGGACATTGCCAATCATGTCCGGACCACTCCTGCGTACCCCGCCCTTCCCAAAGTGCCGGTCACCATACAGGACAGGCCCGAGAAAACAACCTATGGGTCCTACGCCACGGTGCTTCGCAAGTTGTGTAACCTCACCCTTCTGCCTGAAGCCTACGTGTCGCGTGTCACCAAGTACCCCGGCGCCGGGGGCGACCTCCTCAGCGACGTAGAGCCAGGCATTGCACTGGTGGGCGACAGCCATAGCCGGGAACCGTCCTTCGCCACGCTCCTTCGGTTTTACCTGCAGCGGGATGTGGTGGTTCACGCGCTGCCCGGCGGGGGCGCCGCAGGCCCGATGGAAACGTACCTGTTGACCGGGGAGTACACCAGAATGCCACCAAAGGTATTGATCTGGGAGTTTGAGACCGGCATCGCGCAGCCCGGCTTTCTGGCGAGATTGGCCGCCGCTGCGCAGGGGCCTTGCACAGGAAGGCAGCGCATGTTCAGAGGATCCGTGCGGCCAAAAGGCCAGACGGTGACCTTGAGGTTGCCCCGGCCCATGACACCCGCGGCTGGCGGGTATCTTCATATCCGCGTGTCGGACCGCTCCATCCGACAACTGGATGTCGCAGGCACTCAGGTTGTGCTGAACGAGCGAACGACCAACAACGGAAACTTTTTCATCCCCGTGCCCGCGGCTTCCTTGACCCAACTCAACCTTCGATTTCCCGCAGTTCCAAAAGGTGAGATCGCCGTGTCCGTGTGCCGCCCCGCCGGCGACAGGGTGAAGTGATGGCACGGCTTGATACGGCCCCTGGCTCAATGTGCGTACTTGACAGCCGAATCATGTATGCGGCGGCCACCCGCATCCGCACTGCCCAGTCTTGGGTCCGGGGATTTGAGGAAGGGTTAAGAGGCCAGAGCAGGCATGTTCCGGTTCTTATTTGGATTATCAGGGAGCAACAAACCCCCGGCAGATGCTCGGGGGTTTCTGTCGTGCTGCTGGCGGAACGGGAGAGATTCGAACTCTCGATAGAGTTGCCCCTATACACGCTTTCCAGGCGTGCTCCTTCAACCACTCGGACACCGTTCCAGCGGCAGCCAATCTAGCGGAGGCGCGCACGAATTGCAAATGAAGGCACGTCCCTGTTGGGTGGCCGGCGCAGAGAGACAGGCGCATACAATGTCGCTGTGATCTTCATCGTGGTGCTGGCTGTGGCCGCCTCTTACCTGATCGGTTCCATCCCAGCGGCGGCCTGGGTCGCGCGTACACGTGGAGTAGATATCCGCACCGTGGGGAGTGGTAACAGCGGCGCAACCAACGTCCTGCGCTCGCTGGGCAAGGGCCCGGCACTGGCCGTGGCCGTGTTCGACATCCTGAAAGGAGCCCTGGCGGTTTGGCTGGGACGTGCCCTGGGCCTGGACCCCATGTGGGCGGCGCTATGCGGAGTGGCTGCCGTCGTAGGGCATAACTTCAGCCCGTTTCTGCGCTTCCGGGGAGGCAAGGGGGTAGCCAGCAGCTTCGGCACCATTGCCGCCATCGATCCGGTGGTGGGCGCCGGGGCCTTTGTGCTGGGTCTGGGATGTATGTGGCTGACGCGCTTCGTCAGCGCGGGAAGCATTCTGGGCGCCGTCAATGCCGCTGTCGTGGCTATTGCACTGGGCCGGCCACTATGGCTTATGGCCGTGATGGTGGTGCTGGCCGCCCTGCTGATCTGGCAGCACCGTGACAACGTGGACCGCCTGCGGGCCGGCACCGAGAGGCGGCTGGGCGACAAGAGCTGAGGCACCACCCCCCTCCTGTGGGGTAGCCGGGCACATCCAGCTGGAAGCAGGAGCGCTATGATGTGGACGCTCCACAATCAAAGAGCGCATTGACCTTCACGGTGGGGAGTTCACGGATGCCCGTCAGAATCAGAATTTACGGCAAGGAAGCCGAGTTCTCGCAGGGATGCTGGTCCTGCGATGACGACTCGCTGCTGGCCATGCTCGAAGCACTCGCCGATCCACGCGCCCGCACCGAACAGGAGGAGCGGGAACATGCCATCTATGCCGCCGGCCGGCTGGGGGGGCTGATCGCCACTCCTTACGGCTGGGAAGCGGCGCCCATGCCGGCCCCCGAAATCACGCTGGGGGACGTTATCCCCGGGCCCGCCGCACGCGACAGCGGACGCGCCGGCGGCGGATTGCTGGGGCTGCTGCGCCGGCGCAGGTGAGAAGGCCCTCTAGATCGCTGGCTTGACCCCCTGGCCCGGCAGCCACTACCCTGCAGGGCATGAGCGCGTTGGCGGAGACCATGACCCCTTAAGGGTGGCCCGCCTTGTGCAGCGCCGCCCCGCAGGACATGCGCGGGCGGTTTTCGTTTGGGAGGTTGGAAGATGCGCGTAGCGATTGTTGGAGCCACCGGGGCGGTTGGTCATGAACTGATGCAGGTGCTGGAGCGCTCGGCGCTCAGGTTTGACGAGCTGTTGCTGTATGCCTCGCCGCGCAGCGCCGGAAGCCGGCTGACCTTCCGGGGCCAGGAACTGACAGTGGAGGTGACTCCCGAAGGGCCTATCGACGCCGACGTGATTCTGGCCTCGGCCGGAGGAAGCGTCAGCAAGGCACTGGCACACCAATGGATTAGGGGCGGCGGGGTCGTGATCGACAACAGCAGCGCCTTCCGTTACGACGACAACGTGCCGCTGGTGGTCCCGGAGGTCAACGGGGAAGCGGCCCTGAAACACCAGGGCATCATCGCCAACCCCAACTGCACCACGGCCATCGCGGTGGTGGCGGTCGCGCCGATCCACCGCAAATACGGCGTGCGGCGCATGATCGTCAGTACGTACCAGGCCACCAGCGGCGCCGGACAGAAAGGCATGGACGAGCTGGTCGAGCAGACCCGGCACGTGCTGGGCGGGCAGGAAGCGACCAACGAGGTCTTTGCACACCCTATCCCCTTTAACGTCATTCCTCACATCGACAGCTTCCAGGACAACGGCTACACCAAGGAAGAGATGAAGGTCGTGTGGGAGACGCACAAGATCATGGGCGACGACTCGGTGCGGGTCAGCTGCACCGCCGTGCGCATCCCCACCCTGCGCACCCACAGTGAGGCAATCACGCTGGAGCTCGAGCGCCCGGCCACCCCCTCCCAGATCCGCGAACTGCTCGCCGCGTCGGCCGGCGTGGAGGTCCGTGACGACCCGGCCGGCAAGCTTTACCCCATGCCCCTGACCGCCAGCGGCAAGTACGACGTAGAGGTCGGACGCATCCGCGAGTCGCTGGTGTTCGATGGAGGCATCGACCTGTTCGTGGCCGGCGACCAGCTGCTCAAGGGTGCGGCCCTGAATGCTGTCCAGATCGCCGAATACCTGCAGGAGCACGGCGCCCTCAAGGAGCGGCAGCCGGTCTGAGAACACCTCACCACCTTTCATAAGGCTCCCTGCGGGGAGCTTTTTTACGGGGCGCTTAGACTGCGTGGTATGCGCCGGCCCGGTTCCCCTGCTGTTCGTCCCTCCCCTGCCCGGCGCGCCGGTTCCCCGGTGGCGGCCACGATTCTGACGGCCACGCTGACCGGCGGCCTGTGGACCCAGGAAGTGGTGGACACGTTTGCCTTCGGCGGGCAACTCGACGCCTTCGGCATTCAGCCCCGCGACCCCGACAGTCTGGTCCATGTCCTCAGCGCCCCCTTCCTGCACGCGGGCTTTGCCCACCTGATGGCCAATACGGTTCCGCTGGCGGTCCTGACGTTCATGAGCGCAGTCCGGGGGGTGGGGCGCTTTCTGGTGGCCACCCTATTGATCGTGCTGGTGGGCGGCGGGCTGGTGTGGCTGTTCGGCCGCGGCAACAGCACCCACCTGGGTGCCAGCGCCCTGGTGTTCGGGTACCTCGCCTACCTGCTGGGCGTGGGATGGTGGGAGCGGACGCCCGCCGCGCTGGGCATGGCCGCTGTGGCCTTCATCCTGTACGGCGGGGCCCTGTGGGGCGTGCTTCCTGGTAACCCGGTCGTGTCGTGGGAAGCCCATCTGTTCGGGTTTCTGGCCGGGCTGCTGGCCGCGGCGCTGCTGCACCGGAAGCGTCCACCGCTACCCGGCCGCGCGCCGCTGCGCTGAAGAAAAACCCGGTGCCACATTGCGCACTGTGGTTCGGTTCCGGCGGACTGGTACCGGGCGGTGGTTGGCAAGGCCACAGCCCTGAGGGCTCCAAGAGGTGCCCTCAGGGCATCAGGTGAGCTGCCGTCTCTGGGGTCATTGTCGAGAACTCCACGCCATTGCGCCCCCGGTTCTTGCGGGCATACATGGCCGCGTCTGCACGGGCCACGATCTGCTCGGGGGTCTCGCCGGGCCGCGCATGGGCCACCCCGAAACACGCGGTGACACCCTCCTGCGGACCGAAACTCTGGTGGCGCAACTGCCCACGCAACGTCCTGAGCAGCTCATAGACCTCCTCTTTGGGCAACGCCGGGAGCACAATCAGAAATTCCTCGCCACCCCAGCGCGCAAACAGGGCAGAGTCAGGTAGAAGCTGCCGGGCGCTGCGCGTGACGTTGACAAGCACCAGATCACCGGTGGCGTGTCCGTGTTCGTCGTTGACGCCCTTGAAGTGATCGATGTCGAAAAGAATGACGGTATAGGGCTCTCCGGCGCGGTGCAGAGCCTGCAGATGTTCCTCGGCGGCGCGGCGATTGGCCGCTCCGGTCAGGGCGTCACACGACGCCGCGATCTGCACGGCACTCAGGCGGTCACGCAGGGTACCGAACCGGCTTTGCATACTGGTCAGCACGACCCCGGCCAGCAGAAACTGGATGATGCCTCCAAGAAGTTCCCGGCTGCGCAGCAGTTCAGGGGTGAGCAACAGATGACCCAGCGTAATAGCAATCGTGAGCCCCAGGATGCCGCGCACAAAATACCGGGCCAGCCGTGTAGGGAAGATCAGAAAGGCCGCGACGTACAGCACCGCGAACCAGTAGGTGCTCTGGCTAAGCACGCCGTATTGCGGGGCAAAGACCCGGAACTGGTGGTTGTAGGCCAGCAGCAGATACGACGCGTTGGTCAGGAAGCTGAGCACGAACGCCCGGCGGGGGTCCACGCGCCCGGACAGCACCGTGATCAGCAGCACCAGATACATCAGACCGCACAGGGGCAACACCACCCGGTCCAGCGGATCGTAGTCGGGAGCCTGCACCCACAGCGCCCCGGGGATGCCCACCAGGGCTGCCACCGCCATAATCACGAACATCCGCCGCAGCAGGATGATTTCTTCCTGCAGTTCGTCGTGCAGCAGATACTGAGCCAGCGCAGCGCGTATCCGGCGAAGGGGCGGGGCTCTCAGTGGCGGTTTCCGGACAACGTCTTTCAGATCCATCACCCAGTCCCGGGCTCTGGCCAGGACAACCATTACGTTAGGTCGACTACCCGCTGCTCATCCCGCCTCAGGGATGACCACCGCACTTAGGCCGTATGCCATGTGTTTCTCATCTTACCACTTAGCTTCATACCGAGCACCCTTCACCCTTTGGGGTACACCGGGGGGGCGAGCGGTGAAGCGGGCCCAATTTCCCAGCGCCCGGCCGCCATTCCTGATGCGACCGCCTTGAGCAGATCAGTCTGCTCGGGCCAGAACAGGGCGGGTGCCGTTCCCAGGGGGCTCCACTCCAGCTTGAATCCAGGTTCAAGAGGGGGTCTGCCGGCCCCTGAGGTCGTGGCAAGGACACAGGAAGTCACCTGCCAGGAGGTGCGTGCATAGTTCAGGCGTTCCAGGACGCCCAGCGCTGCCACTGGCTGCACGTCACTCAGACCGGCCTCTTCTCTCAATTCGCGCAAAAGCGCCTGCCGAGGCGACTCACCGTCTTCGATCCCACCTTTGGGAAGCTGCCACACCTCCCCACTTTCGACCACCAGGGCGACATGTCAGCTGTCCTCCATCCAGCGTAGAACGACCGCCCCGGCACTGTGGTGCTCGAGGAGTCCCTCCGGCCTCGAATACCAACCAGGACGAGTCGGGCGGAGCGTACCTCAAGGTCCTTATCGTCTCACGGGGGCACAGGCCTTACAGGGTGACCGGTCCACCGGGCGTGTCCAGTGTGGCGCCCAGTTCCGATTGAGGTGCCTCATAGACCTCCACCGGGCCCGAAAAGTGCATCCGGTCCAGCCGCGCACGCAGACCATCGGGATCAGGAGTGCCCAGGCGCAGCACCGCCAGCCGCACCCCCTGATCGATCAGGCGGGTGGGGGGCGGCGGGGTGTGCCAGGTGATCAGGGACGGCGCGACCCCGCCCAGCGGCAGCTGTCCACCGGCCGGCACGGTCAGGGTCCATCGGTTCTCGCCGCGGCTGAGGTCCAGGGCTTCCTGGTCCGGGGGCAGGATATCCACCTGCGCGACCCAGTGAATCAGGGCGGGCCCCGCTTCCAGGCGCGCGCGCATGGCCGGGTCGTCCAGGGCAAACCAGCGGGCCCGGCGCGGAACAGGCGCAGCGGGGTTGACCGCAATGACCTCCAGGTACTCGTCTGGACCCAGGGAGAGCAGGGCGTTGTGGGTGCCGAACGCGTCATGCTCACCGCCCGGCTGCAACGGCACACCCAGACGGCCCTCCAGCCAGTCACGGCCCGCAGGCAGGCTGCGGGCCGCCACCACCAGATGGTCCAGGCGGGCCCGGCTGGGGCCGATCCCGCGCCCGGTCACGCGCCCCTCGGACGGCTCTGCGCCGCGAGGTCGCCCAGCACAATAGCCGCAGCCTTCTCGCCGCTTTCCAGGGCGCCCTGCAGGCTGCTCATGGACGTGACCTCGGAGGCCAGCAACACTCCGGGCAGACGGGTGGCATGTCCGGGAAGGGTCGCGGCGAATTCCGGCGGCTGTGGAAACTGCGCGTATGCAATGCGCTCAACGTGCAAAAGGCGCAGTGTGGCCACATTCTGACTTCCGTACCAGCCGGCCAGTTCTGCCCGCACCTGCTGGTCCAGCGCGGCGTCGTCCTGGTGCGGCTCACCCAGCACGCTGACGGTCAGGAGGTGCTGTCCGGCCGGGGCGCGGCCCGGGACCGCCTGGGAGGTCCACTGGGCATTGTTGATCAGGCCGTCCGCTGCAGCATTGAGCAGCAGTCTCGTTTCCGGGTCGATGGCCTGGGCCGTGGCGTAGTACAGGTAGGTGCTGCTCACCCGGCCGCGCGCCGTGGGCTCGCCGGTCAGTTCCTGGGCCACGAAAGGATCGGTGGCCACGATGACCTGCCGCGCGTCGAGGTCCCCGGCACTGGTCTCGGCCGTGACATGCGCGCCGTGCGCAGCCAGCCGTCTGACCCGCACCCCGGTGTCCAGCTCCAGCCCGGCAGCAAGTTGCGCGGCAATGGCCCCTATTCCACCGCGCGGCAGGGCGGCTCCCCCATCGATCAGCATGCGGAAGTAATAGCGGAACAGCCGCGCCGAGGTGCTCAGGTCTCGGCGCAGAAAGATGCCGCCGAAGAACGGCCGGAAAAATGTGTCCAGTGCTGAGTCGCTGAACCCCTGGCGTCTGAGGTACGCCTCGGTGGTCTCGTCGGGACCGCGCAACAGGGCGTGAGGCGCCGGACCACGCAGTTGCAGGGCCAGCCGGGCCAGGCGCAGCTTGTCACCCAGCGGAATGACGCGGGTGGTCAGGGTCCCCGGCAGGCCGGCCGGGTCGCGCAGGGGGTCACCCACCACGTCCACGCGGGCGCCGCGCCGGATAGCCGCGCCAGAGGGCAGGGGCACCAGATCCAGCGCCGCCAGGTTCAGCTGACGCTGCACGGCCGGGTAGGCCGGAAACAGCACCTGATACCCGGCGTCCAGTGTGAACCCATCCACCACACGCGTGGCCACGCGCCCGCCAGGATGCGACCCGGCTTCCACCACGCGCACCCGCTGCCCGGCACGCCTGAGCACCCGCGCGGCACTGAGGCCTGAGAGGCCCCCTCCCACCACCAGAACATCCAGCATGAATGCAGGCTAGAGGAAGCGGGGACACGCAGGGCACAGATCGCAGGGCGCCATCCCTTCATGGAGCGCGGGCTGTTTCCGGAGGTTCAGACCTGCTTTCCGTGGCCGGCAACCAGTGGGGTTGCAGACAGCCTGTTCCCCGGCCCTGTTTCGAGGGACCGGCAGCCCGAATGACTCAGTCGGTCGCGGCGCCCTGCTGCCGTCCCGTCCGACCTGCAGGAACACGACCCTTGAGCGGCTGCTCCGGCAGGAACAGCACCGCCACGAAGGAGATAAACACCATCAGCGCCGCGATCAGGAACACGTGGTCAATCGCGCCGACCATTACGCTGCGCAGGGCGTGCACGATGGGCGCCATCAGTTCGCCCTGGCCCAGCTGGGTCAGTCCGGCCTGCAGACGACTGGTGGCCTCGGGGCTGGTCAGCAGGTTGGGGTTGGTCAGGGCTTCCTGCAGCGGGGCCGGGAGCGCGCGCGCCTGGGCAGGCAACTCCGCGTCAAGGTTGGCCGCAAGCTGGCGGTTGACCAGCGCCCCGAACAGGCTGACCGCCAGGGTTCCGCCGATCTGCCGGAAGAACTGGTTGCCGCCCGTGGCGCTGCCCAGCTGTTCTCGCGGCGCGGCGTTCTGGACCGCCAGGGTCAGCTGGCTGTTCACTGGTCCCAGGCCCAGGCCCAGCAGCACCATGATGCCCACCGCAATCCATAGTGGGGTGGTCATCCCCAGTCCATTGGCCAGCAGCAGGGCCAGAGTGGCCACCAGCGCCCCGCCGATGATCAGAAGCTTGTAGCGGCCGGTACGGCTGACCAGCTGTCCCGCCAGGGTGCTGGTCAGGATCATGCCGCCCATCAGGGGCGCCAGGGCCAGGCCGCTGCCTGCGGCACTGCTGCCCCGCACGCCCTGCATGTACAGGGGCAGGTACAGGATTGCGGCAAACATGCCGGCGCTGACGAAAAACCCGGCCACCGAGGCAATGGCGATGCCCCGGTCACGCAGCAGCCGCAGATCGAGCAGCGGCCGCTCCTGCTGGCGGCTGTGGCGCACGTACCAGAGGCCCAGCACCAGCGTGGCGGCCAGGAGTCCGACGATGCGCGGGCTGGTCCAGGCGTACGGGGCGCCGCCCCACGACATGGCCAGGGTCAGGGTGGTGACCGACCCCGCCAGCAGCACCGCCCCGAGACGATCAAAATGTCCGCCACCGGTGGGCGCCGGCAGCCGGAAATAGCGCCAGATAAACCACAGGGCCAGCAGCGCAAAAGGCAGGTTGACAAAAAACACGCTGCGCCAGCCCAGGTGGTCCGTCAGGAATCCGCCCGCCAGCGGCCCCACCACACTGCTGATTCCCCACACCGCGCCCGTGTATCCCTGGTAGCGCCCGCGCTCGATAGGCGAAAACAGGTCCGCGATGGCCGTAAAGCTCATGGCCATCAGCATCCCGCCCCCGATGCCCTGCACGGCGCGCAGGGCAATCAGTCCTTCCATGCTCTGCACGAATCCCAGGGCCATACTGCCCAGCGAGAACACCAGAATGCCGGCCAGGATCAGCGGGCGCCGTCCGTAGCGGTCGCTCACGGTCCCGACAATGGGAATGGTGATGGTGGTGGTCAGCGAATAGGCCGTGAACGCCCAGGCATACAGGTCAAAGCCCCCCAGATCAGCAATGACCCTAGGCATGGCGCTGCCCACCACGGTCATGTTCAGGCTGCTCAGGAACAGCACCATCAGGATGCCGGCAAAGGCCAGCAGTTTCTGGCGGTCGGCAGGCGGGACGGGCGCCCTCATGCCAGGGCCTCCGCCTCGGGGCGTGCCAGGGCGGCGTCCAGCACGGCCAGGGCTTCCAGGGCCGCGTGCACGGTCGGGGCCGGCAGGTGCCCGAAGTGGGCCTGCACGATGTCCTGTGCAGTGGCGCGGGTTCGTGCGCGCGTCCGGGCACCTGCGTCGGTCAGTTGCAGGCGCTGACGGCGCAGGTCACCAGGGTCGCTGATGCGCTCGACCAGCCCCGAGGCCACCAGCTTGGTCACAATGCGCGTCACGGTCGGCGCGGGCAGGCTGTGACGCGAGGCCACGGCCCCCGGCGTGTCAAAGCCGTCCATGATGGCCGCCAGCACCAGCAGTTCCTTGGTATTCAGGCCCAGCGCCTGCTCCAGCGGCTCATCCAGCGTCTGCCTGAACCGCCGCGACAGCCGCAGCACAGTGCGGACCAGCGTGTACAGCTCGTCCGTCTCGGTTGAAGGGGAGGGCTCAGCACTGTTCATTCCAGATGGAACTATTCCAGATGGAAGGACATCATCACGTGAGCCGGGTCTCTTTGTCAGTCCTTGTTGCCTCAGCCAAGCTGTTCGGAGAGCCAGACCCCAGCCCTGAGATGCGTGTCGAGAACATCTGCCAGCCAGGGCAGGCTGTCGGGCGGCAGGGCGCCGGGGTGAAACCAGCCGACTTCCGAAGTGTTTTCGAGTGGCGCAGGCTCGCCCTCCCAGATCCGGGCCACAAACAGGAAGTCCACGCCATGAGCCTCCCCCAGGTCGTACCGGGCGACCCCCAGGGGGCTGAGACGACCCGGATCGACATGAAGTCCCACTTCTTCGGCCGCTTCCCGGACCGCGGCGTGGGCCAGCGCCTCTCCACGCTCGACCCGGCCACCCGGCAGTCCCCACAGGCCTTCTGCATAGGCCACGCCAGCCCGGCGTCCCAGCAGCACACGTCCGGCCGGGTCCAGAACGACCAGCCAGGCGACCAGAAAGAAACTCATGCGACCTCCAGACGTTCGGCAGGTTCTCCACTGGCCCACCATCCGCTGATCAGGACCAGTGCAGTGAACCCCAGCAACAGGATCAGCGGCGGGCTCCAGTCACCCGTGAAGTCATGCACCGCTCCGAACAGGAAGGGGCCGGTGGCGGCCAGCAGGTAGCCATACCCCTGCGCTACGGCCGAAAGCCCGGGCGCCTCAGCCGTATTGCGGGCCCGCCGGGCGATCAGGTACAGCGCCAGCGGAAAGGCACTGCCCGACGCCGCCCCGAGCAGCAGCACCCACACCAGGTTGGGGACCTGGGGGAGCAGCAGCAGGCCAGCCAGCCCGGCCGCGAAGGCGGTGCTAAGGGCCACCACCAGCGGCCGGGCGGAAGGCAGGCGTGCGGCCAGCACGGGCACTGCCAGCGTAAACGGAAGCTGCACCAGATTGCCCAGTGACAGTAACATCCCAGCTTCGGCGCTGCTGACACCACGGTCCAGCAGTATTCTGGGCAGCCAGGTCAGCCAGGTGAAGAACACCAGTGACTGCGTGCCCATGTACAGCGTCAGCGGCAGTGCCGCCGGGTTGGTCCACACCCGCCCGGATGGCATGGGCTGCAGGCCGCTGCGTACCGGTCGCCCAATCACGACCGGCCACCAGGCCAGGGCTCCCAGGACAGCCAGTCCTGCCCAGACGCCCAGCGCCAGCCGCCACGAGCCGCCCAGCGCACCCTGTAAAGGCACCGCCACGGCCGACGCCACGGTGGCCCCACCCACGACAGCCGTGGTGTAGATCCCGGTCATCAGGCCCAGACGGCCGGGAAAATCCCGCCGGATCAGGCTGGGCAGCAGCACATTGACCACCGCGATGCCGGCCCCCACCAGCAGGGTCCCGGCCAGAATCCAGGGAAAGGTGGGACCAGCACGCAGCGCTGCGCCCAGGACAATCAGTCCAAGACACCCCAGGATCACCACTTCGGCACTTCGGGCGCGGGCCAGCGCTGGAGCCACCAGGGCCAGCGCGCCCCAGCACAGCAGCGGAATGGTGGTCAGCAGACTGACGGTGGCCGCACTGACCGCCAGATCCCGCTGGATAGGCGCCAGCAGCGGACCGAACCCGGCAATCACCGGGCGCAGGTTGAGGGCCACCAGGACGATGCCCAGGACCAGCAGCACAGGGGCGGCACGGTTGCGCAGGTTCAAGAGGCCACCAGGAGTCGCGGCATACTCCGCAGCCTACGCCTGCGCTATGCTCGCGGGTGCGTCACCGGGGGTGTCCTGAGGAGCAGGACTGAGAAAAACCCTTGGAACCTGAACCGGGTCATACCGGCGGAGGGAGTGTGACCAGGCCACGGCGTCAGTCATGGCCTGCGCCTCCCCTCTCGTGACGCGAGGGGATTTTCTATGCGTAAGATTCTGTGTTCTGCCCTGCTGATGCTGGGTGCTGCCGGTGCCCAGAGCACCCTGACCGTGATTACCCACGACAGCTTTTCCGTGGACAAGAAACTGATCGCTCAGTTCGAGGCTGCCAACAAGGCCCGCGTACGCTTTGTGAAGGGCGGCGACGCGGGTGAGTTGCTCAGCCGCCTGATCCTGACCCGCCGCGCGCCAGTGGCCGATGTGGTCTACGGCCTGGACAACAGCCTGCTGGCCCGGGCCAGGACGGCCGGAATCCTGGAAGCCTACCGGTCACCGGCCCAGGCCGGTGTGCCCGCCCGTTACCGGCTGGACGACACCGGCCTCCTGACCAGTGTGGACTACGGTTACGTGGCCCTGAACTACGACCGGGCCTACTTCGAGAAAGCAGGCCTGGCACTGCCCCGCACACTGGATGACCTGAAGAAGCCCGAGTACGCGCGCCTGACCGTGGTGAGCAGCCCGGCGACCAGCAGCCCTGGCCTGGCGTTCCTGCTGGCCACCGTAAACCACTACGGCGAAGCCGGTGCGTGGGCGTGGTGGAAAGCCGCGCGGGCCGGCGGCCTGAAAGTTACCCGTGGTTGGAGCGACGCCTACTACAAGGAGTTCAGCCGCAACGGCGGGAAATATCCCATCGTGCTGAGCTACGCCAGCAGCCCCGCTGCGGAAGTGTTCTACGCCGACGGCTATGATCCCAAGAAGCTGCCGGCCCAGAGCCCGACCGCCAACCTGTTCCTGCCCGGCAGCACCTACCTGCAGATCGAAGGGGTCGGCATCCTGAAAGGCACGAAGCAGGGAACCCTGGCCCGCAAGTTCGTGGACTTCATGCTCAGCGCGCCGGTCCAGGCGGATATTCCCACCCGAATGTGGGTGTATCCGGCAGCCAGTGGAACCAGGCTCGACCCGGTGTACCGCTTCGCTCAGCAGCCGGACGTCAGGGCGGCCGCACCGAATGTCACCGCCAACCCCCAGCGCCTGGTAGACGCCTGGATCACCCAGGTGCTGCGGGCCCGCTGATCCGGGCCAGGGCCGAGAACGCCTTTTTTGCCGCAGTAAACGGAGGTGGCGCCGAGGTGCAGACCCGGTTTTTCTTCAGGTCCGTATGACGGCGCCACGTTCACCCCTATCCTGGGTGCCGCGATGCGCCTGCTGCCGACCGAACGCCCACCCCTGACCATCCGCCGCCTGGCCTGGTCGGCGCTGGCCGGACTGCTGGCAGGCGTGCTGCTGGCACGTGGGGCTGTGACGCTGGTGCTGGCGCTGGTGCCAGGCGATCAGCCCTATGTGCGCACGGTCGTGGGCACCTTCGGTGCACTGCTCAGTGTCATCGTGGGCTTTGCGCTGGCGGGGGCGCTGTCCACCCGTGGGCTGCCGATTCCCCGCCTGGGCCTGACCCGGTCGCAGGCGCGCTGGCGATCCGCTATTGCGGCCGGAAGCACAGCCGGACTGCTGATTCTGCCGGTAGGGGGGCTGCTGGCCTTCGCCGGCGCCTATCACGAAGGGGCGCTGGGGCAGACCCTGGGGTTGGCGCAGCTGACCTTAGGGCTTGGTCTGCTGGGCGCAGTCTACGGGGGCCTCAGCGGCGGAGTCCTGGGGTTGCTGACGGTCCGCGCCTCACAGGCGTGGCGGCCAGCACTGGGCGGGCTGCTGGGCTTCGGCGCGGTGGGACTGTGCGCGGGCGTGCTGCTGGGGGCCGCCGGCATCCCCGATGCACTGTCGGGAGGCGGCTCAGCGCTGCTGACTATCCTGGCAGCTTTCGTAACGACCTCGCAGGTGGTCGGTGACCTGCTGATCGCGCGCGGCATCAACGACGCCGTGGACGCTCCACGAGACTGGGCCAGCGACCGTCAGCTCAAGCTGACCCTGGCCAGTCTGGGGCTGGTCGGCCTGGGGGTGTGGGGACTGGGCAGCGAGGTGGTGGCGTTTGCCCATTCACGGCCCACGAACGCGGTGCCGCTGGCCATACCACAGCGCGCGGCCCCCGGCTGCCCGGCACCGACCGATCCGCTGGAGCGTGCGGCCTGGAAGGTTACCACCCAGAGTGGGCGGCCCGACTTTTCATGTGGCAACGCTTTCGAAGGCTTCTTGCATGTGCCCCTTCCCCACCCCGCGTTCAGCACCCTCCGTGCGACACCGAACGGGGGCTATGACGGTCTGGCCGCGCAGATCGCCTCGGCCCGGCGGGAGGTGCTGCTGGCCGTGATGGAATGGGACGACAACCCCCGGCAGGAACCGGGGCGGGTGCTGGCCCAGGCGGTCGCACAGCTCTATACGCAGGTGCAGGCTCAGCCAGAGCGCTACCCGGATGGCGTCACGGTGCGCATCGCCCTGGGCAACTTTCCGCTGCCCGGCGCCCTGGAATGGGGCACACAGGTATACGGGGCAGCCCGCGCCCTGATTGCGGCCGGGGTGCCGTTCGCAGACCCGGCGCGGCGCTGGCAGGTCCAGATCGCCAACTACGCGGGAACCTTTCCCCACAGCCACGCCAAGCTGCTGGTTACCGATGGCGAGGTCCTGACCGTGATGGGCTTCAACGTCGGGCCGCTGCACCTGCCTTCAGGAACCACCGAAGGACGCGGCGGCAACCTGCGTGACCTCGCCCTGCAGGTACGCGGGCTGGTGGCCGCCGACGGTCTGAACGTCTTTGACGACCTGTGGGCCCGGAGCCGGCTGCTGACCTGTCCTCCCGGGGTCACGCAGGCAGAAGTGTCCTCGTGTTCGCTGGGAGACCTGGCCCGTCCCGACCATCCCCAGGGTACCGACCGGCTGCCGCTGAGGCCCGCCGGCGACGACCGGGTGTTCAGCCTCTACCGCCGCGCCGGCTTTCAGGCTGCCGACGCTGCGCTGGTCGGCATGATCGATGCCACGCAGCAGACCATTGACCTGATGCAGGTGTCGTTCAGCATGCGGTTGCGCTGCAACCTCGCGCTGCTCAACCCGCAGCTGTGCCGCCCGGAAGACGCCCTGCCCTGGATGACCGCGCTGGTGCGCGCCGCCCAGCGTGGTGTGACCATTCGCGCCCTGCTGTATGAGCACGGTTATCTGGGGCTGGAAAACCGCATCGGTGTGGCCGGGCTGCAACGCCTGCTGCGTCAGCGAGGGCTGGAACACCGCCTGCAGGTCCGCTGGTTCCCGGGACCGGTCCACGCCAAGACCATGCTGCTCGACGGCAGGATGCTGGTGGTGGGCAGCCAGAATCTGCACTATTCGTCCTGGGAGGCGCGGGGGCTCAACGAGTATTCTCTGGCAACCACCGCACCCGCAGCGTCAGCGGGATTTGCCCGTGAGTTCGCTTTTTTCTGGGAGCAGGCGCCCCTTGCCGAAATGCCCGACTGGCTCAGCGAGGCTCTTCCGTGAAGGGCGCCCGGGTGACGGGATGGCTGCTGGCGATGCCGGCCCTGTTGTTTACCGCGCTGCTGCTGGCCGTGCCGCTGGCGCGCACCCTGCTCGAAGGCGGCCTGAACCTGGAGGTCTGGCGCGACCCGTATTTCCAGGGGCGGCTGGTCTGGACCCTGGCGCAGGCAAGCGGGACGGCGGTGCTGGCCCTGCTGCTGGGCGCGCCGCTGGCCTACCTGTTGTCGCGGTTCGAGGTGCCGGGCAAGCGGCTGTTCCTGCGCCTGCTGCTGCTCCCGTTCGTGACCCCGACCCTGGTCGCGGTGCTGGGCCTCTCGGCGCTGCTGGGCCCGCGCGGCTGGGTCACCCGCTGGACGGGAATGGACCTCAGCGAGACCCCCACGCTGCTGGTGCTGGGCAACCTGTTTTTCAACCTTCCAGTAATGGTACGCCTGGCCTACGGGGGGTTCTCGCGGGTGCCGCCCGGGCTTCTCGGGGCCGCGCGAACCCTGGGAGCCTCGGCATGGCGCTCAGCACTCAGCGTGGCCCTGCCGCTGGCGCTGCCGGGCCTGGCTGCGGGGGCCATCCTGGTGTTTCTGTATTCGGCCCTGAGCTTTGGCCTGCCGCTGGCACTGGGCGGCGAACGCTACGCCACGCTGGAGGTGGAGATCTACACGCTGACCGCCCTGCAGCTGCGCCTGCCGGAAGCCAGCGCCCTGATTGCCGGACAGCTGCTTCTGACCCTGCTGGCCACCTGGACCTATACCCGGCTGATTCATGGGGGGCAGGGGGTGCCGGCTGCTGTGCTTCCCCGCGCAAGGGGCAGCGCCCTGGGGGGCATCCTCCTGCTGGGAGGCGCGACCGTGCTGATCTGCTTTGCGCCGCTGCTGGCCGTGGTGACGCGTGGGCTGCTGGGCACCACCGGTCCCACCCTAGGCTACTGGCAGGGCGTGCTGAGTGACGAGGGCACTCCTCTGCTGCTGGGCAATACCCTTCGCTTTGCGGCGGCAGCCCTGCTGGGGGCCAGCTTCCTGGGCGCGCTGTACGCGCTGGGAGCCTGGCTGGCCCGCTCCAGGCTGCTGGATGTGCTGTCATTGCTGCCCCTCATGGTCTCGCCTGTCTCCCTGGCGGCCGGGTACCTGCTGGCCTACCCGGTGCTGGCAGCCACGCTGCCCATGCTGCTGGCAGCCTATACGCTGCTGGCCCTGCCGCTGGTGGTGCGCTCCCTGCTGCCCGCGCTGCGGGCGCTGCCGCCCAGACTGCTGGAAGCGGCCCGCACCCTGGGCGCGCGGCCCATTCCTGCGCACCGCAGTGTGACGTTGCCACTGACCCTGCCGGCACTGCGTGGGGGGGCTGCCCTGGCCCTGGCCACCGTGCTGGGCGAGTTCGGCGCCACACTGGTGCTGACCCGTCCCGAGTGGGCCACCCTGAGCACCGGCCTGTATGAACGCCTGGGCCGGCCCGGAGAACGCAATCTGGGCGAGGCCTGCGCCCTGGCCACCGTGCTGCTGCTGCTGTCCACCGCGGCTTTCGGGGTGCTGGACGGCGGCGAAGGAGAGGTCACGTGACTCAGCAGTCTCGGGGGTCCGGTCCGGCCCTGCAGGTCCAGGGCCTGTGCAAGGCGTTTGGGCCAGTGCAAGCCGCTGCGGACGTGTCGCTCTGCGTGCAAGCAGGTGAAACCCTGGCGCTGCTGGGGCCGTCGGGCTGCGGCAAAAGCACCGTACTGCGCGGCGTCGCGGGCCTGGAACGCCTGGACAGCGGCCGGGTCGAAGTGGGAGGCAGGGACGTGAGCAGCCTGCCTCCCGAAGCGCGTCACGTGGGGCTGGTCTTTCAGGACTACGCCCTGTTTCCGCATCTGAGTGTGTTGGGCAACGTGTCGTACGGCCCTCGCATGCGCGGCGCACGTCGTCCGGCTGCTCAGGCCCGGGCCCGCGAGGCGCTGGCGCTGGTGGACCTGTCGGCCCTGGAGGCCCGCCGTCCGGCCCAGCTGTCCGGCGGTCAGCAGCAGCGGGTGGCGCTGGCGCGCGCCGTGGCCACCGGCTCCCCGCTGCTGCTGCTCGATGAGCCCCTGTCCAACCTGGACGAAAGATTGCGGGCCCAGCTACGCACCGACCTGCACGCCCTGTTTGCCCGGATCGGGGCCGGGGTCCTGCTGGTGACCCACGACCAGCGCGAGGCCCTGGCCCTGGCCCACCGGGTCGCTGTGATGCGCGCGGGCCGAATTGTGCAGCAGGGCACCGCCGCCGAGGTTTTTGCGAGGCCCGCGACCGCCTGGGTGGCCTCCTTCCTGGGGCATACCAATGTGCTGGGAGGCCAGAACGGCATGGCCCGGCTGATCCCGGAAAGTGCCATACGGCTCGGCCAGGGAGACTGCTGCAGGGTCACGGCGCGGCAGGTCACGGAGCTGGGTGAAACCGTGACGGTCCGTCATCCGCTGGGCGCGCTGACCCTGCATCTCAGTGCCCGTGAACGCGCGCTGGCGCAGAGCCACATGCTGCAGCTCGAACTCGATCTCGCACAGGTGCTGACGCTGCCTGACGACCGCGAGAGCCCGCCATCCGTCTTCAGGGAGCCGTCGTGATCGCATGGATTCTGGTAGGCGGCCGGCTCACTCCGGGCCACACGCTGCTTCGCCTTCCCGTACCGGATCTGGTGGTTGCGGCAGATGGCGGGGCACGCCACGCAGCCTCGCTGGGCACACGGGTGGACGTATGGGTCGGCGACTTCGATTCCTCGGAAGGCCTGCTGCTCGACGCCCCCCGCGAGGTTCATCCCGCGGCCAAGGACGAGACCGATGCCGAACTGGCGGTCAGGGTGACCCGGGCCCGTGGTGCCAGAACCCTGGTGTTCATAGGCGCGTTCGGCGGGCGCTTCGATCACGCGGCGGCGCTGATGCTGGGCAGCCTGCGCCTGGCGCGCGAAGGCCTGAGTGTCAGCCTGACCAGCGGGGACGAGTGGGCCTGGCCGCTGCTGCCTGCCTCTCCCGTGTCGATGGAACTGCCGCCCGGAACCACGCTGAGTGTGCTGGCCTGCACGGACCTGACCGGCCTGACTCTGCAGGGTGTCCGCTGGCCGCTGGAGCGGGCTGACGTGCCGCTGGGGAGCGGCTGGACCGTCAGCAACGAGACCACCCACACGGCGGTCACCGTCTCCCTTCAGGGGGGAGCAGCGCTGGTCACGGCCGTGCACCATTAAGAGAGGTTCTGGAACCCGCCGCGCTCTGGCCGCGTAGGGTGAAGGCATGAGAAGGCGTGGTCCCGGATGCGGTTGTCTTGGTTGTGGTGGCGGATCGTTGCTGGTGCTGGCCCTGCTGGGTGCACTGGCGTGGTTCGTGGTGATTCGTCCTGCGCAGGACTTCCTGAACGGCTGGCGGGCGCCGCAGACCCAGAGCCAGACCGGCCAGAATCAGCCGGGGCAGAATCCGTCAGGTCAGGGAAATGACAGCGGGGTCGTCGTGCCGCAGCTGCCCGGAAACGACACAGCGAACAACGAGGCAGCGTCCGGCACCAGCAACGACGCGGCTCCTGCGGCCACGGGCGACGTGAATGCGCCGGTCACCCGGGCCGAGGTCCAGAAATTCGTGCGTGTCCGCCGCGATGTGCGCCAGGCTCTGGGCACCAGCTTTACCGGACTGCAGGAGGTCTGGACCGATATCCAGAGCGGACAGAACCCCAACCTGCTGCAGGTCGTCGGCGTGTTGCGCAACGCCGGGGGCAGCGTGGCTGCCGCCCGCAACGCCCAGACTGCGGCCCTGCAGCGCGAGAACCTGAGCCCTGAGCGCTACGCGGCCGTACGCTCGGCGGTCAACCGCGCCCTGGGGCTACCAAATGTGGACTTTGCGCGCGCCGCCGAGGCGCTGCAACGCGGACAGTTGCCGGACCTGAACGGCACGGTGCAGACGGCAACCGCCCAGGAAAAGGCCCTGGTGGAGCCGTTCCGTAAGGAGCTGCTGGCCACTTCGGCAGCAGGACTGCTGGGGTTGTAACCCCGACCACGCCCGCGCGGCAGAGGTCCCTGAACCGGGCCTCTGCCCCTTTCCCTGCCGGAAGGTCAAGGCCGCTTGAAGCCCGAGCATTCCCGCCCGCTCATGCGTATCCGTTACCTTGAGGCTCATGACTTCATCCACCACCACGCGCTCCGAGGCACTGTTCGAGCGGGCGCGCGCTGTCACGCCGGGCGGCGTCAACAGCCCGGTGCGGGCCTTTAAAAGTGTGGGCGGCGTGCCGCGCTTTATCCGCGAGGCTCACGGCGCCTACCTGACCGATATGGACGGCACCCGGTACGTCGATTACATCGGCTCGTGGGGACCGATGATCCTGGGCCATGACCACCCGGTTATCCGCGAGGCGATTGCCACCGCCCTGACCGGTGGCACCAGCTTCGGCGCTCCTGGAGAGCGGGAAGTCGAACTGGCCGAACTGGTCACCCGCCTGACCGGCGCGGGCCGGGTGCGCTTCGTCAATAGCGGCACCGAGGCCACCATGAGTGCCCTGCGGCTCGCACGCGGCTTTACCGGCCGCAAGTTCATCGTGAAGTTCCGCGGCAATTACCATGGCCACGCCGATGGTCTGCTGGTCGAGGCCGGCAGCGGCCTGCTGACCAACGCTTCTGGGGTCCTGGGCGCCGCAGCCCCCAGCAGTGCCGGCGTGCCGGAAGAGTACGCCTCCCTGACACTGGTCAGTGAATACAACGACTCCGAGGCCCTGGACGCCCTGATGCGCCTGCGTGGTCATGAGATCGCCGCCGTGATCTTCGAGCCGGTGGTGGGCAACGCCGGGGTGCTGGTCCCCACGCCCGACTTCCTGGCGGCGCTGCACCGGGTCAAGGCGTCCGGCGCGCTGCTGGTCGCCGACGAGGTGATGACCGGCTTCCGTCTGTCGCTGAATGGAGCGACCGGCCTGCTGGGGCTGGAACCGGACCTGACCTGCTGGGGCAAGATCATCGGCGGGGGGCTGCCGGTCGGGGCCTATGGCGGCCGTGCCGACGTGATGGATTTCGTCTCCCCGCAGGGCCCGGTGTATCAGGCCGGCACCCTCAGCGGAAATCCGCTGGCCATGGCAGCGGGGCTGGCCACCCTGCGCACGCTGGAAGCCGATCCAGGGCTGTACGAACGGCTGGAGGCCTACACGGCCGCGCTGGCGGCCGGACTGCGCGGCCTTGCGACAGAAGCGGGCGTGCCGCTCAGCATCAACCGGGTCGGCTCCATGCTGACCGCCTTTCATCAGGACGTCCCGGACGGAAGTATCCGCACCTACGTCCAGGCCGCGCGCAGTGACACGGCGGGCTTTGCTGGGTGGTTCCAGGGCATGCTCTCGCGCGGGGTGTACTGGGCGCCGTCGCAGTTCGAAAGCATTTTCGTAAGCGGCGCACACACGGACAGGGAGTTGAACGTCACGCTGGAAGCGGCGCGCGCCGCCTATGGGGGAACACCTGTATGACGCTACTGCACGGCACCCAGGACATTGTTCGCGTCCTGACGGAGAACAAGGTGATTGCTGTGGTCGGCTTCCACCGCGACAGCACCAAGGCTGCCCACTACGTTCCGGAATACATGCACCGCCAGGGCTACACGATCATTCCGGTGAACCCGGCGCTCGCCGACCGGGGTGAGAGCTATTTCGGGCATAAGGCAGTTGCGTCTCTGAGTGAAATCACGGCGCCGGTAGACGTCGTTGAGATTTTCCGCCGCAGTGACAAGGTCGGGTTGCACCTGGGCGACATTCTGGCCATGAATCCGCTGCCCCGGGTGGTATGGCTCCAGCTGGGTATCCGAAACAACGAGGTCGCGCGGGAACTGACGGCACGCGGTATTGACGTGATTCAGGACCGCTGCATGCTGGCCGACCACCGCGCCCTGCTGTAAGCGGCGCGCGAATCGGGGGCCAGCCGTGACGGAGGCCCCCGGTTCGTACCCATCAGAACCTCAGCGTTAGTGCAGCGGGACGTGTCCGGGAAAACCCAGCAGGTAGTCCAGCAGGTCGCCTACCATCGCTGAGGCCGTCACCATGCCTCCGGCGCCGCCGCCCGCGAAGATCAGTGAGCCGCATTCCTCGCCTTCGTAGATCATGGCGTTGCGGCTCGCTCCCGACGTGCACAGGGCGTGTGTGGCGGGCAGACGCCGTGGCGCGACCGTCGCCTTCCAGGTGCCGCCCTGTTTCTCCAGTTGCGCCACGAGCTTGATGCGTTCTCCCTGGGCACGGGCGTCCTCGATATCCGCCAGGGTCACGTCCTCGATGCCCTGCACCTGCACGGCGCTGTAAGAAAAGTTGCCGTCGGCGCTGAAGCGGGCCAGGACCGTCAGCTTGTGCGCGGTGTCAAAGCCACCGACGTCCAGGGTCGGCGGGTCCTCGGCGTATCCCAGGGCCTGCGCCTGGGCCAGGGCATCGGCATAGGGCCGCCCCTCTTCCATCTGGCCCAGCACGTAGTTGCAGGTGCCGTTCAGCACTGCCTGCAGCCGGGTAAAGGTGCTGGCCCGCAGCACGGTGCTCATGGGTCCAATGACCGGCGTGCCCGCCATGACTGACGCCTCGTAGTACAGCCGACCGTCCAGGGCGTGCTCGCGCAGGTCGTCCCAGCGCTCGGCCAGCAGCGCCTTGTTGGCAGTAATCACGGCCCGTCCCGAGCGCAGGTAGGGCCGCAGCAGTTCCAGCGGGCGCTCGATGCCTCCCATGCACTCGATGACCACGCCGCACTCCTGCAGGAAGTCGGCACAGTCGGTGACCCGCGTGCCCGGCGGCACGTCGCGTGGCTTGTTCACGTCGCGCACGAGCACGCCGGCAACCTCGATGCGCACGCCCAGGTCGGTGAAGATGTTTTCCCGGCGCTGAATCAGTTTCAGGACGTCCTGGCCTACGGTGCCGCTGCCCAGGATGCCGATGGTGACGGTTCTCATGGACCCAAAGCTAACGCGCGGGTCAGGGCAGGGACGCGGGGCGGGTTAGGCGTGGGGCTAAGGACGTCTTGGGTGCACCTTCAGTCGGCGCCTGGGGCGCGGGCGGTACACTGCACGGCATGTTTCCTGTGAATTCATTGGTTTCGTGTAATGGGAGTCCGCCGGGCAGGTCGCCGGGCCGGATTGTGTCGGGTCCGTGAGTGGGCGGCTTTCTGAACTGGCTGCCGAGTTCGGCATGGTGGAGCGTGCGCTGGGAGACCCCGCGGCGCTGGCTGACCCACAGGCGTATACCCGGCTGACCCGGCGTCACCGTGAGCTGCTGCCACTGGTCACCCTGCTGCGGGAACGCGACGCCCTGGAAGCGGACCTGAAAGGCGCCCAGGAACTGCTCTCGGACCCCGACATGCGCGAGCTGGCCCAGAGCGAGATCACGCAGGCGACGGCCCGGCTGGAGCAGATTGACGCCGAACTGGAAGTGCTGCTGCTGCCCACCGATCCCGACGACGTCAAGAACGTGATTCTGGAACTGCGGGCCGGCGCCGGTGGCGCGGAGTCCGGGCTGTTTGTCATGGACCTGCTGCGGCTGTACACCCGCTACGCCGAGGACAAGGGACTGCGCGTGAACGTGCTGGACGCCAGCGAATCGGACCTGGGCGGCGCCAGCAAGGTGGTGGCCGAGATCAGCGGCGAATTCGCCTTCCGGGCCTTCAAATGGGAGCGCGGTGTGCACCGCGTGCAGCGGGTCCCCGCCACCGAGTCGCAGGGCCGGATCCACACCAGCACGGTCACGGTGGCGGTGCTCCCGGAAGCGGAGCACGGCGAGGTTCAGCTGGACCTCTCGGAAGTGCGCATCGATGTGTTCCGCTCACAGGGGGCCGGCGGGCAGGGGGTCAATACCACCGACAGCGCGGTCCGGGCGGTCTACCGGGCTGGCACGCCGGACGAGATCATGGTGGTGTGCCAGGACGGCCGCTCTCAGATCAAGAACCGTGAAAAGGCGCTGGTCGTACTGGCCTCCCGACTGGCCGAGCGCGAACGCGCCACCCGCGAGGCGAGTGAAGCGCGTGACCGTGCGGCTCAGGTGGGTACCGGCGAGCGCAGCGAGAAGATCCGCACCTACAACTACCCGCAAAACCGCGTGACCGATCACCGGCTGGAGGGCGACAGCAAGAACCATCCGCTCGACAGCGTCATGGGTGGCGCCCTGGCCCCGGTGGTGGCGGCGCTGGCGCGCGATGAGCGCGAGCGTCAGCTGCTGGCTGCCTCTGCCGAGGAGGCGCGTGATGGCGCGGCGTGACCTGCTGGTGGCCGCCGGCGTGCTGCGTGACCGCTTCGGGCGGGTGCTGCTGGTGGGCAACGACTGGCAGGGCCACGGCCGGGTCCGCCATACCCTGCCCGGTGGGGTGGTCGAGCCCGGCGAAACGTTGCCTGAGGCGCTGTACCGCGAGATCTTTGAAGAAACTGGTCTGAAACTCACCGGCATCAAGCACATGGCCTACACCGTGCATATCGAAGACGAGCGGCGCGGCGAGCGCGCCATCGCGGTGGCGTTCGAGGCCACCTGGGAAGGCCTGCTCAACCCCAGTGACCCGGACGGCTTCATCGTGGAGGCCCGCTTCTGCTCTATCGATGAGGCGCTGGACAAGCTCGATTCGCCGCCCATGCGCGAGCCTCTCAGTGACTACCTGCAGACCGGTGAGCCAGGGCGGTTCTACGCTTTCAAGGGCTGGGACGGGCGGGGCGGCCTGCGGATTCCGGCCCTGAAACCCAGAAGCTAGGAGCGCCGTGGGCAAGCCTGGAACAACACAAAGGCCCGGAGACTAATCCCCGGGCCTGTTCCTTTCACTGACTTCAGTAGAATTTGGTGACGCGGTCGATGCTGTGGCGGTGGTGCGGAAAGCCTTCCTCGGCGCGCTTCCCGATGGGCAGCAGACCGGCAAACTGCACGTGCTCGGGGAGGCCCAGGATTTCCTTGACCTTGTCGGGCTGGAAGCCCAGCATCGGCACGGTGTCGTAGCCGAGGCTGCGCGCGGCGATCATCAGAAAGCTGAAGGCAATATTGGCCTGAGTCAGGCCCCACTGGCCGCGCTGTGCGACGTCCAGGCTGCCGAAGGCGCCGTCGAAGGTGGCGCGCTGGCCGGTGCGGCCCTGCTCACCCATGCCGGGGTGGGCGGTCTCTTCGACCGTCTGCAGGGTGTCTTCCATGTCGCTGTAGACCACGATCACGGCCGGAGCGTTGGTGACCTGGGCCTGACCATAGGCCGCTTCACGCAGCTGCTCCTTGACGGCGGGGTCCTGGACCACGGCAAAGCGCCAGGTCTGGGCGTTCCAGGCGCTGGGAGCGAGGCTGGCCAGGCGCAGCACTTCACGCAGGTCGTTCTGGTCGATGGGCTCCTGCACGAATTTGCGGATGCTGCGGCGGGTTTCGATAGCCTGAACAGCGGTCAGGGGCTGGGTGGCGGTAGCAGTCATGGGTGTAACATAAGGCAAAGTAGTTTGAAAAGTCAAGCGGTGTAATGACTGCAGCAATTTGATTCTGTTTTGGGTGTACAGTATGGACATGACCACCTCGCACTCTGCCTTCTGCCCGGTGTACCGGGCCATCGGCGTGCTGCAGGAGAAGTGGGTGCTGCACATCGTGCGTGCTCTGCTGGACGGCGAAAAAGGCTTTAACGAGCTGGCCCGCGCCGTGGGCGGTTGTAACAGCGCCACCTTGACGCAACGCCTCGAACATCTTGAGCACCTCGATCTGATCCGCAAACGCACCGAGGACACTCACGGCAAACTGGCCCGCAGTGTCTACACCCTTACCCCGGCTGGCAAGGAACTGCAGGCCGTGATTGTCGCCATCGACAGCTGGGCACGTGAGCACCTGCTCGACGAACCTCAGCCTGCCCTGACCTGAACCTCGCGGCACCCACATGAGCCGGAGTGAATAAAAGCGCAATACGCATAAGGCCAGCCGGTCACTAGGCTGGCCTTATGAGCGTAAAAGACAACTTCACGGCAGACGAGTGGTTCAAGGTCATGACCGGTCCCGGCCGGGCCGGAGCCGCCGTGGTAGCTGCGAGCCCCAGTGGACTTACCGGGCTGCTGGCCGAAGCGCAGGCCATCGCCGGCAGCGTGCGCGAGCACGTCAGCCGTGCAGGCCGCACCCCCCTGATGGAAGCCATGGCAGCGGACCTGATGGGCTCCCCAGCCGAGACGCAGTCCCTGCAACAGCAGGAAAAGGCCCGCAACATGGAAGAAGCTGTCGCTCAGAGCATTGAAGGGGTGCGGCAGGCGATCTGGCTGGTCAGCAGCAAAACCAGCCAGGAGGACGCCGCCGCGTACCGTCAGATGCTGATCGAGGTTGTGGAGCGCACTGCCGGGGCCGCCAAGGAAGGCGGCTTCCTGGGCATAGGCGGCGAACAGGTCAACGACCGAGAACGTGCCGTGGTCGAGGAGCTGCGGCAGGTGATCGGCGGCGCCGCAAGCCAGGGCGCCAGCAGCACAGTGGTTGTGACTCACGAAACACCGCCCACTCCGGGTCCTGACGGCAGCGGCAACAGCAATTGAAGCTGCGCCGTGCGCGAGGTCACGAATGTCACACTGAGCTGGTCGCCACCGAACGGAAGAGAGGCAGCGCTTGAGAAGTGAGGCACCTGTAGTTCAGTTCCTGAATGTTCCGGAATTGGGGCAGACCCCGGGGTACTCGCATCTCGCCCAGGTCCAGGGCGGAAGCACGCTATAGCTGTCGGGGCAGATCGCGGTGGACGCCCAGGGGCGCACCGTCGGCGAAGGCGATTTCACTGCGTAGACTCGGCAGGTCTTCGCAAATCTGCGACAGGCTCTGGCCGCCGTGGACCTGACGTTCGATGCAGTGGTGAAACTGACCTTCTTCCTGACAGACTTCCACCATCTGGCCGAGATGCGGGCCGTGCACGAGGAGTTCGTGAATACTGCCTCACCACCGGCCAGCAGGGCGGTGCAGGTGGCGGCACTGGAGCACCCCGAACTGCTGATTGAAGTGGAGGCCATCGCTGCCGGGCCGTAACATCGCCGTCACGGCGTGACTTGTGCACGGGTCTGGCCTCCGGGTCCCCAGCTCACCTGTATGCTGAGCCATGAGCGGGGGGCAACTGGCGCTGATCGTGGGACAACCACGGGGGAGTCACCCGAACTTCAAAATGGATCGCGCGCCTGGGTCGGAACTTCGCCTGCACATGCAGGCGCGTTCCGGTCTGTGGTCTGCCGGGACCCGCACCTCAGGCCAGCACAGCGGAGGATACGAGCATGACAAAACGGGCATTGATCTCGGTAAGTGACAAGACAGGCGTGGTGGAGTTCGCGCGCAGCCTGACGGCGCGCGGCTGGGAGATCCTGAGCACCGGGGGAACCTTCCACGCGTTGCAGGAGGCGGGTGTCAGCGTGACCCAGGTCAGCGACGTCACGGGCTTTCCGGAAATGCTCGACGGCCGGGTCAAGACACTGCACCCAGCGGTTCACGGCGGCATCCTGGCCCGGCGCGAGCCGCAGCACCTCTCGCAGCTGGAGGCGCAGGGGTTCGGCACCATTGATCTGGTCTGCGTCAACCTTTACCCCTTCCGCGAAACGGTGGCGCGCGGCGCGCCGGACCCGGAGGTGATCGAGAACATCGACATCGGCGGCCCGGCCATGATCCGCTCCGCGGCCAAGAACCACAGCGGCGTGCTGGTGCTGGTGGATCCAGCCGACTACCCGGTGGCCCTCCAGGACGAGGTGCCGGACAGCGACCGTCGCCGGCTCGCCGCCAAGGCCTACCGCCACACCAGCGAGTACGACGCGGCCATCACCGCCTACCTCGACGGCAGTGCCAATGAGCTGCCGACCCGGCTGCCGGAGCAGCTCAGCCTGGACCTCAGCCGCGTGGCGCAGGTCCGGTACGGTGAGAATCCACATCAGCCCGGTGCCATCTACCGCTGGGGGCAGGCGCGGGGCCCGGTGATCGACGCGCAGGTGGTGGCCGGCAAGCCGATGAGCTTCAACAATTACGCCGACGCGGACGCCGCCTGGAGCCTGTGTCAGGAACTCGCCGGCCGGGAGGACGGCGCAGTGTGCGTGGCGGTCAAGCATGCCAACCCCTGCGGCGTGGCGGTCGCCGACGACGTGCGTAGCGCCTGGGAACGTGCCCGTGACGCCGACACCCTGAGTGTGTTTGGCGGGGTCGTGGCGGTTAGCCGTCCCGTGGACTTTCAGGCCGCCCAGGCCATGCGCGGCACCTTCCTGGAGGTGCTGATCGCGCCGGAAGTCACCCCCGACGCCGTGGAATGGTTTGCCGAGAAGAAGCCGGACCTGCGCGTGCTGGTGGCCGCCGCCGGGAACCTCAGCGTGCTGGACGTGCGGCCCCTGACAGGCGGCTTTGCGGTGCAGGAGCGCGATACCCGTCCCTGGGACGACCTGTGCCCGGAGGTGGTCACAGCGCGCCAGCCCACCGATCAGGAGTGGGCTGACCTGCGTTTCGCCTGGGCCACCGTCAAGCACGCGCGCAGCAACGCGGTGGTGCTGGCAAAAGGCGGCGTCACTGTCGGCCTGGGAGCCGGAGCGGTCAGCCGGATCTGGGCCGCAGAACGTGCGGTGGCGAATGCGGGCGAGAAGGCCCAGGGCGCCGTGCTGGCCAGTGAAGCCTTCTTTCCTTTCGATGATGTTGTGCGGCTGGCCGCGCAGGCCGGCGTGACGGCCATCTTGCAGCCTGGAGGCGCCAAACGCGATCCGGAAGTGATTGCTGCGGCCAACGACCTGGGTGTGAGCATGGTCTTTACCGGTTCGCGCCACTTCCGGCATTAGGGAGCGGCCGTGACTGAGCCTTCCCCTTCCCTGCCGGCCCTCTCCCTGTCCGGTAAACCCCTGGCCAACCGGGTCACCCAGGAGGTCCGGGCCGCCCTGTCCGGCTGGGCCACGCAGGCGCCCGGTTTCCAACCCCAGCTTGTCAGCGTACTGGCTTCCAGCGATCCAGCCTCGCTGGTCTATGTGCACAGCAAGGCCCGGCAGGCCCGCAAGCTCGGCGTGGACCTGCAGGTGCGCGATCTGGGCGCACACGCCACCCAGGATGAGCTGCACGGGGTCCTGCGTGAGCTGTCGTCAGACCCAGGGGTCCACGGCATCATGCTGGAACTGCCTCTGGCCGGTGGCCTGGATGCCGACGCCGCGCTGCTCCACGTGGCGCACCGCAAGGATGTGGAAGGGCTGACCCCAGCCAACCTTGCCCTGATTGCGGCGGGCCGCGAGGCCGAGGCGATCCTGCCGCCGACCCCCCGCAGCGTGCGCTTCCTGCTGCGCGAAGTTCTGGGTGACGACCTGCGCGGCCAGCGCATCGCGGTAGTCGGCCCGGGGCGTACCGTGGGCCGCCCGCTGGCCTTCATGCTGAACAACCGCGGTGTGACCGTGACCATGTGCAACGAACACACCCGTGGCCTGGAAGCCGTCCTGGCACCCATGGACGCCGTGGTCGTGGCGGTCGGTCATCCGGGGCTGCTGCGCGCAGAGCACGTCCAGCCGCATCAGGTAATCATCGACGCGGGCATCAACGTGCAGGGCAAGCAGGTGGTCGGGGACGCCGAAGCCGGACTGCCGGTGCGGGCCCAGACTCCCGTCCCGGGCGGCGTCGGCCCGCTGACGAGCGCCCTGATGTACCAGAATCTGGTGCGCGCCGTGAAGCTTCAGCGGGGCGAGAACGTCGACTGATTTCGGGCAGAACTCCGGGCTGTCTCAGTCGGACAGGGTATCTTGATAGATCCTTTCAAGCCTCAGGTCCAGAAGCCATAGTTCTTTCGATTGCGCTGAGATCTTCGTCTGTGGGGTCGGGTCAGCCCGCAACGATCCTGTGCGGCGTTACCTGGTCTGAGCAGATCCTCGGTGGTTTCCGGCATCATCCCAGGGAGCCGCGGGGAGTTGTGATGACCGTGCTGACCCGGCAAAGGAAGCTTGTCCGGGGTCCAGGCACGTCCTGACAAATGACACCACGGCGTGAAATGACATAGTGTCCGGAGAATTCACGCCCGTGCGTGACGACAGGAGACCCCTTGAGAAAATTCCTGACCCTGCTTGATGTCATCGGCCTGGCTTCGTTTGGCCTGTATGCCGCGCAGCAACTGGCCAGTGCCGTCATTCCGCCCCGCCAGCTGCCTACTGCCAGGGCCGACCAGGGCGCCAGCCTGACCTTTCTGGTCCCGGCCCTGAACGAGGAGCAGGTCATCGAACCGACCCTCCGGAACCTGCGTGAAATGGCTCCGGAGGCGCGCGTGGTCGTGATCGACGACGCCAGTGACGACCAGACCCCACAGATTGTGCAGCGTGTGGCCGGGGACGACCCTGGCGTGCAGCTGCTGCGGCGCGAGTTTCCGGATGCCCGGCAGAACAAGGGCAAGGCCATGACTTGGGCCGTGGCCCAGCTGCTCCAGGGACCGCTGCAGGGACGAGACCTTAGTCAGGAAGTTCTCATCGGCATCGACGCCGACGGCAGGATTGGTCCGGATTTCGCGCCGCAGGTGCGTGGGGCCTTTCTGGACCCGCAGGTCATGGCCGCCCAGGCCTGGATGCGCTACCGGCAGACCACAATCCCGCTGCCGGGCTCGCGGGGCTTTATTGCGCGCATTCTGCTGGTGCAGCAGGATCTCGAAAACTTCATCCTGGGCCATTACCAGCGGGTCCGTCACTGGGCCGGCACGGCGTCATTGACAGGCAATGGCCAGTGCATGCGCGCCAGTTACGTGGCCCATCAGCTTGGCCGTGGGGTGCTTCCCTGGCCCGATGTGCTGCTTGAAGACTTTGGCAGCGCGCTGGAGATCCGGCTGGACAACCCAGGGCACCGTATCGCCATGCTCACCGCCCATGTGGGGCAGCAGGGCATGATCGATGCCGTGCCGTTCATGCGTCAGCGGGCCCGCTGGATCCAGGGCACCATGGAATGCCTGCCCTACCTGCCGCGTCTCGTGCGCAGCGGCACGCACCCAGTCACCCTGATCGATTTCACCTATCTGATCCTGGGACCCTGGCTGAACGCGGCGCTGCTGCTCAGCATGGGCACGCAGCCGCTGCGCAGGGTGCTGAAGGTCCAGGGACTGTCCACGCCCGGCTGGGTAGGCCTGGTCTTCACGGTCCTGCCGCTGGGCTTCCAGCTGAACTGGGCCGTCCGTTACCGCCGTGAGCAGCAGCTGCCATGGACCTCGGTCGCGTACATCATGGGCACGCTGCCTATTTTCAGTGCAATCACGCTATGGTCCCTGCCGCTGGCCTTCTACCGCCACTTTACGGGCCGGAATACCTGGTACAAGAGCGTGCGCCACGCTGAGCCGCTCGCAGCAGGCCCCGGCACGCTGACTGCCAGCGACTGATACGGATTCCGTCTGTTTCATTGATAAACCGGAAGAGCGCCGGTTTGTCAATTCCACGCCCGGAACCCGTTTTTCTCCCACTCGCCTTGCTCGGGTTGAATGGTTCTTGCAAACGACTCAATCGGAGTCCGTATGACCGGGCCCTGAGACTCCCCACCCGACTTCAGGCCGTGGCCCAAGCAGCCCGGCCTTTGCCTTGCTCGGTTGCCAGACGGGTCAGTGGCCGCGCAGAAAGGCACCGACCCGCTCGGGCAGATCCTGGGCGTCCATCAGGAAGGCGTCGTGGCCATGAACGCTGTCCAGTTCCCAGTACTGGGCACAGGGAAGCAGCGCGGCGCAGGCCTGAACCTCAGCAGGCGGATACAGCACATCGCTGCTGATTCCCACAGCTAGAACCGGGGTGCGGATGCTGCGCAGCTCGGCGTCGGTCGGCTGGAAAGTATCCATCGCCCAGGTCAGCGCGACGTAGCTGCGTTCGCAGAAGCGCGCGTGGAGTTTCTCGCCCTGATACTGCAGATAGGACGTGATGGCCGGGGTCCCGGGAGCACGCTGCCCGGCCTGCGTCAGTGCAAAACTCTGGGGGCTGCGGTAGGACAGCATGGCGATCTGCCGGGCGACCTTCAGGCCCTCTCCCCCGGGCGCAGCCTGGATGGCGCTGCGCGCCGCGGTGTTCAGGCCGATTGCCCACGGCGAGTGCCGTGCCGGCGCGCCGATAATCACGGCCCTTTCCACCAGGTCCGGGCATTCGAGCAGCCAGGCGTAAGCCAGCATGCCGCCCATACTGCCGCCCACCAGCCGCACCCGCCGCACACCCAGGTGCTCCAGCAGCGCACGCCCCACCCGGGCCATGTCGCGCAGGCTCAGGGGGGCGTCCCCGCCACCCACCGGGGGCAGTTCACCGGGGCTGGTGCTTCCGGCGCAGCCACCCAGCACATTGGCACACACCACGAAACCGAGCTCGGGGTCCAGGGGGCAACCTTTACCCAGAAACTCCGGCCACCACTCGTGAACGGCGCTGTTTCCGGTCAGGGCATGCAGGACCAGTGTGGCGTCCTCGCGGGCCTCGCCGTAGGTGTGGTACGCCACCCGCACGTCGTTCACGGCCTGACCACAATCGAGCAGCAGCGGTTCATGCCGGAACAGGGTCACCGTCTGCTGAACCGGACATCGGTCCGCAGCAGCGGGCGGCGTCTGGTGGGCAGGGTGGATCAGGGCCGTCACCCTTCATCCCCGACCAGCGAGGGGCTTCCGGTCAGCACCGCTGGTTCGTCACCCGAGGGCAGCAGGTCAGGGGCAGCGGCCAGCGCCTGCGCAAAATCCTCCTGAATGTCCTCGATGTGCTCGATCCCGACCGAGACGCGGATCAGCCCTGGCGTCACGCCGGCCGTGGCCTGGGTCTGCTCGTCGAGCTGGCTGTGGGTGGTGCTGGCCGGATGAATCACCAGGGTCCGGGTGTCGCCCACGTTGGCCACGTGCTGCGCGAGTCTCACACTGCGGATAAATGCCTCGCCTGCCGCGCGGCCACCCCGCAGTTCAAAGGTCAGCACCGAGCCCGCTCCACGCGGGAGATAATGCTGGGCACGGTCGTAATGGGGGTGGTTGCTCAGGCCAGGGTAGGTCACCCGGCTCACGTCAGGGTGGGCGGCCAGCCAGGAGGCCAGGGTCAGGGCATTGTGCGCATGGCGCTCGGCGCGCAGGGACAGCGTTTCCAGGCCCTGCAGGAATTGCCAGGCCTGCTGCGGAGCCAGGGTGGTCCCCAGGTCCCGCAGGCCTTCGGTGCGGGCGCGGATGATAAAGGCGACGTTGGGCAGGCCCAGCGGATTGCTGGTGCCGAAGGTCTCCCAGAAGTTCAGACCGTGATAGCTGGGCGAGGCCTCGGTCATCAGGGGATAGCGGCCGTTGTTCCAGTTGAAGTTGCCGCCGTCCACGATGACCCCGCCAATCCCGTTGCCGTGCCCGCCGATCCATTTGCTGGCGCTGTGGGTCACGATGTCGGCCCCGTGCCGCAGCGGCTGGCAGTAGTAGCCGCCCGCGCCGAAGGTGTTGTCCACGATGACCGCCACACCACGCGCGTGGGCCTCAGCCGCCACACCCTCAAAATCCGGGATGTTCAGGGCCGGGTTGCCGATGGTCTCCAGGTACACGGCGCGGGTACGGTCGTCGATCAGGGCCGCGAACTCCTCGGGACGCTCGTCTTTGCCGGTAAAGCGCACCTCGATTCCCAGGCGCCGCAGGGTCACGCGGAACTGGTTGATGGTGCCGCCGTACAGGTTGGGACTGGCCACGATGTTGTCTCCGGCCTGGGCCAGCGTCGTGATCGCCACGAATTGTGCGGCGTGACCGCTGGAGACCGCCAGGGCGCCCACGCCGCCTTCCAGCGCCGCCACACGCTCCTCGAACACGGCGGTCGTGGGGTTCTGGATCCGGCTGTAGATGTTCCCGAAGGCCCGCAGGCCAAACAGGTCGGCGGCGTGCTCGGGAGACTGAAACACGTAGCTGTTGGTGGCATAGATCGGCACGGCCTGGGCACCGGTCGTGGGATCGGGCTGCTGCCCAGCATGAACCTGCAGGGTCTCGAATTTCAGAGCCATGGTGTGGCCTCCTCACAGAAAATGGGACGGGATCTGTGGGGGCGCTAACAGGCAGCGCCCCTCTCGGTACTGAGAAGGGGCGCGTTTCATCCGCGTGACCTTCCCTCTTGCTCCCACGCGCAGGCATCATCGTTAACGTGCGGTGGGCTGGCTGGGGCACCGTGACGCGATGAGGTCCGGTTGCCGCGCCGTCGACGAGCCAGGTCTCTCGGGCGCTCTGAAGTGGGTTGCTCCACGCGGGAGCTATCCAACAAACTACCGCCCCGGGGCAAGGGCGGTCAAGGCAAACGTCCGGACAGGTGGCTCAGCGCGGGGTCATCCAGTGGCGGCGCACTGGGGGCAGCGGCCATACAGCGTGACCTCATGGGCCTCCACCACGAAGCCTCCGGGGTAGACGCTGCCGGCCGGCAGGCTCAGCGGGCAGCTGTGCAGCGTAAAGACCCGGTGGCAGCTGGTGCACGAAAAATGATGGTGGTGACCCCGCCCACTGGGCTCATACAGCGTCTCGCCGTCCAGGGCCACCGGGTGGATGCGCCGCTGCTCGGTCAGCAGCTTCAGGGTGCGGTACACCGTGGCGATGCCCAGCCCGGGCAGGTCGGTCTGGGCGCGGCGCAGCACCTCCCCCACCGTCAGCGGGCCTTCCGCGCCGTCCAGCACGCGGGAGATCACGTCGCGTTGGCGGGTGCTGCGGGTCGCGGTCATGCCGGGCAGCATAGCAAATTTTGAGAACGCCAAATCAAAAGCAGCCCACCTGTGCGGTAGGCTGCCAGGAGCAGACAATTCAGCGGGCGTTGGGGTTGGAGCGCTCCTCGGGGGCAATCGGGGTGCCCACCGCCTTGGCCTCGACGTGGCTTTCCGGCATTGGCACCACACCGGGATGTTTCAGGAACGAGGCCGCCGGGCTGGTATCGGAACCGGCAGCCGCGCTGCTCGTGGTGCTGGTGGCCGTGCTGCTAAGTGTGGCTGCTCCGGCACTAGAGGGCGTGACCCTGACCGGCATGCCAGGAGTGGTAACAGTTGGCACGGTGCTGGTTTTCGTCACGGCCTTGGGATGGGCCGCGCCAGGCTGGCCGGCCTTATGAAGCATCGAATCCGACAGCTGTTCAAGTTTGGGGGTCAGGACCTTCTGGGTCAGGGTGCGGATCGCCAGGGTGCCCAGTGTAGCCACCAGGGCGCCGCCCACGCTCTGGCCACTCTGTTTTTTCTGGGCCTTGACCAGCGCTTTCTGGTGCTTGACGGGGCTACCCGCATGCACATAGATCTTCTTGCTGCGCCGCAGGCTGCGGCCCATCACCATGCCGATCACCGCGCCGACGGCCGAGGCACCGCCCAGCATCTTGAGCGGCTCTTTCTGCAACTGGGCCTGCAGGCTGGCTTCACGGGCCAGGGCGTCCACGCTGGCGCGCAGGCGTGCACGCGCGGCCTCACGCTCGGTCATGGGCTGGGGCACCGGCGTGTAAGGCATGGGCTGCGCGGGTTTAGGCTGGTCGGCCATCAGTACCCCTCCTTCTTCATGTCTTCCTTGAACGTGGGCGAGGTGCTGACTGTGATACCGGGCTGGTCCTTGAGCACGACCGGGTGCTGAACGTCGGAATCATGGCCGTGCTCATCGTCACCCTGGAGCTTCTTGTTCAGGTTGTTGCCATACACCTGTGGCTGGCCGGACGGCGTGCTTTCATACACCGGTACGGGTTCACTGTTGGCGGTCTTCTGCATCCCGGAGGCGTGGCCCTCGACATCGTTTGCCGACAGACGATCCGAGCCGACGCCGTAGGTGGTCGTGCCGGCAGCCACCTGCGAGCCGCTGATCGGGGCCGAAACCGTGGCCGACTGGCTGGACTGCTTTGCAGCGCGCTGCTCGGCCTGATACTGCGCCTCGAGACGCTCGTCCTCGGTCATGGTGGATGGGTCGCGGTCCACCAGCGGCTCCTCGTTCGGCACCTCGGCAGAGAGCTTCTTGAGCCCCATCATGACCAGCAGACCCGTGACCGCCAGACTCAGCACAGCGATGATCAGGGCAGCGGCCCAGGCCGGCAGACCCAGAGCCATCAGGCCATAGAAGACCGTCAGAATCAGGAAGATCAGGCCCATAACGAGCGGTCCCACCGCCGCCAGCAGCATGACGACGCCGATGCCCTTGGCCTTGGCAACGTCGCCGACCTTGCGCGCCACATTGTTGATCTCCGATTTCACGAGGGTAACGCCTGCGTCGAATACATCGACCAGTGCGCTTCCCATGCTCTTGCGTTCTTCCATGCTTCATCCTCCGGGTGGCCTGCCATGACGGCAGGCGGTTTGTGCTCCAGCATAGTGAATCCGGCTTCAGTCTCCCGGCAGGCCCAAGAAATCCTCAATTCTGTGGGCCCTGGGCCCTCACGTGGGTCGTCGTGGTGGTCAGGGAGGGTCCGGTCGCCCCGGACGCAGGCACCTTCAGGGGCTCAGGCTTGAGGCACACTGAGGTATGACCACCACCCAGCTTGACCCCGTGACCCGCACGATGGCCTACTTTGCGGGCGAGTGGCACACCACCCCACGAACCTTCGAGATCTTTCACCCTGGCAACGGCCAGAGTATCGGCGCGGTGGCCGACTGCACCGCCGACGACGCCCGGCGTGCCATCGACGCCGCCGAGACCGCGCTGCGTGACTGGCGGCGGACCACCGGTTACGAACGCGGGCAGGTGCTGCGCCGCTGGCATGACCTGATGCTGGAGCACAAAGAAGAGCTGGCCCGGCTGATGACCCTGGAGATGGGCAAGCCCATCACCGAGACGCGCGGCGAGGTGCACTACGCCGCGAGCTTTATCGAATGGTGCGCGGAAGAAGCCAGCCGCATCGGCGGCGAGCGCATCGCCATGCGCCTGGGCAACAAGCGGGGTTTTTCCAGTGCGGAGCCGGTGGGCATCGTGTACGCGGTGACGCCGTGGAATTTCCCGGCCGGCATGATTACCCGCAAGGCCGCCCCGGCCCTGGCCGCCGGCTGCGTCATGATCCTCAAACCCGCCGAGCAGAGCCCCATGACCGCGCTGTATCTGGCTGAACTGTGGCTGGAGGCCGGCGGTCCAGCCAATACATTGCAGGTACTGCCCACCAATGACGCCGCTGCATTCACGGTGCCGTTTATGGAAGACAGCCGAGTGCGCAAGCTAACCTTCACCGGCAGCACTCCGGTGGGCCGGCTGCTGTACGAGCAGGCCGCCAGGACCATGAAGCGCGTCTCTCTGGAACTGGGCGGCCATGCGCCCTTCCTGGTTTTCGAGGATGCCGACCTGGAACGTGCCGCACGTGAGGTGGTCAGCAGCAAGTTCCGCAACGCCGGGCAGACCTGCATCTGCACCAACCGGATCTATGTCCAGCGTTCGGTGATGGAGGAATTCACCCGGCTGCTGAGTGCCCGGACTGCCAAGCTCACGCTGGGCGATCCCCTGGACGACCAGACCCGTATCGGGCCGGTGGTGGAGCAGGCTGGACTGGACAAGATTCAGGCCCACGTGAAAGACGCCCTGGACCGTGGTGCGGTCGCCACGGTGGGCGGCAGGGCCACGGGGGGGCTGTACTTCGAGCCCACCATTCTGACCAACGTGGACCCGGGCAGTCTGATCCTGCGCGAAGAGACTTTCGGACCGGTGGCGCCCATCGTGCCTTTCGACACCGAGGAAGAGGCGCTGCGGCTGGCCAACGACAGTGAATACGGTCTGGCGGCCTACGCCTTTACCCGCGGCCTGAGCCGGGCCTGGCGGGTGGCCGAGGCACTTGAATACGGCATCGTGGGGATCAACGACGGTGGGCCCAGCAACGGCGCGCCCAACGTGCCCTTCGGCGGTATGAAAAACAGCGGTGTGGGCCGTGAGGGCGGGCACTGGGGCCTGGACGAGTACCTGGAAATCAAGTTCATCTCGATGGGCGTGTAACGCTGGACTCAAGAAGATGGAGGCGGCCGGTCAGGTGCGCCTCTATTGCATTTTTAACAGGGACAGCCCGAAGCTCAGAGGGTCATGCCTGTGGGCTGCGCGCCTGGAGCCACTCCACGATCCGGTCACGGACCTCGGCACGGCACTCATCGTTGAGCAGTTCGTGGTGCCCACCTTCCAGTCGCGCGAAGGTCTTGTCGGTGCTGGCAATAGCGTCCACAAACCGCTGACTGCCGCGTGGGTCGGTGATGCGGTCGGCGGAGCCGTGAATCACCAGGGTCGGCAGGGTCCAGCGGTCGTACAGCGCCCACAGCCGCGTGCTGAGCGTCAGCATGCTCGCGCCAGTCAGGGCCGGTACCCTTCCCTGATACACACCGGGATCGGCCTGATAAGCGCTGACCTCGTCTGCCAGACGCGACAGCCCACCCGTGTCCAGCGCCGTGACTGGCAGTGCGGGCGCGACGCGGGCCAGCAGTGGAGCCACCTTCTTCATAAGGGGCGACTCATCCTCGCCCACCAGCAAGAGGGGGCTGGACAGGATCACGCCGGTTAGTCCGCGTGGATCACGGGCCACGCTGGCCGCCGTGACCAGGCCACCCATGCTGTGTCCGAAGGCGAACAGCGGTCCACTCTGGGTGCGCAGTGCCTCCCGCGCCAGCAGGTGATCTTCGACCAGCACCCGCATATCCACCACGGCGCGCCGCCCGGCAGACTGACCGTGGCCACGCTGGTCATAGGCATAGACGGTAAATCCCGCTGAGACCAGGGTCGGAATCAGGGCGTGGTACCGCTCGACATAGCGCCCGGAGTACTCGCCCACGCCATGCGAGAGCAGCACCGCCCCACGTGGGTTGGGGGCATTCCAGACGAACCCGGCCACAGGTGCTCCGGTCACGTTCCACTGCTGCCATGTCATCCCGGCAGTGTACCGGGCATGAAGTTCGGGTAAACAGCACCCCATGCCAGGCATCACCCGCAGCCCGCAGACTGGGAACCATGGCAGACATCACGAGAAAGGCAAACGCCCAGTGGTTCGGAGACCTGAAAAGCGGTAACGGGACGGTCAGCACCGAAAGCGGCGCCCTGAAGGAAAACGGCTACTCCTTCAAGGCTCGCTTCGAGCAGGACAAAGCCCCCGGCACGAACCCCGAAGAACTTCTGGCCGCTGCCCACGCCGGATGCTTCACCATGCAGCTTTCTGCCATGCTGGCGGCGCACGGCCATCAGCCCGAGGACCTGCGCACCGAGGCTTCCTGCGAAATGGTCAAGGATGGCCCCGGCTTCAAGGTCAGCACCATGCGCCTGACCATCCGCGGGAAGGTCGGCAATATTGATCAGGCCGAATTCGAAAAGCACGTGGCCCAGGCTGCCGATGCCTGCCCCCTGAGCCGGGTCATGAAAGGCAACGTGGAAATCACCCACGAAGCCGTCCTCGAATAACACCCCTGACCGCGAGGGGCCCTGGGTGAATATCAGGGCCCCTCGCCGTTTGGCAGGTGGCGAAGAGATTAGCCCTACCCTGCTTCCATGTCTCCTGTCGTGTATCACCTGATCGGCGCGCCCGGAAGTGGCAAACGAACCGTCGGCCTGGAGCTTGCCCTGCTGACCGGCGCGGTGCTGCTGGACAATCACCTGTTCCGCGACGCAGTGTACAAGCCGTACGGTGCCGACGGGCTGCGGCCCATTCCCGCGGAACTTCAGGAACTGGGAACCCGGGTCTGGGCCCTGGGGCTGCAGGCGGCGCGCATGGCTCTGCCCGACGTGCAGCAGATTTTTACGGCTTACCACAATGCCCAGGACAAGGGTGCGGCCACAGCGCAGCGTATCCGGGAGGTGGCTCAGGCGCGGCAGGCCAAATACGTCCCGGTCTGGCTGGAGTGCCACACGGATGAGCTCTGCCGCCGACTTACCCTGCCCGAGCGACTACAGCGGGCCAAAATGCGCGACCCGGATCAGTTGCGCCGGACTCTGGATACCCAGGGCCTCCTGCCGCCACTGCCGGGCGCCCTGCGCATCGATACGGCGGTTGTCTCCCCAGCTGAAGCGGCCCGGCTGATCGCCAGTAATGCCGGCGTACCCACCTGAATTGCCAGAGCTTTTCAGCCCCGCCCCTGCCCTTCCGGGAACCAGGCACCAGGCTCTTCTACTTGACCTTGACTGCCCTGGATACAGGCTGTTTCTGGACCCACTTGACGAATTTGATAACCCCCTCGTGTTCCTGAAGGGCCTCCAGTGAGCTGTAGGGTCCCGCCAGGTCAGCATTGGAAAACGTGTTGTGAACGTAGCCGTGACAGGCCGAGCACAGGCCCACGGTGGGCAGGTCCTGAACCTTCATGCCCTTGCGGCGCCCTGCCAGGACCGGCATCAGATGGTGCTGCGTCAGGACCGGGGTTTCACGCTGACACAGCGCACAGGCGAGCGGCTCCGCCTCGGGTGTGGGATCGGGCCAGGTGGAATTGGATTGACGGCGGGCCATCCTCGTAGCTTAGGGTAAAACGAGCCTGTGCTGCCGGGCTGCCCGCTTTTCGTGATTGTCTGTAAGGTATGGTCAGCCCAGGTCTTCACGGGAGCCGCTTTGTGCTCGGCCTGGTTGCGAAAAGCACCGGAACCTCACCTGATTGTTCGGACCCATATCGTTGACCCTTTCGCCTGAGGCTTCTGGTCTCAAGGTCATTCTCGTGAGCGGACAGGCCAATCGGGACTGCTGGCCCCGCCTGCTTACACTGATAATTCGTTCCATTGATGGGCGGGGCACATTTCCGTCCGGTTTACTCCATTGACCCTCTGTCGGGGTCAAGCCTTAGCCTCGCCTACAACTATCAGTACACATGGAAGTCGCGCAGGCCCGTCGCCTCGCTGTACTGGGTCTGCACCTCGCGCACGCGGGCGTGGGGAGGACCGCGGCCAATCCAGTGCAGCAGCCGCTGTAGATCGGGGTCATGGCCCTCAGCCACCACTTCGACGCGGCCATCAGACAGGTTCTCGGCGTACCCACTGACCTTCAGGTCTCGGGCATATCGCTGGACGTAACGGCGGTATCCGACGCCCTGTACGGTGCCGGAAATCAGGGCGGTGAGGCGCATACCGGCCCATGCTAACGCCCGGCGCACGACAAAGCGTGCTCGGGCTTTCGCTGTCAAGGAGGTGAAGCCTGACGTGAGGGTGAGGAAAAGGCACAGCGCACCTCATATGAGGAACCCTAGAATGCAATGAATGCCGGACCGTACCAAGAAACTCTGCCTGTGTGTGACGCAGCGGGCCGGTGACAAGTGAACACCGGACCTTCTGTGCCACCTGAGCTGCCTACCCCCTCAGCGGGCGAGGAGCATACCAGCGTGCGCCGTCGGCCCGCCTGGCCTTGGATTCTCCTGTTTGTAACTGTCGTGCTGGGCTCGCTGGTAGCGTATTCGCCCACCTTGCTGGGACGCTGGGCGCTCTCTCGTCTGGCTCAGGACGCGGGAATAAGCGCCGAGGGGGTCGGCGGTACGCTGTGGTCTCCCAGCCTGCGGGGGGCCCGCGTAACCATGCCGGGGCTGAGTGCTCAGGCAAAACAGGCTGATGTCCGGGTCACAGCTATTGATCCCCGAACCCGTACGGTGCGCCTGAATGTGGCGGTGCGCGACGCAACGGTAAATCTGAAGCTGAGCGAGTTGCTGGCGGGCAATGACAAGCAGCAAAACAGCGGCTGGAGGGTTGTTCTGGGCGGCGTGGACGTTCGCGGCACCCGGGTGAACGTGAACGGCCAGGGGCTGAATATACCCAACGGCTCGTTCAGCGCCTCCCGCACCCAGGATGGAGCGCTGGCTGTCCGCGGCCGCACCACCGAGGGCGAGCTGAATGCCAATGTGGTGGTCGGCGAAAAAAACGGCGCCAACACTTACCGTATTGATGTGGACGCCGATGCCCGCGTTCTGAACCATTACTGGCCGGGCGTAACCGCCGGGCGCATCACGGGCCGCTATCTGGTGGGCCAGGGCCCGATTCGCGGCGACCTCAACCTGCGCGGCGGTGCTCTGCGGGTTCCTGACGCGCGCTTCGTGGTCGTGCGGAACATCACCGGAAGCGCCAGACACCGCGGCGACCAGATTGGCCTCAAGCTGGCCGGGCGCGGCTGGAATGGACCCGTCACCGCAAACGGTAGCGTGGACCTCAAGGCGCGCAACTGGACGGTCACGGCCGACGCCCGGCCGACCGTCTCGGGCCTGGCGCAAGCCCTGGACACGGTCGGGGAAGGCCCCATGGAACTGCGCGTCACCGCTGGCGGCTGGAGCACCGTGCGGGTCAAGGGCTATGCCAAGGCTTCGGGTTCCTTTGCCCGCGTACCGTTTCGTGACGCGAAAGCCGAATACACCTACCTGAGCCGTGACGGCGACAAGGCCAACCAGACCAACGATCTGGCGTTCAGTGCCCTGACCGGGCTGGCCGGCTCCCAGAAGCTCACCGCGCGCTGGGCCATCGGCCGTGAAGGCCGGGCAAGCTGGATCGGAGACTTCGGCAGCCAGCCCCTGAACGTGCGCGGTGATATCAATGCAGAAAATGTGGTGACCCTCTCGGGGGCGACCCTGGGCGGTCCGGTGTCCGGAACGGTGGCCCTCAAAGGCACCCGGATCAATGCTGTCCTGAATCCCGACTACGGCGAAGCACTGGCACGCGTGGCCCTGACCGGCACCCCGGAGAACCTGCGCGCGGTGGTCAGCGGCGGGCAGGCCGGGCCGTTTCCGCTGGCCGGCGTCGTGACCTACAACGAGCGTGGCCTGAAAGCCGACCTCGGTCCGGTGAAGCTGGACCTGAACCGTGACCTGATCGGCGACTGGCAGGCGCAGAACCTGAGTGGCCTGGGCGCGACCCTGAATGGCCGCGGCCGGGTCAACCTTTCCAGCGGTGACGTCAGCGGGCAGCTCTCGGCGCAGGTGCCTGGGCTGGCGGATACGCTGAGCGGACCGGTCAACGTGAATTACGTGCGCCAGCGCGGCACCTTCCGTCCCGGAGGCCAGCGTCTAGTCTGGAACAACCGCGTGTTCGGAGCCAACCTGCGCGGCCTGCGACTGACCAGCGGCATCCGGGTCAGCGGAGACATGAACGTCACCAACGATCTGCGGGCTTACGGCACCCTGCGGGCCCAGGGGGACGGCCTCGACGTGCGTGCGGTCGGACACGGACGCAGCGCCTCCCTGCGGGGCACGGCCGGCGGCGTTACCGTGCTGGCCGATACCGAACTCCAGGCGCCCTACCGGACCGCCGCGCGCGTCGAGGGCGCAGATATCAGCGGCACCCTCAGCGTAGGGCGGGCCGTGAACTTTACCCTTGTGACCGGCAATGAAACGGCGCGTGGCCTGCTCGAAGAGGACCGACTGGACGCCACAGGGCGCGTGGACCTGAGTGCCCTGCGGCCCTTGCTGGGGGAAACGGACCTGAGCGGCACGCTGGACCTGAATCTGGCCGGCCTGGGTGGCGGCGCCAACGTCAACGCCCGCGTAGCCGGCACCCAGGTCACCGGGACCCTGACCCGCGCCGGCGGACCAGTCAACGCCAACCTGCGCGTGCGCGCCGCAGACGGGGTCGAGGCACAACTGGCCGGGCGGGTGTACCCGGATGTACAAACCTCCGGCACCCTCCGCGCCCAGGGTCAGACCCTGCAGGCCAGCGTCTCTGGTCCCTACACCGCCCTGCAGGCCCAGGTCACCGGGCGGACCACGGCTGTAGCGCTGGGAGGAATCACAGTGCCCCCTCAGGCCGTCAACCTGAGAGCCACGCTTACTCCAGAGTTCAGCGCCAGTGGCACCTGGGGCGGGCTGCGGGCCAGCTACGACGCCGACCGTGAGCTGGTCCGCCTGACCGGCACCCAGGTGGCGGACGTGCTCCGGGTCAGCGGCAACCTGACTGTGAACCGGGACCTGCAGGCCTTCGGCACCCTGCGGGCCCAGGGGGACGGCTTCGACGTGCGTGCGGTCGGACGCGGACGCAGCGCCTCCCTGCGGGGCACGGCCGGCGGCGTTACCGTGCTGGCCGATACCGAACTCCAGGCGCCTTTCCGTACGGTGGCGCGGATAGAAGGCACAGATATTCGCGGCACGCTGAGTCTTGAACGCGGCGTGAACTTTACGTTGGTGACTGCCGGCGAGACCGCACGCGGTTCTCTGGATGGCGAGCGCCTGAACGCGACGGGCAGGATCGATCTGGCGGCCCTGCGGCCCTTGCTGGGGGAAACGGACCTGAGCGGCACGCTGGACCTGAATCTGGCCGGCCTGGGTGGCGGCGCCAACGTCAACGCCCGCGTGGCCGGCACCCAGGTCACCGGGACCCTGACCCGCGCCGGCGGACCAGTCAACGCCAACCTGCGCGTGCGCGCCGCAGACGGGGTCGAGGCACAACTGGCCGGGCGGGTGTACCCGGATGTACAAACCTCCGGCACCCTCCGCGCCCAGGGTCAGACCCTGCAGGCCAGCGTCTCTGGTCCCTACACCGCCCTGCAGGCCCAGGTCACCGGGCGGACGGGCGCCCTGACCTTCAATAGGGTCACGGTGCCGGCTCAGGACGTGAATCTCAGAGCTACCCTGACGCCCGACCTCACCGTCAACGGCACCTGGGGCGGGCTGCGGGCCAGCTACGACGCCGACCGTGAGCTGGTCCGCCTGACCGGCACCCAACCCCTGAGCGCTTTTGGCCGTACCGGTCAGGTGCAGGGATCGGCCACGTGGGGGCCCGGGTTCCGTGGTCAGGTGGCAGCGCGCGGCACCCTGGAAGGCTATACGCTGAATCTGAACGGGCCCTGGCAGGCCCTGCGCGTGCAGGCCAGCAGCCGCGAGGGGCTCCGCGCCTCGGGCACCGCGTCACTGCCGGATGGGCGCTATGACCTGCGCGTGCGCGGTGCCGTGGCCAACGGCCTGTCTGTAGATGGCCGCGTCACCGGGCAGGGAGACCAGCCGCGCGGCTCGCTGCGCGTATTTGACGCGGCAGGAGGATCGGCCCGGGTCACCCTGCGAGGTTTGTCTGATTTCGATGTCGATACTGCAGGACTGCAGATCGCGGGGCAGACGCTGCGTGGGGCCCTGCGTGCAGAGAACGGCCAGCTGGCCGGCACCCTGCGCGCCGGACTGCTGACGGTAGTCGCGGCCAACGGTCGCCTGACGGCGACGGGCGAATTCGCCGGGCAGCAGGTTCGCGCCAGCGGCCGCCTGACACTCCCCAGCCAGGTCTCGGACCTCAATGTCCTGGTCACCGGGCCGTACTTCACGGCGCGTGCCAGCGGTGACCCCGACGCCCTGCGCGGCACGCTGCGCCTCAACGCCCAGAGTTTCGGCACCGACCCCCTGCGCCTGACGGTACCGGCACAGATCTTCCCCCTGAGCGCCTCGGTAACCGATCTGCGCGCCAGCGTAGGAGGCCTGACCTACACCAACGGGTTCTGGAGCGGCGCCCAGAGACTTCGCTATGCCCTGAACTCCCAGCTTGGCGAAGCCCGGCTGACCGGTACCGGTAAGGTGCTCGCCGCGCTCCCCAGCGGACCCCTGGACGGCCGGGTCACGCTGCTGCCGGCCCTAGGAGGCACGGTCAGCACCAGCCTCTCCCCCGTTCTGGGCCAACTGCCACGGGAAGTACGTCCACTGGTGGTGCCGGGCCGGCTGGTCGCGCAGCTGAAACGAGACGGCGCGGTGCTCCGGACCACTGGCACCCGCTACCAGGGTGCGCCTCTGAACCTGGATGCACGGCTGGGCTGGGCGCGCCGCATCACTGTGGCCGGCACACTGACCCACCCGGGCACCCGCGTGCCGCTGCGCTATGACGGCCGCACCCTGAGTGTCCGTGGAGCCACGCTGGATGCCAGGACCCTGGAGCCTGTCCTGGCCGGAGCCCAGGGCCGGGTGACTGTGGATCTGGATATTCCTGAGCTGGACTTTGAGCGCGCCAGTGGCCGGGCTCAGGTGGACCTGAGGGCCCAGGGAGAGCGGGCCACCGGCCGCGTGAGCCTCTCGCGTGGGCAGCTCAGCGCCGACCTGACCAGCACGATCGCCGGCCGCGCCATCCGGGTTTCCGGTCCGCTATATCCCGAGGCCAACGCGGTTCTGAGTGTGGACGACATCCGCGGCACACTGACCGGCCGGGCCGAAGAGTCCCTGATCCTTCGGGCGGCGGGCACCGTCGAGGGCCGTTTCCTGGATCTCAATGCGACAGCCACCGGACTGACCGGGTCCCAGGCCCGAGTGACCCTGAGCGGCAGTGCCGCCGGCGCTGCCGTCAATCTCACCGCGCAGCAGGACGGAAACACAGGCCTGGCCGGATGGCGCGCCGCAGGCAGCCTGAATGTGCCGGACCTGCGGGCCCTGACCGGCACCGGCGGCCGGGTGAATGCTACCCTCAGCGGCACCCTGGCCGACCTGCGGGTGAATGCGTCAGGCACCGTGGGTGATGTGGCCTTTACCGCGCCTGCCTCCTTCCGGGACGGCACCCTGCGCCTGAGCGGAGCCTTGGCCACCCTGAGCGGCGTCCAGGCCCGGGTGGCTGGGACCGTGTTCCCGGCCCTGAACCTCAGCGCCCGCGCAACCCTGACCAACTATCTGCCTGGCAACTACACTGCGCAGGTACGCGGCGCCCTGGCCAAGCCGGACATCACGGTACAGGGCACCCTGCAGAACACCCGAAGCGGCCTGCAGGCAGGAGGTTCACAGGTCAGCGCGCGGCTGCTGGGTCAGGACTGGAAGGCGGGCTTTACCGGCGCTCCTCTGGCCGGCAGCCTGCGCGGACAGCTGGGCACCAATGCCCTGGGCGGCCTTCAGACGGCGCGCCTGACCGTGCACGCGCCGTTTATCAGCAGCGGGACGACCCTACGCCTTGACGGTACGGCCGGCTGGAACACCCTGGCGGGCTGGACCGGTTCGCTGCGTGCGGTGGGTGAAGTTCCAGGAGGGCCTCTGGACGCCGTATTCGATGGCCGCGGCACCCTCAACGTGGCCGCGCGCGTGGGTCAGGGCGCCCGCACCGCCAGCCTGACAGGCGCGCTGAGTGCAGGGCTGCCGCTGCGACCGGGCGGCACCCTGACCCTGCAGGCCTTCGACATGGGCGCGCTGTGGGGCCGCGCCGATCAGTTGCGCCTGACAGGCGGGGTGACCCTGGGGGGCCGCACCTGGTCGGCCCTGGAAGCTGCCTTTACTGGCCGGGTCCATGACACGGCGGGCGACCTCAGCGGAGACCTGGGGGCCAGCTACCGTGCGGGGGACCTGAGCGTGCGTCTGGCCGGACCCAAAGTGGCGGGCGGCGCAACCCTGCGCAGCGGCCGTTACGAGGCGACCCTGCGCGCCGATACCGTCCGCCTCTCGCGTCTGCTGCCTGCTGGGCTGGATATCGATGCCCTGACCTTTGCCGGTGCTCTGGAAGCACGCGGCACCCTGGACGCGCTGCCCGAGCGCATTATCCTGCGCAATGTGGCCCTGAAGGGCGTGCAGGAGCAGACCGGGCCGTTCAGCCTGTACGGCTCCGCCACCTACACGCCCACGACCCTGGAAACGGCCCTGACCGGCAGCCTGCGTGGCGGCGTGCTGCGCGCCGACGGTGCTCTGCCTGCTGGGGTGCGCGTGACCGTGCGTGACCTGCCGACGGCCTACGTCGGCGCCGCATCGCTGGGCAAGGGCGCCCTGACAGCCGACCTGACGCTGCGTGGGGCTGCAGCCGATCCCAGCGTGGCCGGGACGGTCAACGCCACCACCGACAGCCTCGACGCCCTGTTCACCGTCGCGGGCCGGGTACGCGACCCCCGTCTGAATGCCCGGGCCACGCTGAAAGGTGACGCCGAGGGCACGCTGTATGCCGAAGCCTCGAACCTGGACCTGGGGCGCGGCACCCTGCGCACCCGACTGTACGGGACCGTCACCCAGGGCCAGAACCGCGCCACGCTGGACCTCAGTGGTACGTGGCCGCGTCTGGGCGGCGCCGTGCAGGTCCGGGTGGAGGGGATAGAGGCTCCCGTCATCCTGCGCGGCGACGCCCAGGGCAACTACGACCTGAGTGCCGGCGAACTGGGCAGTGGCCGCCTGACCCTGACGGGCGGGCAGGGCCTGATTCCGGGCCTGAGCGGCCGGCTGGCCCTGACACCGCTGCCCCTCGTGGACGGCACGGGTCAGCTGTCGGTGAGTGCCACGCTGGGCGGCAGCCTCTCGGCGCCCACGCTGGCCGGGTCGCTGGCTTCGCGGGAAGCGGCGGCTGCCGGCGTCCGGTTGCGTGACACGACCGGGATCTTCAGTGCCACCCTGGCCGGACTGCGTGGGACCCTGACCCAGGCGGGACGTACAGTCGCCACCTTTGAAGGCCCCCAGGTCAAGGTCAACGACCTGCGCCTGAACGCTGCCGGCAGCATTCTGTCTGCCAGTGGCACTGCCGACCCGGGTGGCCGCACCGAGTTGAGCCTGGGGACCACGGGCACCCTGAACGGAACCCTGAGTGCCACCTACGCCGCGCAGGCCCTGACCGTCCGCGGCAGCCTGGGTGGACTGCAGGGCCTGCGTGCCGCGGTGGATGTTCAGGCCGATCCACGTACCGGCTGGCGCGGTACGGCCCGCGTGACGGGCGGTCCACAGGGTCTACTGTCGCGCCCGGTCCAGCTCAGCGTCAGCGGCGCATTCGACCATCCGCTGGTGCAGGGTGAAGCGGGGCTGCTGGGTGCGGGGGCGCGCATCGTGGCCAACACCGAGGGCGTGCAGGTCCGTCTGGTGGATGGTCCCGCCGCATCCGGAAATGGGGTCGTGGAGCTCAGACCGGCAGCAACCGGGCCATGGCGCTGGAGCGGCGCCGCCAGCCTGAGCCGGCCTGAACTCAGCCTGAATGTGACCCCCAGCGGCCCGCTGGACGACCCAAGCGTGCTGCTCAGCGTCCGCCGCGGCGACTGGCGCGCCAGTGGCAGCGCCAGCCTGGCCGGGGCCGATCTTACCGTGACCGACGGCGAACGCAGTGGCACGCTGACCTGGCAGGACGGCCAGGTGGCGGCCAACCTGCCTGGCCTCAACCTGGCCCGGCTTGGGCTGGAGGGGCTGGGAGGCAGCCTGACCGCCCAGGGCCGCGTGACCACCGCCACCCAGGACGGTCAGGTCACGGTCCGGGTTTCGGGATTACGGACGCCCTACGCTCTCCCCTACCTGGGCGTGGACCTGGACGGAGAAGTCAGCGGAAATATCACCCTGCGGGCCGGTCGCCCGGCCGTGCAGGCCACCCTGGCGCTGCCCAGCGGCACCCTGAACATCACGGCTGCCCAGGGCCAGGATTACTGGACCGGGCGCGTCGGTGGCCGCCTGACACGTGAGGACGGCAGCCTCACGGTGGATGTCTCGGCCGACAACGGCGGCCTGCGCGGCACGCTGGACGCCGCGCGCTTCCCACTGGATCTGGCCGGACAGGACCTGCGTGCCGACGGCCGCGTGACCCTGAACGGTCAGACCTTCGAGGCACGCGTCCTGGCCCGCAACACCATCGACGGCGACATGGCCGGACAGGTCCGCGTGGACGCCTCGGGGGGCATCGCCGATCTGGTGCCGGCCCTGCAGGGTGCTCTGGCCCTCCGGCCAACCGAGGAAGGCTACGGGCTCAGCGCCACCCTCAGCGACCTGGAAATCGCCGACCTGAAGATCGCCCCTGGCCTCTCGGGGCCGATCAGCGGGGAAGCGACCCTGCGCGACGGAGGCGGCACCTTTACGCTCCGCTCCGAGGCCCTGAAGGTGGGGCCGCGAACCCTGCCCGCCCGAATCGAAGGCACCCAGGTGGCCGGCGACTGGCGGATTCGCGGCTTTCTTGGACAGTCGGAGTTCACAGCCGGTCTGAACGCCGGAGAAGTGTTCGGACAGGGCAACCTGCGCGGGCTGCCCCTGGGCGCAGCGGTCGCGGCTGCCCTGGGCACCGTCCCGGGAGAGGGTGTGGTCACAGGTGTGGTCCGCTTCCGTTTCCCGCTGGCTGACCCACAGGCCGGCGAGGCAACCGTGGTGGCCGAACGGATCCGCGTGAGCGCCACCAGTGGTCAGGGCAAGGACGCCGTCACCGAAACGCTGACTGGCAGCGGCACCCTGGACTACGCCCGCCGCGAACTGCGAAATATTAATGTGCAGCTCTCGGGTGCGGGCACGTGGGACGTGCGGGGCCAGTTCACGCGTGAGCGGGTGGACCTGACCGCCCAGTTCACGAACACCACCTTCACCCCGGTGCTGCAACTGGTGCCGGGCCTCGCTGAGCTGGACCCCAGCCTGAAAGGGACCGTGACCCTCAGCGCCGCTGGCACGTACGACCGCCCTCGCGGTGTGCTGCGGGCGCAGGATCTGTCGGGCGCGGTCGCCGGGCTGAGCCTGCAGGTACCGTCCTTCACCGGTGACCTGCCGGACAGCGGAGCCTTCACGGGCGGCGGCCGGGTCCGGACCGGGGGAACGGTCGGTGCCGATCTGAACGTCACCCTGCGCGGCCAGCTCACGCTGGGTGACCTGAGCGGCACGGTCATCACGGCCAGCGGCCTGCTGGCCCCCGAAGCTCTGGGCGCCCTGCCCAACACCACCGTGACCATTGCCCAGGGAACGGGCAATCGCTGGACCCTGGACGCCCAGAGCCGAAGCACCAATCCCACAGCGGGCACCGGCGTTCTGCAGCTCACTGGGTCAGTCGCCCCGCAGTGGGACCTCAGCGTGACGGCCCGGAACTACAACCTGCCGCTGGCAGTGATCTACGGCCGCGAGAGCATTCTGAATGCCGACCTGCGCGCTGTGGATGACGGTGATCTGGTTCGCGTGACCGGCACGGCGGATTTCCTGCGCCTGATCCTGGGCCGGGTCAACGCGCCCGAAGTCATTCCTGCTCCCGGGCGCACCCGCACGGCTTCGGAGGGCGGACGCACCACCGACGACTACGACAGCCCGCTGCCCGTAGAGTTCACGACCTTCCCACGTCCGGCAACGGAAGGCGAGGCGGCCCGTCCGGCGCTGCCGTTCCTGGAAAGACTGGTGTTCGGGGATATCCAGCTGCGTGCGCCCAACGGCATCCGGGTCGACGAGAACCTGGCGCGTGCCGAGTTCTCCGGCAACCTGGTGCTGTCCGGCACCGGGGCCCGCCCCCTGGTGCGCGGTGACATCGTGGCGCAGCGCGGCGTGATCTTCCTGCGGGAAAATGAATTCAACATCACGGCCAGCAGCGTGAACTTCAGCGGCGAGAGCCTGTACCCCAGCTTTACCCTCAACGCCACCGGAACGGTGCTGGCCGCGACCACCCGGCAGCGGGTGCCTGTGAACCTGAACGTCACAGGCAACTTCGTGACCCGCGCTGGAGGCGACCGCGGGCTGGAGCTGAACACCGTGCTGAGCTGCGCTCCCACGGCTGCTGCGGCAAGCTGCTCGGACCCCGACACGCGGCTGGCGTACACCGAGGCCGAGCTCTATGCCCTGGTGGCCACGGGCGTCCCGAACCTCACCGCGCTGCCGAACAACCTGGCCTCGCTGGGGGCCAGTGCGCTGCAGACCGCCCTGAACGTGTTCGTGCTGGGCGAGCTGGAACGCAGTATCGCCAGGGCGTTCGGGCTGGACGTGTTCCGCCTGACGCCGCAGCTGCTGAACCCGGATGGGTCGGTGGGCGCCACCCTGACGCTCGGCTCGTACCTGACCCGTGACCTGTACCTGCAGTACCAAGTGAACCTCAACGGAGAGGGCCTGATCAACGCCACCTACAACACGCCCGACAACCGCTTCACCTTCCAGGTGAGCACGCCGCTCAACGGGCTGAACCTGCAGAGCATCCGCCCCAGCTTCAGTGCCGGCTACAACATCAATCCCCGCACCAGCGTCAGCATCGGTGTGGAAAGCGCCGAGGCCAGCACCCGGCTGCGCTTCGGCGTGACCTACCGCATCGGTGGGCGCTGACAGCCAGCCACAGAAGCACAGGCAACAACACGCCCGCCCCGGGAATTCCCGGGGCGGGCTGTTCTGGACCGCATGGAGCACAGCACTCTGGCATGCCATAACCGAAAAAATCGTCTGCATGGAAAATCATGCAGACAGTTCTCGATAGATCGTATCTTCCGGAACCCCTCGAATGGATCTTCAGATCCCTCAGGTAAGGCAGCCCGGGACAGGTGCGCCGTAAGAGACCAGAGGGTCGCCAGCGTGGGCGCCCTCTGGTGACATTCTGCCTGTGCGGTCTGAATGCTTTTAGCGGCTGACGTTCGCGCGGGGCTCGAGCGCGTAGAAAGCCACAACGGCCACCAGGGTGCCCACCCAGCCGGGGGCGCTGCCCAGGTCCAGCTCGAAGGGACGGCCCAGGACGGTGCTGCCCAGCTGGCCAGCCAGCTTCTCGCCGTTCTGGTGGGCCACGATGTTCCAGCCGACGATGGGCTCACCCAGAAAGCCGGTCACCCGGTCCACGCCGCGAAGTGTGAGTTTCTGTGCCCCCACGTTGCCGCGCAGTTCGCCATCCTGCAGCTCGATCCGGACGCTGTCGGCCCCGATGCTGCCCTGCACGCCACGCTCGGTGATTTCCAGATTGATGTCCTTGCCGTGCAGCTTGCCGCCGGCGCGGCCCTTGATGGTGTCACCGGCAATGGCGCAGCGGATGTCGTACCCGTCTGCGCCGCCGAGACGGCCCCTGATGAGATCTTCCATGCGCGGAAGTATAGCGGAGGTGGGAGTCGCAAACCGACCAGCCCTGCCCCGGAGCACAGAGGGATCAGCGCCATCCGGTTTGGTGATTTGGGGGCGCGTGCTGTGCGGCAAACCAGGCGCGAACGGCCTATCAGAGGCGGCAGATCATCTCCGACTGGAGCAGAGGCGCACTCCTGTTTGCCTTCAACGTCCGGGAGGCCCGCAAGTGTCATCGGCAGCGATCTCGTCATACAGGTGGCGAATAGCGGCGGCCATGGCAGCGTTGACCGGTACGCGGGCCTCCAGCCACCCCAGCATCGCCAGCGCGGCTTGCGGGGTGCCCGCGTAACCCGGTGCAAACGCCGGAAGATGGGTGGCCACTTGCGGATAGTGCTGCTCGAAACGCCGTTCAGGGCCAAAGGCATCTGCCGTGCCCGTCCTGGGCACCTCGAGATGCTGGGTCAGGCGGAGGATGCGGTCCAGGGCGTAGCCCTGCACGAAACGGAACCCGGATAGCCGTTCACCGCGCGCGTACCGCTGCAACCCGACAAAGAGGTTGGTCAGGGCTTCCCCTGTTTCCCATTCCGGGTCAATGCTGGGCGCGGAAGGCACCGTGAGCGGCCGGGCCAGTGCGTCGGAAACGTCATCACTCTTCCAGACCATCGTTCCGGGCGCGAAGGGAACGCTGGCCAGATCATGTTCGTCGAATACAGCGAATTCGCAGAAGATGCCATCCTCGTACAGCACCTTGTAACCGTCTTCGGTATTCCGGAACACGAACCCGACGGGGGCGATGCCATCCAGCCATGACAGGTCAGTCAGAAGAGCCGCCTTCTTCCCGGTCCCGGCGATGATAAAGAAGTCCAGGTCGGAATACCGGTCGAGCCGCTCGCGGTCGGGACCAGCCGAGCCCAGCCCGATCAGCGCCCGAGCCTCGCCGCACCGCTCAAGGGCAGCCGCGATATCAGAGAGTCGATGGAGCAGCAGGTCAGGAGACGCCATCTGCAGAGCTTATCCGGGGCCAGGGAACCACATCTCATCACATGCCGCCGGGCCGGGACACCACTCAGGCCTCTCGCATGAGACTTCCAGTGAACCGCCGCAGGCCGACTGGCCCGGTTCCCTGTTCACCACGACCGCCCAGATCTCAGGACCGGATCAAACCCTGCTGCTCGAAGTAGGCGCGGCGCGTCAGCACTGGCCCGCCCTCTCCCAGCTGCACCCTGCCGGCGTTCCAGCGTTCAAACAGAATGCGCAGCGCACCCCCGAGCAGAGCGGCCCCGAACCATGCCGGGGGCGATTCACTGAAGCGCAAGGTGTGCCCGTCCCAGGCAAGGTGCGGACAGTCAGCGTCCTGAGCGGCCCAGAACATGCCCCCGCGTTGTCCGGCTGCCCAGTCCCCAAGCTTCTGTGCCCGCACAGTCAGTGGCGGTTCGCGCACCTGGCCGTCGTACTGGGGGGCGGCGTAGGCTTCGCTGTAGAGACCATACAGCTGTGCCTGCAACTGGTGCGCCTGGACACGCAGCCGCGCCTCTTCCCGGCCGCTGAGGCTCCCCGGGGGTCCGTCCAGGGCCGCCCGCAGTGCGGAAAGCCGGGTCTCCACCGGTCCCAGTTGCTGCCGTGGGGTGGGGGTCGGCGGTGGAGGGGGCGGGTCCCCTTCCAGCCCCCGGGCCGGGTCGCGGTACTCGCGGCTGCCCCAGCCGTGCGGCTCGCGCAGTTGGGCATCCTCGATGACCCACAGGCGATTGGCCACTTCGCGTGCGAAGCGGCGGTCGTGGGTCACGATGACCACGGCACCCGCGTAGGCATGTACCGCCGCCTCCAGGGCCTGCAGGGCCTCGACGTCCAGATGGTTGGTCGGCTCGTCAAGCAGCAGCAGATCGGCCCGCAGACCGCTGACCAGGGCCAGCCCGGCGCGGGCACGTTCGCCTCCCGAAAGCACTTCCGGGGTCTTGAGCCAGTCGGCGGCCGTGAATCCCGCGCCGCCCAGCAGGGCCGCTGCCCGGGACCCGAAACGCCGCTCGAACTGGGCGCGCAGGCCCTCGCCGGGGGTCAGCCCGTGCCAGATCTGGTCCAGGCTGGCCACACTGACGCCCGACGCGACCTGAAACACTGGAGCCGGGACCGCCTCGTCCGGAAAGATTTCGCCGGCCAGCAGGCGCATCAGGGTGGTCTTCCCGGTGCCGTTGGCGCCCATCAGGGCCACCCGGTCGCCCTGACGCAGCTTAAAGGCGACATCGTGCAGCACGGTATGCTCGCCGTAGCACTTCCCGAGATGTTCGCCCCAGGCAACCAGGCGGGCCCGCGCGGTGCCCGCCAGAAGACGCATACGGATCTGCCGTTCGGGCAGGGGCGCCTCGGTGAGGGCTACCCGTTCGGCGCGGGTTTTGACGGCCGAGGATCGTCGCCCCCGGCGGTCCAGCCATTCCACGCTGCCCTGCAGCCGGCCAGCCTCGCGTTCTCCCAGGCGGTGCGCGCGGGCCTGGGTGCGGCGCTCCAGTTCGCGCTGGGCCCGGGCCCGGCTGTAGCCCCCTGGGTACGGGGTGGCCTCCCCGTTTTCCAGCCACAGGCTGCGCGTGGCGACCGCGTCCAGGAAGTCCCGGTCATGACTGGTCAGCAGCACCCCGCCGGGAAAGCCCCGCAGCCATCCCTCCAGCCACTCGCGCATACGGATGTCCAGGTGGTTGGTGGGTTCATCCAGTATCAGCAGGTCCGGCTCGCGGGCCAGCGCCAGCGCCAGCGCCAGCCGGGTGCGTTCGCCGCCGGACAGGGTGGCCGCCTCGCGCGTAAGAAAGCGGGTCAGATCCAGCATGCCCAGAATGCGGCGCACCCGGGAGGGCCACGCGTAGGCTTCAGCCTGTTCCAGCCGGGCATGCAGGCCAGTCCAGGACGCCAGCGTCTGAGGGTCACCCAGGTTGGCTTCCAGGGCCAGCAGCTCGGTTTCCAGTTCCCGGTACGGGTGCGAGGCGTCAATCAGCGCCCGCACACTCAGGCCCGCCGGGTGGGCATGCTGCTGCGAGAGCACACTCAGCCGCAGGTCCTCGCTGCGCCAGACCTCCCCGTCCTCAGGACGCAACTCACCAGTCAGGATCCGCAGCAGGGTGGTCTTGCCCGCCCCGTTGCGCCCCAGCAGCGCGACCCGTTCACCAGTCATGACACTCAGCGATACGCCGGAAAGCACCGGCCGCTCCCCGAAGGTCACAGCCAGTGCCTGAGCGCTCAGCAGGGTCGACACACCCTGGAGGCTAACAAAGTCAGGAGGGCAGCGGCCAGCCGGTGAATGGCTTAATGCATGAACTGACCGGCCCTGATCGTCACGGGGTCTCGGTGGCCGGAGCGCTGAGGGGCACCTTGAGGGTCGTGGCTGTCAGGGAACGTTTGCCCGCCTTGTAGCCATTCTTGGACAGCACAAATGCCGTCACATTCAGCGCCTGCGAGGTGGTCAGGCTGCCGGGCTTGTTGCGGGGCATATTCTTGGCGGTGTAATCGTGAACGTCAGCCACCGGGCGCTTGCCGTCGGCCCACTTGGCCAGGAACTTCTCACCGACCAGGGCGGGCGCCCGGCCTCCCTGCAGCTTGTTCCCGTGGCAGCCCTGGCAGCTCTGGGTGTAGACGCGCTGCCCCAGGGTGACCTGCGTCGAGGTGAAGCTGGGCATAGGCGCCGGCGTGGTCTGGGCCGACCCGGGGGCCGCCAGCACAACGGCGAGCAGCCCGCTCAGACCCAGACCTGCGGCAGAAAAACGAAATGCGGAACGCTGCATCACGGTCAACCTCCTGAAGAACCTGACGACGATGAACCCTGAATCTGTGCGGTGTGGACACGGCGAGGTAGGACGCGCCTATCGTACACCCTGCCCGGACGCCAAAAACAGCAGGCCGGTATCATGTCGCCTGCCATGACGTGCTCCCCGCCCGACACTCTCTCCGAGCCCAGCACATGGGTGGTGGCCGCCCTGTATCAGTTCCGGGCGGTTGACGACCCGGCTGCGCTGAGGGGCACCCTGCATGACCTCGCCCACGACCTGAGGCTATGCGGCACGCTGCTGGTCGCCTCCGAGGGCATCAACGGTACGGTGGCCGGTTCCCGTGAGGCCATCACGGTGCTGCATGACCGGCTGCTGGAGCTGGGCTTTACCCGCCTGGAGTACAAAGAAAGCCTCAGCCCACATCAGCCTTTCAAGCGCCTCAAGGTCCGCCTGAAAAAGGAGATCGTGACGCTGGGGGTCCCGGTCGAGCCGCGTCAGCAGGTAGGCACCTACCTGAGCCCCGCCGAGTGGAACGCCCTGACGGCCGACCCGGACGTGATCGTGGTGGACACCCGCAACCGTTACGAGGTGCAGGCCGGCACCTTTCAGGGTGCCCTCAACCCTGGCCTGGACAGCTTCCGGGAGTTTCCGGCCTGGGTGGATGAGCACCTGGCCGGCGCGGAAGGCAAACGCATCGCAATGTTCTGCACCGGGGGTATCCGCTGCGAAAAAAGCACCAGCCTGCTGCGGCAGAAGGGCTTTCAGGACGTTTATCACCTGCAGGGCGGCATCCTGCGCTACCTGGAGGAAATGCCCCGCGAGGAGAGCCGCTGGGAAGGCGAGTGCTTCGTCTTTGACGGCCGCGTGACGGTAGGCCACGGCCTGACTCCTGGCGGGAGCGAGATGTGCCACTCGTGCGGCTGGCCGCTGACCGAAGGCGATCTGGAGAGTCAGCAGTTCGAGCGTGGCGTGAGCTGCCCCCACTGCTTTGCCGAAACGACCGAAGCTCAGAAAGCCGCCTTCCGCGACCGCCAGCAGATGTACGACCGGGGGCAGTTGTGAGTATGCCTGCCCCCGCCGCAGTGCTGGCGCCCACCCGCCTGATCCTGGTGAGGCATGGTCAGACCGCCCATAACCTGGAGCGGCGCATGCAGGGTCATGTGGACGCGCCGCTGGACGACACCGGCCATGAGCAGGTCCGGAAGCTTGCCCGACACCTGCACGCTCTGGGCGTCCGCGACCCGGTCATTCACAGCAGTGATCTTCAGCGCGCCGCCGCCACTGCCGAGGCGCTGCACGCGGCGCTCGGCGGCTCCCTGCACCGCCACCGTGACCTGCGTGAGATCGGGCTGGGCGAGTGGGAAGGCCAGCTGTACGCCGAGATCGAAACTGCCCACCCGGAACTGTACGGCCGTTTCTGGGATGGAGACCCGGTGTGCTGCGCTCCGGGCGGTGAAACGCCTCAGGAGTGCGGCGACCGCGTGCTGAGGCATCTTGAACAGCACTGGCCTGTGCCGGGACAGACGGTGATCATCGTCTCTCACGGCATTGCCGTCGGCGCCGCGCTGGCACGGCTGCTGGGCCTGGACTACCAGCAGACCTTCCGTGAGCGATCGCTGCTTCATCTCAACACGGCCTACTCCGTGCTGACCCTTGACCCCCGGACACGAGAGGTCCAAAACACTCTCCTGGCGCAATCCGGACACCTGAACGGCTGAACGCGGCCTTCAGGTTACAGCCGCCCCTGCACCCGGATCTGAACCACATCGACACGGTCGGTCGCCTGCGGCGCGCCTTCCAGCACGCGGATACCCAGATAAAGACGGCCGGTCCTGACACTCTGGTCCAGCTGCTCTCCCTTCAGGCGAACCTGGGTACCCTCGTGCGGTCGGAGTGCGACTTCTGTCAGCGCCTCTCCTCCTGCGGGTCCCGGACAGCGCAAAGCATCCCCATGGTCGGGGACAGTGGACGGCACCACCGGGCACTGCGGGCGGGACGCAGAGGCGAAGACCTGCAGGCGCACCACCGGGTCAGCGCCGCGGGACACGAGCAGCGCGTCGAACGTGATGCCCCGGTAAGGCAGAGGGGGAATCTCCAGATAGTCAAGCTGGTTGTCGGCCATGTACAGCACTTCAGCGGGCCGGAGATCATTCACGGCATACAGGAAGTGGAAATCAGGAACAGTGGTTTCGGGCAGGGGAATCACGCCACAGCTGCCCAGCAGGGGGAGCAGCAACAGAAGCTTCAATTTGTGCACAGCTCACGTTAGGGGACAGATGTGCCGGTCGATGCCTCACATGAGGTGCCCCCTCCAGACTGACGCGCCGTCTACCCTTCCAGGCGCTGCACGCTGCTGCCCGCCACGCTCTTGGTGACCAGCAGGCGGCTGGGCAGACGCTCGGAGAGGCTCTCAACGTGCGTGACCACGCCCACCATGCGGCCCTGGGTGCGCAGGTTTTCCAGAGCCCCGGCCACTGCATCCAGCGCCTGCGGGTCCAGCGTGCCGAAGCCCTCATCCAGAAACAGGGCGCCCAGAATCCTGTTGCCGGCCAGATAGTCCGACAGCGCGATGGCCAGCGACAGCGAGGCCAGGAAGGTCTCCCCGCCCGACAGGGTCTTCACGCCGCGTACCTCACCGGCGTTCCATAGGTCCTGCACCACGTACTCGCCGCTGGCCAGGGCCAGCCGGTAACGCCCGTCACTGATCTCGTGCAGCAGGATGCCGGCGCGGGTCAGCAGCTGGGCTTCAACTTCCGCCAGCAGATATTGCTGAAATTCGTTGGCTTTCAGGGTGCCGGTCAGGGTCTGCCAGGTGTCGAGGTGGCGGCCCGCCTCGGCGGCCTGGATCTCGATCTCGGCCTTGCGTTCCAGGCGTTCGTGCAGGGCGCGTTCCTGCTCGGCCAGGCGGCCGGCCTGCTCACGGGCGTTTTGCAACTCGGCCTCGGTGGCGGTCAGTTCACGCGTCACATGCGTCAGTTCGGCCGGGTCGTAGGGTGCGGCGCCCAGCTGACGGTCCAGGTCTGCCAGGGCTTCCTGCAACTGCGCGATCTGGGCCGTGTGCGTGCGTGCAGCTTCCTCCAGAGCCACGATCTCACGCTCCTCCAGACCGGCGTGGCGGGCCTGCTCAGCACTGAGCCTCAGGCTGCTCAGGGCCACGTGCAGCGCCGACTGTGCTTCCTGGGCATCGGCATCACGGCGCGCGGCACCCGACTGCGCCGCGCCCAGCGTGGCATTGGCCGCGGCAGCATCACCCTGAGCACGGGCCAGGGCACTCTGGGCAGCCTGAACCCGCGTCCGCAGGCCCTGGATCTCGGCCAGCAGGGTCCGGCGGGCCCCGGCCGGATCATTCCCAGCCTCCCGGACACGGGCCGCCAGCCCGGCAAGCAGGCGCAGGGCCTCGGTCTGGGGGTCACCGGGAAGAAGGGCTTCTGCACCGTGAAGGTCGGTCTCGCGCTGGCGCAGCTGGGCTTCCCAGTCGGCGTTCTCCTGGCGCTTTTCCTCCAGCCACTTCTGACGGGTGGCCAGCTGTGAGCGCAGGTCACTGAAGCGGGTGCGGCGCTCCTGAAGCGTGGCGTTCAGGGCTGTCACGCGGTCTTCCAGGGCACCGAGATTCACGACCGGGGCGTTGGGAAGATGGTGGACCGTCTGGCCACACAGGGGGCAGTCGTCTCCCGCATGCAGGTGTGCGCGGTGCGAGGCGAGACCGGCTTCCAGGCGGGCCGCCTCCAGTGCCTGCTGCGCGGCTTCCAGGTCCACCTTGGCAGATCTGCCCTCCCGCTCGACGCGGTCACGTTCGGCAGCCTCGCGGGCCTGAGTCTGCTCCTCGGCCTGGAGGCGGGCGCGGGCCGCAGCCAGCGCCGTCTTCTCCGTTTCAATCTGCACGCGTTCCACCCGCAGGCGTTCGGCCTTCTGGGCGGCCTCACGGGCCGCGAAATGCGCGTCCTCGTCCCACGGCAGCGGGCTTGGATGGGTGGTCTGCGGCGTGCCTCCCGCCCGGCGCAGGCGGGCAGCGTCGGCCTCGGCCTCGCGCAGCGCTCCCTCGCGGGCCTCAAGTTCCGGAATTCCTGACTCGGCCTGCTGGGCAGCCTGCAGCGCGGTTTGCGCCTGAGCGGCTGCCGCCCCTGCCACCCGCGCGGCCTCCTGGGCGCGGGTCAGTTCGCGGGCTTCACGCTCCTGGGCAATGCGGGCGCGCTCGGCTGCGTCCAGCAGGGGCAGGACCCCGGCCACCCGCCGCGCCCGCGCCGCACGCTCGGCACCCTCCTGCACGCTGGCAGCCCGGGCTTCCAGGCTGCCCAGGCGGCGCAGGGCGTCCTCACGGGCACGCCAGACTTTTTCCTGGTCACGCAGGCGGTGCTGCTGGCTCAGCAGCCGCTCACGGGTGTCGGTCAGGCGTTCGGCGTGCGCGTCGGTCTCCTCACGCCGGGCGCGCAGGGCCGCTGCGGCCTCGGGCGAGACCCCAGCGTATTCCCCGTCCAGCAGCGTGTTCAGGGTCTGCGACTGATGCTTGAGTTCCTTGGTGCGGTCCGACGCCACGCGCTGCATGGCCTGTACGTGGTCCAGTCCGGTCAGCTCGCCCAGGAGTGCCTGCCGGTCCTTCCCGGAACCGTGCAGCAGCCTGGAGAACTCGCCCTGCGGCAGCATCACGCTGCGGGTGAAGGTCCGGAAGTCCAGACCAACCGCCTGACGGATGCGCTCGTTGACCCCCTTCATGCCGCCCTCGGACAGGTTGGTCCAGCGCCCGTCGTCGTCCAGGCGCTCGAACCGCACCTCGTTCTCGGCCTGCTTGCGGCCCTTGGTCCGCGAGGCGCGGTAGGTACAGCCTCCGGCCTCGAAGGTGAGCGACACGTTCAGGCCCCGCTCGCCCTGTGAGATCAGTGCGTCCAGTCCGCTGCCTCCCAACCTCTCGGTGTGGCCGTACAGCGCAAATGTCATGGCGTCGAGCAGGCTGCTCTTGCCGCTGCCGGTAGGGCCGACCAGCGCAAACAGTTCCAGATCGGTGAAATCCAGGGTCGTGTACTGCCGGAAGGCCGTGAATCCCTGCAGGTCCAGCTTGACGGGCCTCATAGCACCTCTTCCTCGGTGCGGGCCGCCTCGTCGGCCTGCCGGAAGGCGGCGCGCAGGTCCTCGGGCAGCTCGCCGCGCCGTTCCTGGTGGTAGCGCTCGTACAGGTCAAGCAGACTCAGGCCTTCACGCCGGAGATCCGGCGCGAGCAGATCCTCCTGGGCAGCGTCAAGATCCACCGCCAGAGTGTTGGGCGCCACCCGCAGCACCCGGTCCTTCAGGCCTGGCAGGGCCGTGCCGGCTGGGGCGCGCACCACCACCTTGAGCAGGCCAGGAAAGTCTTTCAGAGCGTCCAGCCGGGCCTCGACGTTTTCCAGGTCCACCCGGACGGTCCGCAGTTCCCGGCCGCTGGCCAGCGGCACCGGATGCACTTGCGCGGGCCGCCCGGGCGAGACCTCGACCAGATTGACCTGCTTTTTCTCGCCGCCCTCGCCGAAGTCCAGCTGAATGACGCTGCCGGGATAGCAGGCCAGCGGCGCGTCGGAAACGGTCTGAGGCTTGTGAATATGTCCGAGCGCCACGTACTGTGCGCCGGCCGGCAGTTGCAGCCCCGACAGCGTGTACTGGTTGGTCAGGTCAAACTGAATGGTGCGCTCGCTGCCGCTGGGCACGGCGCCGTCCAGGGTGGCGTGCATCATCAGCATGTTCACGCTCCCGGGCCGGAAGCCCTCGCCCAGCCGGCGCAGGAAAAAGCCCATGCCTTCGCGGTACTTCTGCCGCCACGCGCCGGTGTCGCCCCCCAGCAGGTCGGCGGCCTTCACCAGGCGGCGCTCCGACAGGTAGGGCAGCGCACCCACAGTCAGGGTCTCCCCACTGCGGGTTTCAAGGTGCCGGACCATCTGCACCGGGTTGGCGGTGGGCTGGGCGACTGCCTGAATACCCACCCAGCCCAGCAGCCCGGTCACGCTGTCGAGCCGCGCGGCGCTGTCGTGGTTGCCCGCAATAACCACTCCGGGAATTCCGGCGTCGCGCAGGCGCAGAAAAAAGTCGAATACGGCGTGCTCGGCGTCGGCCGAAGGATTGCCGGTGTCGAACAGGTCGCCAGACACGAGTACGGCGTCCACCCGCTCGGATTTGGCCAGGGCCGCGATCTCGTTCAGGGCGTCGTGGACTTCCGGTGTCCGGTCATAGCCCCGCAGGTTCCGTCCCGCATGGAAATCTGCGGTGTGAAGTACGCGCATGACGGAAAAAATAGCATGCAGTGAGGCCCGGTTTCTGGCCTGGACAGCGGGAAGAGGGCATGCCACCCGATTGGAACCTGCTCCATTGCCCCGAGTCGTAAGGTTCTCGGGTCGAGGCCTCTATCTCCGGACAGCCAGAACCGGAACCCGCATCTCGGCCCCCGACCAGCCGCCGTGTAGACCCCGCTGTGAAGTGCCGCTCCTGCGCCGGGTCAGAGCCAGACCCTCGTTAGCCACGGCAATCAGGTGGCCGGTTCTCGACCTGAAGGGTGAATCCGGATCTGGGCCGAACAGGCCCGCTTCCCAGGCGTCATCGGCTTCAAACACCGCCGCGTAGGGGGCCAGAAGGCTAACCGCCTCGTGCATGTGCCGGGGGTCAATCCGGAAATAGGCGGCGCGCTCCTCTCCCGCCATCGGAGCGAGCAGCAGACGCTGGAACTCCTCGGACTGCGTGACGGGAACCACCCCCTGCGCACTCTGGTCAACCTGTCCATGGTCAGCGGTCAGGACCAGCAGGGTCTTTCCGTTGTCCGGCAGCGCGCCGAGCAGGCGACCCACGATCAGATCGACGGCGGCAAGCTCATCGGCTGCCTGATCGCTGGACGGCCCGTAGGTGTGGCAGGTGGAGTCATAGTCAGGCAGGTAAACCATGACGTAGCGGGCTCCCCCACTCCGGACAAGCCCTGCGGTCAGGCTGGCAGCCGTGCTCGGGAATCCATAACCCACATACGAGGCTCCGGCGCAGCACCACCGGGTCAGAAAGCTCTGCCCGTACTCCTCCGGCATGACCACCGCGCAGGAAATGCCGAGTTCCGACAGCTGTTGATAGATGGAAGGCACAGCAGCCAGAAACGACGCCCCGGTGACAGGCTGCCGGTCAGCAGCGTCCTGCAGCCGGATCAGGTTCACGACCCGGCCCAGTTCCTCAAGCCACACCGAGAGCCCTAAATAACCGTGTTCTGCTGGGGCACGTCCGGTGTGAAGGGTCGTCAGTGCTGCCATGGTCGTCGAGGGAAACACACTGGTCGCACTGCCGAGCCCGTGCTCGCCGATCAGACGTGCAACATTCGGGGTAACCCCCTTGGCCATGGCGTTCTGCAGCTGACCAAGCCCCAGGCCATCGACCACCAGCAGAATGATCGTCTCGGCTCCGGCCAAGGGAAGTGGCGTGCCGAATCCGGCGTGAGGGCTTTGAATGCCGAAGTGGCCGCCCAGGGTCGTGATGAGGTTGAGGATGCTGCCTCCATGGTAGTCGGGGGCCAGCTCAGGGCGCACGGCAGGCATGAAGCAGGTTAAGGGGCGGCTGGCCTGGGAGCAACCCGGAACGATCCATTCAGCCCGGTTGCCCCTCACGGCCCAGGTGCATGCCCGCTGAACCGGCCCGGCACCCCTCCCGTACCCTTCTGCCACAAACAGAACCAGGGGCCGGGCGCTATTCTTTTTCTTATGTCACACGCGCTCCCCACCGAGCCGTTCCGCGTCACCGGGGGCGTCAACAAAGTGCGCTTCCGCGCCGAGAGCGGCTTTACCGTCATGACCGCCCGGCTGCGCAACAGCGACGGTGAGGACCCCGATGCCACCGTGATCGGCATGATGCCGCCACTGGACGCCGGTGACAGCTTCAGCGCGGACGTCCTGATGGAAGAGCACCGCGAATACGGCTACCAGTACCGGGTGCTGAATCTGGTGCTGGAGGCGACTCCGGCTGACCTGACCGAGGCAGGCGTGGCCGCATATCTGGAGGCGCGTGTGGGCGGGGTGGGCAAGGTGCTGGCCGGGCGCATTGCCAAGGCGTTCGGACCCGCGACCTTCGACCTGCTGGAAAGCGAGCCGGACAAGCTGCTGCAGGTGCCGGGAGTCACGGCCTCCACGCTGCACAAGATGGTTCAGAGCTGGTCACAGCAGGGCCTGGAGCGCCGCCTGCTGGCCGGGCTGCAGGGCCTTGGCCTGACCATCTCGCAGGCCCAGCGGGCAGTCAAGCACTTTGGAGAAGCGGCGCTTGAACGCCTGAGTGCCGACCTGTTCGCCCTGACCGAAGTCGAGGGCATTGGCTTTCTGACCGCCGACAAGCTGTGGCAGTCCCAGGGTGGCGCACTGGACGATCCCCGGCGGCTTACTGCCGCTGCGGTGTATTCGTTGCAGCAGGCCGCCCAGCAGGGTGGCCACTCGTTCCTGCCGCGCAGCCGGGCCGAGCGCGGCGTGGCCCACTACACCCGCGTGACGCCGGCACAGGCCCAGATGGCCGTGGACACCGCCGTGGAACTCGGGCGCCTCAGTGATGACACGCCGCCGCTGCTGGATACCCAGGACCCGCTGCACGACGGCACCCGGATCTACCTACCCCAGGTCCTGCGCGCCGAGAAGAAGCTGGCCGGACTGATCCGCACGCTGCTGGCCACGCCTCCCAGCGGCGAATGGAGCGTGCCGACCGGCTCCGCCAGGGGGCTTTCCGAGGAGCAGGCGCAGGTGCTGGGGCTGCTGGAAGACCACCGGCTGGTGGTGCTGACCGGCGGACCCGGCACCGGGAAAAGCACGACCACGCGCGCGGTGGCCGACCTTGCTGAGCGGCTAGGCCTGGAGGTCGGCCTGTGTGCCCCGACCGGCAAGGCGGCCCGGCGCCTGGGCGAAGTGACCGGCCGCACCGCCAGCACGATCCACCGACTGCTGGGTTACGGGCCGGCCGGCTTCCGGCACAATCATCTGGAGCCTGCTCCCTACGACCTGCTGATTGTCGACGAGGTCAGCATGTGCGGAGACGGGCTGATGCTCTCGTTGCTTGCAGCGGTGCCTCCCGGCGCCCGTGTCTTGCTGGTGGGTGACACCGATCAGCTGCCTCCCGTGGACGCTGGGCTGCCCTTACACGCGCTGACCCACGCGGCACCGACCGTCAGACTTACCCGGGTATACCGGCAGGCAGCCGAGAACCCCATCATCCGTGCGGCGCACGGCCTGCTGCAGGGTCAGGCCCCGGCCTGGGGCGACGCGCGTCTGAATCTGATTGAAACGGAGCCGGACGGCGGCGCACGGCGCGTGGCCCTTACCGTGCGTGAACTCGGCGGCCCCACCCGGGTCCAGGTCCTGACCCCCATGCGCAAGGGACCGCTGGGGGTGGAGATGCTCAACCACCAGCTCCAGAGCCTGTTCAACCCCGGTCAGGGTGGCGTGCGGATCGGCGACAGCGAGGCCCGGGCCGGTGACGTGGTCGTGCAGACCAAGAACGACTACACCAACGAGATCTTCAACGGCACCCTGGGCACCGTGCTCAAGGCCGAGGGCGGGCGCCTCACGGTGGATTTTGACGGCAACATCGTGGACCTGGCCGGGGCCGAGCTGTTCAACCTGCAGTTGGGCTACGCCCTCACCGTGCACCGCGCCCAGGGCAGCGAGTGGGGCACCGTTCTGGGCGTGCTGCACGAGGCCCACATGCCCATGCTGTCGCGAAATCTGGTCTACACCGCCCTGACCCGTGCGCGTGAGCGGTTCTACGCGGTGGGCTCGGCCACCTCCTGGCAGAAGGCGGCCGTGCGCCAGCGTGAGGAACGGAATACCGCGCTGCTCGAGCGTATCAAGGCCAGGTAAGCTGTCGTTCGCGCGCCTGGGACCGCACTCAGTCCCTCTAGTTCAGGTCGTCCTCGTGGCCCTCAATTTGGCACTGCAAACCGTATGGGGTCAGGTCCTGTTGTGAAGGGTGACGCCTGTCGCCACAAGTGAAGAGGAGCAACCCGCAGGCTGCTCCTCTTTTGCTCAGTCAGTTTACTGAACGGGAACGATCTTGTCGATCTCGGCCGTGCCCTTGTAGCTGGTCTGAGCGTTCAGGAAGCCCTTGAGCTGCACGCGGTAGGTTCCGGCCACTGGGTTGGGGATCACGACGTCCTCGGAAACGCTCGCACCCTGGGTGCTGGAGGCGATCAGTTTGCCAGCGGTGTCGTAGACGTACAGGTCCAGATCGTAGGCGGGGTTGCCCCAGTCGGTCTTGATCTTGACGGCGGAGGCCCCAGTGGGAACGACCACGTCGTGGTTATGCTCGGCGGCGATGGGCGTGCCGTCCACCGTGGTGCCTACCGTGCCGTTCCAGCTGGTCAGCGGGGAGGTCTGCACGGTGGTGCGGGTGCCGGCGGTGCTGGCGGCCTTCTCGACTGCAGCGTAAGCATCGGCGTACCCGGCGCCCACTTCGTGCTTCTCGAGCTGGCGGATTTCGCCACTCACGGTGTACATCGGGTCGGCGGTGCTGGTGATCGCCTCAAGGACGCCGTCGAGGTTGAGGCTGGGGTTGACTTCCAGCATCAGGGCCGCGACGCCGCTCATGTGTGGGGTGGCCATACTGGTCCCGGAGATCGAGGAGTACATCGGCTCGAGCAGTTCGTTGTTGAAGCCGGTGTAGGGCGGGACGATGGCGCCGCTGGTGGCACGGGCAGCCACGATGTTCACACCGGGCAGCACGATGTCAGGGTAGTGGTACTGGTCACCGGGGATACCACGGCTCGAGAAGCTCGCCAGTTCGCCAGGAACGCCCTTACGAACCAGGCGGTTGGTGGCGGTGCGGGTGTCCTTGGCGTGGCCGGCACCGACGCTGATCACACAGGGGCTGGCGCTGTAGGGATTGAGCGTGTCGTTGTTCGGGCCGCTGTTGCCGGCAGCAAAGTTAACGATCA